>JACRBH010000179.1 GCA_016234535.1 Chloroflexota bacterium
TCCTGGTCATAATCATCCCTATGAAATTGGTAGAGGTCGATGTAGTCGGTCTTCAGGCGGCGCAGGCTATCTTCACATTCCTGATGGATGCGAGGGATAATATCATCGGTTTTCGAGACAGTGCGTTTTTCTTCGTCCACAAGGTAGCCGAACTTCGTCGCCAGGATAACCTTGTCGCGACGATCCGCAATGGCCTGACTGAGTATTTGCTCGCTATGTCCACACCCATAGTTGGCCGCCGTGTCAAAGAAGTTTATTCCTGCATCAAGGGCATAATGAATGGCGCGGATCGATTCGGCATCATCCACCTGACCCCAGCCATGTGGTTCGTTATCATAAGTCCATGTCCCGCCCATTGCCCAACAACCCAAGCCCATCGCGCTTACTTCGAGATTACTGCGTCCTAAACGGCGCTTGAACATAATGCCTCCTGATTCGAATTTGCTGATTAACAACGCATCCCTTGTGCTTCAGTATTGAAGTAGGGATGCTTGCTGGGAACAGTCTATCAAACATGGATGCAAAATAAACCACCCTTTCGACTGATTTATTACTTGACATGGTGTGCTACAATGAAATTAGAAGAGATTTTGTTTATATACGACGCGCTCCACAACTTGTGGAGCGCGTCGTATATAGTTTGGGTGGATACGGCTATGTTAGTCAACCACTCTTGATGCTTTAATTGGTGTGGCTCGAGCTCTTTTTCAGCCCCATTGGCTTGAGGATCAAATCTGCTGGACACCAATCGGTGAATACGCTTTGTAATGTCAACACTCCCACAAACACTGCGAGCGCAAGCCCGGCAGTTGTGTTGACCCAATAAGCAATTGCCGCGGCAATCAGGATCATAATCCCACGGAATAAGTTTCTGCCGTTTTCAAGATCCATGGCTGTTACTCCTTTCGTGTGTTGACAATGGGCGTAGAAATCCGCGCAGGGACAGAATCACGCCCAACCCGATTAACAGGATCGCGAAGATCACCCAGTCCAAATCAGCGGACTCGAAGAGGATGCGCAGGATCGGGCGCATGAGTTCAAGTCCACCCCATGCGAGCATGAGGATTCCGAATCCATTGTTATCATCCTTTGTGGGGAGATTATTGATGGATCGAACTACATTGATTCCGAGCACGATCAGGCCAGTCCCCAAAACGCCAACTCCAAAGGGGATGAAGTCGGACAGGATGGTTATGCCCCAGAGAATGGCCAGCAGCCCCCAAGCTACTGTTTCATATTTGCGATTTAAGACTTGTACCTTATCCATTTTTACCTTCCATTGCTGTTTTTACAGATGAGTCACATCCACAGTCCCCATTGCTTACGGCTTCGGAAGCGGGGATTGCGTAATTCAGGTCGAGGATAAACTTGTCCATTTTGGAGGCTGCTCCTGCTCGGACTCTTTTCCCGACCTTGATTGCCTCCGCGATTTCCTGCTCGTCGGCTCCGCTTTCCAACGCCATTTTCGTGGTGGATTGCAGACACGGCTGACAGTTCGCAGTGATGGAAGCGCCTACTGCGATCAATGCTTTTATACGATCATCCAGTTTCATGGAATATCATCTCCTTTCCACCCTTATAGACGGAGCTTATCAAAAAAGGATACACCCCTGCATCAGTATGTATTTACTTCACGCTGCACGGCATTTCCTCGACCCAATAGAATTCGCAATGGGTTTCGAGTTCTTCTTTCAGTTTTGACTTGGCGCGATGCAGTCTGATTTTGACAGTATCCAATGTCACCCCCAGGATTTCGGCAATCTCGTTGTTTTTCAGTCCCTCCCACTCGCTTAATACAAGAATGGTTCGATAGTTCTCAGGAAGTTTTTCAATATACCCTCGGATGCACTCGTTCATTTCCTCCCGAATGAGTTGTTTCTCTATCAAAGGTTTTTTATCTTCGGGACAGATAGCCTTATCGACAAGTCTGGTTTCATCCAAATCTTCCGATAATGGTGATTGGATGACGCATTGAAAGGATGGACTCCTCAATCTGTCTAGCGCGGTATTTGTTGCGATTCGATAGATCCACGTGGATAGTTGCGCCTCGCCCCTAAAGTCTTCCAGTCCCTGATGAATTTTTACGAAGGTTTCCTGTGTCAGGTCTTCGGCTTCAGACTCGCCAGCCAGATGCGTCAGGTAACGAAGTATCTTTGGCTGAAAGGCAGCGTAGATTTTATGAAACTCCAACTCGCTGGTGTTCATCTACTTTTCTCCGTGATTAGGTGACAGTCACTTCCAAAAAGTGACTGTCACCTGTTTTACTTATGCAGGTTTATAGGCTGTGATCTTTGCGCTGTACACCGCTTTGTAAACAGCTTCCCGTGGATAGTCTTTCACATCCAGTTTCATTTCATCCAACGCGCTGTCCACAGTTTCCTTATCGAAGAAAAGTGGTTTGATAGAAATGTCAGTAAAGCCAACGGACTCCATCATGCCGATGTAATCCTTCGCTTCGACTGCGCCAGCCACGCATCCCGCCCACGCGCTCAAGCTTTGCTTGACAGCTTCGGGAAGCGGGCCGTCGGTGACAATGTCCGAGACCGCAAGTTTGCCGCCGGGCGCAAGTACGCGAAAGGCTTCGTTGAAAACCTTTTCCTTGTCAGGCGAGAGGTTGATGACGCAATTGGAAATGATGACGTTCACGGTGTTGCTGTCAACTGGGAGGTCTTCGAGATAACCTTGTCTGAATTCGACATTGGTCGCGTTGACTTTTTTCGCGTTGGCTTTGGCACGCTCGATCATCTCGGGAGTCATGTCCACGCCGATCACGCGTCCTTCTGGACCGACTTTCTGGGCAGCCAACAAACAGTCGAGTCCTGCGCCTGAGCCAAGATCAAGCACGGTTTGACCGGGTATCAGTGACGCGAGTGTGATCGGGTCACCGCAGCCGTAACTTGTGCTGGCTACATCGCTTGGGACGGTGGTGAGCAAATCAGCAGGGTAGAGATTGCTTTCGGGACTGGAGCAACTGTCGCCGCAGCATGAAGCGGAACTTTTGATCCGCTCAGCATAATGCTCGCGGACAGTCTCATGGATGGGGGTGGGGGATTGGGTCATTTTGATTTCTCCTTTTGGTTTTCGTCATTGCGAGCGAACGGTAGTGAGCGAAGCAATCTCCAACTTTGCATGAGATTGCTTTGTCGGGAAAAGCGCCCTCCTCGCAATGACGATTTATATAGAAGTTTGTCTATGTATGTTGCTAAAAAAAACGGGACATGCCTCGGCCGAAGACGCGTCCCGATTAAGCCTTAAGAACTTTGAGAAGATTTTCAGTGGTGATGCTTTCAGGTGCGAACTTGATCATTAACTGTCCACAGCAAACGGCGACATTTTCCTGATTCAATGAATAAAAAGTTTGCTTGCCTTCCTCGCGGACTGTGACCAAATCAGCCTCGCGCAAAATGGCAAGGTGATGTGAGACTGTAGGTTGTGAGACATCCAGCTTTTCAACGATTTCATTTACTGAAAGCGAATCACAGCAGCAGATGTTCATGATTTTCTGGCGGGTTTCGTCAGAGATGGCTTTGGCAAAGAGGACAGGGTTGAATTTCATATTGACGACCTTCTATTTGGTATTATATAGATAAATGTCTATTTGTCAAGAGTTTTGTAGGTCACGCTTTAAGCGTGACCTACAACTATTCTATTTGCTCGTCAATATTCCTAGACGATCAATGTAACTGCCCAAGACTTCAAACGCGTCTTCGATGGGTTGGGTGCTGGTCATATCCACGCCTGCGGTTTTGAACACATCCATTGGCGGTTTGGATGAACCTGTTTTGAGGAAATTAATGTGGTCTTCAGCGGCATTCGGCGTGCCATTGATAATCCGTTTGGCAATGGCGTTGGCCGCTGAGATGCCAATGGCATATTGGAAAGAATAGTAATCAATATATAGGTGAGTGGTGAACGTACCCCAGGTGATGCCGACCCGTTCACGATCCAGGTTCATGTGGCCGCCGAAGCCTTCGCTGAAAAGGTCGGTCATTAACTCGATCATGGAATCGGCAGTGAGAGGTTGTCCCTTTTCGATGCGCTGATGCGTCTCAAGTTCGAAGCGGGCGAGGGTGGGCATGATGAAGAAGTAACGATGGAAGTTGTCCATGGCTTCTTCGAGCAATGCAATCTGGAAATATTTATCGGGATTAGACTTGAGCAGATGCGCGCGCGTCATTGCCTGATTAAAGTTTGATGCGGTCTCTGCGATGATGGATGGATACAAATAGTAGAACATGGGCTGGGCGCGGCTGGCGTAGTAAGCGTGCATGGAATGTCCCAACTCATGCGAGAGTGTGCTCATGCTGCCGATATCATCGGTGTAGCTCATCAAAATAAAGGGATGCGTATCCTGCGGAACACGGGTCGAGAATGCGCCCTGACGTTTGCCGGCATTCGGGGACCAATCCACCCAGCGATTCTTCAGACATCCCTTGCGCATCACGTTGACATATTCATCGCCCATCGGCGCGAGGCCCTCTGAGATATAGTCAACAGCTTTTTTGAATGGGACATTATGCTTTTTGTTTGTGAGCGGTGCCCAGACATCATAAGGGTGAAGTGTTTTCACTCCAAGAGCTTTGCGGCGAATCTTCCAATACTTGTGCCAAAGGGGAAGATTCTTTTTGAAAATGTTTAGAAGGTTGTGGAACATTTCAACTGGGACATCCCCATTGAAGAGGGTGGATTCGAGCGATGAATTGAACTTGCGAGCCCGCATATTAAACACATTTTGTTTAATGGATGTGGTGAGATTACTCGCGAGCGTATTTTTATGTTCGAGATATTGATCGTTATAGTTTTCCCACGCGGTTTGACGCGCCTTACGGTCTGAACCGTTGAGGATGGCGTCGAAGGTGCTTTGGGTCAGGTCAACTTTTTTGCCCTTTTTATTGCGGGCAGGTTTGAATTTGAAATCGGCATTCGCCAGCATATTGGTTGTGATGCGCGTATTGCTGAATGGATCGCGCAGCATGCCGAGCAATTCCTCCACTTCAGCATTGCGGACATGCTCCTGTTTGCGGAAGAGATCGTTGAAGTAGTGTTCATACAGTTTCATGCGCAGGTCATCTTTGAGCCAGTGGCGCAATTTTGCTTCGCCGATGGCGAGAAGCTCAGGTTCAACAAAGGATGTTGCTGCGCCGACCTGAGCCAGCGCACTCATGGCTTTGCCGTTCATCGCTGCGCCTTGTTGATCGGCCGTATCCACTGCGCTGGACATGGTGGCGTAGACCTGTATTTTTGCCGCTCGCTTTGAAATGACCTCGATTGCATCCATCGCTTCAAGAAACACATCGAGGCTGTCTCCGAGATGGCCTTGAAACTTTTTGATCGGCGCAAGGCTTTCGAGCAGGGCTTTTATTTCTGCATCAAATTTCTTGGGGGAGGAAAAAACACTTTCAGCATTCCAGGTTTGATTCTTTGTTACTTTGGAGCGGGGGAGTGGAGTGGTCATGGATGTGTTCCTTTTGGATTTGGTGTGTTTCATGTTTGAAAACTGATTACACATCGAATATATCAGAAATGAACCTTTTCATCCTGCACACTTGGGACCTGGCGGCCTTTTCAAATTGCTGATCAACCATCCGAAGCAGAAGCCTGCAAAGGCTGGGAAATGATCCGCGCCTCTTTGGGGTTGCCTCCCAAAATCCCCAGTCGGTCTGGTTGTGCCGAAAATTTGCATAGACAAGTAGTTAGTCCAATTGGGGGGAACCAAAGGCATTATCGAGTATATTTTGCCTCGCAATAACAATGATTTGCAATGCTCCGGCTCTTGTAACGCTTTTTGAAACGTGTTATATTAGCGCCACTTTTCCGGGCGATACCACCGGAATTTTTAATCACTTGCATCTCTGATCCAGAGATGCAAAATTCTATATGGCAGGACAAATCATGACAACCAATTTCCTTACCAAAGAGGGCTTTCAGAAGCTTCAAGAGGAACTGGATCATCTACGCACCATCAAGCGACAGGAAGTGGCAGCGCGTTTACACGAGGCCATGGAGGGTGGGGAATTGATCGAGAATGCCGAATATGAAGCAGCCAAGAACGAGCAGGCTTTCGTTGAAGGGCGCATCCAGGAACTTGATCTTTTGCTTGCCACAGCGCATATTATCGAAGAAAACGGCAAAGCTAAAAAGCACGATGCCATTCAAGTCGGTTCAAAGGTGACGATTAAAGAAGGGAACTTCGAGGCTGAGTCCTTTGTGATTGTCGGTGCGGCGGAAGCCAATCCGCGCGAGGGCAAAATCTCGAATGAGTCTCCGATCGGCAAGGCCATTTTGGGGCACAAAATAGGCGAGACCGTTAAAGTGGAAACCCCCGGCGGAACCTACAACGTTAATATCATCAAAGTCGGCTAATATTAGGCGCGACTATTTGCCCCGCGTCTATTCGCGGGGCTTTTTTTAAGTCCTAAACAGGAAAGAACATACGTCATGTCTGAATACACTACACTGGAAAAAATCCGCTTGCAGAAAATCGAGGAACTTCGCGCTGAGGGAATCGACCCGTATCCCACGCGCGCCGAGCGAACTCATACCAGCGCGCAGATTATCGCGGAATTCGAATCTGCGGAGAAGGCTTCAACAGATGCCACACCCGAAGTGAAGGCTACCCTGGCCGGCCGCATCCGTGCCAGCCGCGCAATGGGGAAGGTTTCCTTTGCTCACATCGAAGACCGCGACGGCAAGATCCAGTTGTTCTTTCGCGTCAATGAATTGGGCAAAGATCGCGTGGATTTCTTCAATAAGATGTTCGACCTTGGCGATTTTATTCAGGCGACGGGAGTCATGTTCCGCACGAAGACGGGCGAGATCACGCTTCATGTCCACGACTTCAAGCTGCTTGCCAAATCTGTGACACCTCTGCCTGCTGACAAAGACGTGACCCAGGAGGATGGCACGGTGATCCGCTATGCCGCACTCGAGTCGCCTGAGATACGCGCGAGGCAGCGTTATGCCGACCTGGCTGTTAACCCGGATGTGCGCGATAACTTCCGCAAACGCGCCACGCTTATCAAAGCCCTGCGGACTTTTCTTGACGAGCATGAATTCCTCGAAGTTGAGACTCCGATCCTGCAACCGCTATATGGCGGCGCGGCGGCGCGTCCATTCGTGACTCATCACAATGAACTCAATCAGGATATGTATTTACGCATTTCATTCGAGTTGTATCTTAAGCGTTTACTTGTCGGCAATCTTGAACGAGTCTATGAGATCGGACGTGACTTCCGCAATGAAGGTGTCTCATTCAAGCATAATCCTGAATTCACACAGCTTGAGTTTTATTGGGCTTATGCTGATTACCTGCAAGTGATGGAATTGACCGAGCAAATGGTGGCTTATGTTGCCGAGAAAGTGACCGGTTCCACCAAGGTCAAATTTGGTGAGCATGAGTTGGAATTCAAGCCACCGTGGAAGCGCGTGGAAATGCGCGCTGGAATCCTCGAAACCAGCGGCATTGATATTGCTGAGCATAAGACTGCTGAAGATTTGCTCAAGGCCATTCGATCCAAACATGGGAACAAGTCGCCTGATCCAAAATCAGCACGCGGCAAGATGATCGACTTTCTGCTGGGCGAGTTCCTTGAGCCGACGCTCATTCAGCCGACATTCCTCTACAACTATCCGCGTGACATTTCACCGCTGGCGAAATCCATACCGGGTGACCCGCTGACCGTGGAGCGATTTGAAGGTTATGTGGCTGGCTTTGAAATTTGCAATGCCTTCACCGAGTTGAACGATCCGCTGGATCAGGAACAGCGCTTCCTCGAAATGGGACGCGATTACACTGACGATGAGGAAGAGAAACATCCGATGGATGAAGATTATTTGCGCGCCATGCGTTACGGGATGCCGCCCAATGGAGGATTCGGCATGGGCGTGGACCGCCTCGCGATGCTGCTGACAGATAAACACTCCATCCGCGAAGTCCTATTGTTCCCGGCTTTGCGAAAAGAAGAGTTAGGTGATGGTTTCAAACGGAAGGAAGAGTTTGGTGATGGCCTCAATACTCCGTAAGAAAGGATTCGGAGAGTAAAATTACTGGCACAGTCAAATCGACTGTGCCAGTTTTCATGTAAGGTAATTATGCCTAAATCACGAACTCACACTCGCATCGTGCAGCATCCTTTTGCCTCCTTACTTCAAGGTGCGCGTTTCGATTCGTATCAGGAAAGTGATCGTCACCTTACTTTGGAAGTTCAAGGATTTCAACCTGTTTCATCCAAGTTGTTTGAGCGCGCTGGAAAAATACTTGAAAAGGTTCGGGGGAAACACATTCCTCTAAAATTGATTTTCTCAAATATCTCAAAACTAAAACGCGATGATTTTTTCATTTCGCTTGAAAACTGTCCACTGAACGATCCTTCCCGCATTATTGCCTATATGTTTTCCTGGCGGCAGCCAAATAATCAGGATGTTTTTTATCTGTTTGGGTTGCGCGGGGCAGCCTCTGCTGATATGCAATTCTTTGCAAAGCGCGTGAAATTTGAAATCAAGAAGAGTCAAAGGCCATCATTTACTGTGGAGCGTGATTGGTCTCCCGCACCTCCCATGCAGGGCAGGTTGGTTCCCCAGCCCAGGAAAACCCATGGACAATTCGGAGGCGACCCTATCACGATAAAATTAAATCACCGTTCGATTAATCGACGATTATTTATTGGCGGACTTGATGCCCAACCCAAACAACGCCCGCAAATTGATGCTGTATTAAATCTCGGTGAAAAACCCAGCAGTTGGGTGAAAAAAGGGAAGATCAACCCAAACGACCGCGCAGTTGAAAAAGGCGAAGGCTCGCAAGGAATGACGGTGGGCGAAATCCGTAATGAAGCCGGGTGGGTAATAGAAAGATTGAAAATGAATCAACGCGTTCTCGTTCATTGCGTGGCAGGGATGAACCGCTCGTCAACCATTTGTTGTGCTGTGTTAATTCTGTTGGAGGGATTAAGCGCAGAAGAGGCGTTGAACCGAGTACGCGAACACCACCCTTGGGCACGACCTGATTCAAGTCACTGGTTAAAGCTGCGCTGGTTGGCAGAAAATAAATAAGGATGTTTTTATGGAAAAGAAACCCGACACAATAAAGATTTCCGCATCTCATCGTGAGGAAATTTCCGCCACTTACGCGGACTTGTTCGTGACTGTGAAAGGCTCGTCGGTTGTCAGCGGGAATGAGGCGATGAAGAAGGCCAGGGAGGTGAGTCAGCTTGTGGATGAGTTGACTCGTTTCGGCGTCCCTGCTGGGAGCATTCACTTACAGGGCGTGCATGTGGAAACTTCCAGCGGCGTATTGCTCAAATCGTCGAGTGCCAGCTACCGGTTAAGAGTCAGATGCGATGCTCTCGGTCAGATCGCTGATTTGCTGGATATCATCACTTCACAGAAAAATGCCGCGCTCGAAAGAATCGAGTGGAAGTACGCAGACGATGAGGCGCGTGAGCGCGGGCTGGAATCGGCGCTCACGAAAGCCAAATCCAAGGCTGAGAAAGTTGCCGCGGCTTTCCGAGTTAAATTGTTAGGCGTTTATGATTTCCTTGAAAATTCATTCGATGAAGAAGCGCCTTTCATGTTCCAGTCACAAGCCATGATGAAACCCCGCGCGGCTGCGCCTGCTGAACCAGGTTTGGGGATGGATGTGCTGCACAGCAAGATGATAAACTTCAATGTGGAAATCTGGTATCGTATATCTGAATTTACGTAGTTTTTTGTAGGCAGGATGTAGGTTTTACTTTTTGGTTTCGAGGCTATAATAAATTCGGCAAAATGTTGAATATATATTTGACGCCTGCATCGATTAGTTATCTAAATCAATTTCTATTGGCTTTTCTAATCACGATATATCTGGGGTTTCAGATTTTTGTGAGAAAACGCCTGCCGCCATCAAAGTTGGGGGATTTGTTGATGGGAGTTTTTGCTGGTTTGACTATTTTTTCGTTGCTTCTTTTTTTTGAGAGTTCCTTTCCGCCTGCCGAGCAATTGTATATCGTTTATTTGGAGAATACTTCATTTGGGGTTTTGCTGTTCCTCCTTCTTAAGTTTGCGTATTACTTCCCAACCCCTGACCCAAAATTGAAAAACGAAAGATACTTCGCGCTTTTTCTGATGGGTGTATACGCGTTATGGGAAGCGGGCTTTGCGGTCTGGCGTTTTATTCTGCTCAAATCCGATAGGGTCGTCTACCGCCCTGATTATGTGGATTATGTTGTGGTAATCGGGCTTCTTTGGGTGATCTTTGTCTTTGCGCGCAATGCAATCAGAAATTGGAATATTGCCGCCAGCCGTAGATTTGTCTTCATTTTTATCATTCCCCTATATTTGGGTATTCTTAATGCATTGCGTACCAATCACTATGTTTCCACTTCGGCCTATCATATCAATATGTCGGTGGGGATTTTATTCACAATGTTCTTTTTTGTCTTGAATTACCTGACATTCCAGGCGGAATCCACTTCGTTCATGGCAAAGTTCTCAGGAGCGCTGCTTACCAGCAGTCTGGCGGTTTTTGGGATCATCTCATGGGTGGTTACTCCCATCCATGCGCAGGAGTTTACCCCTGCGATTGTTGATCATCGCACTCTTCATTTCTTGCCCAACGACATCGGCGGTTATACAGTTACTGAAATCCCTTTTGCTTTTGATTCGAATCTGGGAGTGGAATTGCCCATTACAGATTCAAACGTACATCCTTCGGAGAAAGTGAATTTTCCTTTTCCGTTTTTTGGCCAGGATTATCAGGAAATCTACATCGCCAATGACGGAGCGATTGGCATTGGCGATGATCTTTCCCATAGAGAGTATCAACTTCATTTTACCCAGACGCCGGCCATTTTTCCCTTGTTAGTGGATTTGAATCCTGAGAATGATCCCGATGGCGGAATATTCGTGCGTAGTGAATTCAATCGCATGGTCATCACTTATTATCAGGTTCGCGCTTTTTATCAGCCACAGGAAATTTACACCTTCCAGGTCGTTTTGTATCACAGCGGCGCTTTTGACATTACATATAACGGTCTGCCAGAATCCATACATCACCATCTTAATGACCGCCCGGAATCTGCGATTTGGGCTATTGGTGTAAAACCATCGCAGGCCCCACAGGAGCAGGCGAATTTTTTGAATCTGCCGATCGAAAGCGGGCCGCAGGGAATTATTCAAGATGAATACATCTCGTTCCGACAATATCTGCACCGCTTCCTTTTCCCGCTTACCATCGCGATTTTTCTAAGCAGCCTCTTTTTATTGATGGGCATTCCGCTTGTCATTCATTATGGGATTGGTCATCCGCTCGATTTGCTTTTGGCGGGCGTGCAGACCATGAATCAAGGCAAGCTGGATGTTGTCGTCCCCGTTCAGTTCAACGATGAGATTGGATATCTGACAAATTCCTTCAATAACTTGAGCGGGGAATTAAACGGCCTGATCAAGGAACTCGAAAATCGCGTCGCAGAGCGGACCTCGGACCTGGTCGCTGTAAATGAAGAGTTGCGCAACCTGTCGGTTGTTGTCGAGCAAAGCCCAAGCAGTATCGTCATCACGGATATTGACGCCAGTATCGAGTATGTCAACCCGGCCTTTACAAGATCGACCGGCTATTCCTTTGAAGAAGTCAGGGGACAGAATCCGCGCATTCTAAAATCAGGATTAACTCCACCTGAGACCTACGATGAAATGTGGACGCAGCTTACGGCGGGCAAACCCTGGCGCGGAGAGTTGATAAATAAAAAGAAGAATGCTGACATCTTCTGGGAGAATACGGTGATCGCTCCGATTCTGGATGAGAGCGGAAACATCATACGCTATGCCGCCATTAAAGAAGATATCACTGCGCGAAAATTGGTAGAGCAAGCCTTGCGCGAAAGTGAGGAACAATACCGCCTGCTGTTTGATCTTGAGTCTGATGCCATCTTTATTATTCGAAATGAAGACGGTCAGATACTCGAAGCGAACACTGCCGCCAGCGCGTTATATGGATATACCCGCGGGGAATTGTTGGCGCGCAAAAACACTGACATGTCTGCGGAACCCGAATCCACCAGGAAAGCCACCAATACAAGTTTACCCAGCGATCAGGTCATCGTTATTCCCCTGCGTTACCATCGGAAAAAGGATGGAAGCATATTTCCGGTGGAAATTACCGCCCGTTTCATTACCTGGGAAGGGCAGCCGGTACATATCGCAGCCATCCGCGATATAACGGAAAGGAGGAAGGTTGAAGATGAGTTGGTCAAACTCTCCATCTCAGACCCGTTGACAGAACTGGCGAACCGCAGATATTTCTTCATACAGGCGGAACAGATATTTAGCCGCCCACAAAGACCTGATGATCTCGCCATCTTAATGGTTGATATCGATCATTTCAAAGTAGTTAATGATACCTATGGACACGCGGCGGGAGATACAGTTTTGCGCCAACTGGCAAATCGCTTAAATCAACATTTGCGTCCAAGGGATATTTTGGCGCGGTATGGCGGTGAGGAGTTTGTAATCCTTCTGCCGCGTACGCCGTCAAATGAAGCTGAACAGATCGCAAAAAGACTCTGTAAATCTGTGGGGAGCAAGCCATTTGAAGTTGACAGGGATTCCATCCACGTGACCCTTAGCATCGGTGTTGCCGAGTTGGAAGAAGACACACAAGGCCTGGATAATCTTATGCGTTATGCGGATCAGGCGCTATACCAGGCGAAGCAAGCGGGGCGAAATCAATGGGCGATTTGGAAAAGAAACGCATAACATAGCTCACCCCGATATTAATCTTTCGTGGGTGAGCTTTTTGTTTACCCTCGTTTGTAAATAAATTAGCGTCGGATTTTTGGGAGATTCTCCGCGAAAATTGGTGTAATCTATGACAGGCTTATTTGCGTGAAAGTACTACAACAGAATTGCCGTCGGCAGATAGGATTGTCAGGGTATTGCCATTCATTTTGAATGTCCCTGAATCGATAAACACTTTGAAGACTGCGCTCTCCTGCTGCATGATCGGTTCGTCGCAAGCCATTTCGGTTGCGGCGATGGCTCCAAAGGTGACGGCATTTCCGTCCACTTTGTAATCGCCGCTAAAACTATTGCAGCCCACCCTGCCGCCGAGTGTGCCGTCACTCTCAAAGGTTAGTGATGTCTCAACGTATGGCAAAGCAGGCGTCGGGTTGGCGGGTGATCCGTATGAGATCAATTTCCAGTCGCCGGCTAACGATGTCGAGGCTGAGCCTGAACAGGCGGCCAGCATCGATCCAATCATAAAAAGCAGAGCTGTCCAAAACAATCGTGACTTTTTCATTTTCATCTCCGGAATTTTATTTTCACTTTGTCTGACGTTATCTTTGAAAATAAGTTCCAGGCAAGTTCGAATTTTTTAACTAGCACTTTTGTTCTAGTAATGATACAATTTTCGCCTTTACAGGAGAGAATGTATATGTCAGCAAATTCCATATTCGTTGAACAATTGAGCAAGACCTATCAAGTGCCTGAGCGTGAAGCGGGATTCAGCGCGGCAGTTCGCAGCTTTTTCAAACGAAAATACAAGGATGTGAAAGCGGTACAGCATGTCAACTTTACGATTACACAGGGCGAGATCGTTGGTTTCCTCGGGCCGAATGGCGCGGGGAAAACCACCACACTCAAAATGCTTTCGGGATTGCTGCATCCCACGGGCGGCCAAGCCAGCGTGCTTGGATTCACTCCCTGGGAACTTAAGCCTGATTACCTGCGTTCGATGACTTTGGTCATGGGGCAGCGCAACCGTCTTTCATGGGACATCCCCGCCTCAGATTCATTCCTGCTCAACCAGGCCATTTACCGAATCCCTGATGATGTATACAAGCAAACGTATAAAGAATTGGATGAGATGCTCGAGCTTGAGCCGTTGATGAAAAAGCCTGTGCGTAATCTTTCGCTTGGCGAGCGCATGAAATGTGAGATCGCCGTTGGGCTGCTCCATCGTCCAAAAGTTTTATTTCTTGACGAACCCACCATTGGGCTTGATATCACAGGTCAGGCGCGCATCCGCGAGTTTTTACGTGAATACAACAAACGTACAGGTGCGACGATCCTGCTTACGAGTCATTATATGGCGGATGTGACCGCATTGTGTGAGCGCATTATTATTATTCATCAAGGCCAGCTTAAGTATGATGGCGGCATCAACGATCTTTCGCGCAAGATTGCGCCTTTCAAGTTGATCGGAGTCAGGCTCACAGACGCTGATTCTCACGATCTAAGCGGATACGGCACACAGGTCCAGAACGAAGAGGATGCGGAGAAGCGTTACATCCAGGTCAAAGCGGAGGATGTCACACGCATCACATCCAGACTGTTGGCTGATCTGCCCATCCACGACATTACCATCACCGATCCACCCATCGAGGATGTGATTGAGCAGGCGTTTAATCAATAGCATTCGTCATTGCGAGGGCGTTCTTGTTCTTCGCCCGAAGCAATCTCGCTAAATGGATTGGAGATTGCTTCGTCGCGAAGTGCGCTCCTCGCAATGACGATAGGAGCAAATATGTTTCTTATCATCAAACGACTCTGGCAGGTGAACTGGGCGGAACAATGGCAATACCGCGCCAACCTGCTGATGTACTTGCTTTACTGGCTGGTTTCCCCCATCATCTACCTTGCCGTGTGGACCAGCATCGCCAACCAAAAAGGCAGCGTGAACGGCTTCACCGCCAATGATTTCATCACCTATTACATGCTGCTGTTGATATGCGATCAGGTCACCAGCAATATCGTCATTCATACATTTGGATACAAAATACAGGATGGCAGTCTTTCAGGCGAATTAATCCGCCCGATTCATCCCATGCTCACGAATGGGTTGGTCAACAACATTGCCTTCAAAATGCTAACCATTATGGGACTCACTCCGATCTGGATTATTTTGTATTTCCTCTTCAAGCCAGATTTCAGCAGCGTATCCATCACTGGCATATTACTCGCCATCCCTGTCATGCTGTTGGCATTCGTCATTGGCTATCTGTTGTCGGCGACTGTCACTTCCCTTGCCTTTTGGACGACGCGCGTATATTCCATCCATGAGTTTTATTTTGCGTTGATCCTGCTCTTCTCTGGTCAATTCGTCCCGCTGACTCTCATGCCAAAGGTCATTCAAGATATCGCCCAATACCTTCCCTTTCAGCTTCTTTTATATTATCCCATCCAGCTGATACGCGGAAAGTTATCCGCAGAACAGATCATGCAGGGATATGTAATGGCGTTCATCTGGCTTGGCATCTCAGCACTTCTGTTTAATTGGGTGTGGCGCAATGGCGTGAAGCGCTATTCGGCAGTGGGAGCGTAACCATGCATACTTTGAAACTTCTCTCTTCGTTTCTCAAAGTCAACATTCAAATGGCGCTTGCCTATCGCGCCGATACGGTCGTCAACATCCTGC
Source organism: Chloroflexota bacterium (assembly GCA_016234535.1). Classification (GTDB taxonomy): domain Bacteria; phylum Chloroflexota; class Anaerolineae; order Anaerolineales; family Villigracilaceae; genus Villigracilis. Next base: position 15,395 of record JACRBH010000179.1, read on the forward strand.
TCAATTTGATGTGGCTCGGCTGGGAATTACTCAGCCTCAATATTATCTTTAGCAACACCACCACGCTCGGCGGTTGGGGACTCGGTGAATTGATCTCTTTGCTGGGCGTCTTTCGTCTTGTCAATACGTTGATGATTGCACTTATCTGGCCCAACACTGAAAAATTCAACCAGAGCATCCGCGATGGTTCGATGGACTACACCATCCTGCAACCGGTCAACAGCATGTTCCTTGTCACATTTTCACGCATCACTGTTTGGAGGATTTGGGATCTGGTCCTGGCGATCATTTTGATCGTCGTCGGAATCAACATGGCGGGAGACGTCACGACCCCGTTCAACATCCTGACCTTTATGCTGCTCGCCATCACCGGCACGATCATCATCTACAGCCTGTGGATTGTCTTAATCGCCCTCACTTTCTGGTTCACCAAGTTTGACAACAACGTCACCATCCTGCAAGCCTTAATGGACTCTGGGCGCTATCCCGCCACGGTATATCCTGCGTGGCTGCGAATTATCGTCACATTCATTATCCCCATTGCCGTGGCTACTACAATCCCATTACAGGCGCTGCGTGGAGAATTGGTCATTGGAAAGATACTGATGTATGTTGCGATCAGCTTCATTAGTTTTTTTGTCGCTTCGAAAGTATGGAAGCTGGGACTCAAACGTTACAGCGGAGCGAGTAGTTAGGAGAAACTCATATCTCCAAATTGAATTCAGTGATACGTAATGAAAAAGAGTCCCCGAAAGGAGACTCTTTTTCATTACTAAATTTTATATTCCTATGGCAGACTAAATGTCTTTACAAGAAAGACAGACATCTGCGCTCGCGTGACCACTGTGCCCGGACAGAAACTATTTGGAATACTGCATCCGCTGGTAATACCATCGGTCACCAACTGTTCGATATGATTGGCTCCGAAAGATCCCACTGGAACGTCGGCAAAGATTCCTGTTGCGGTTGGAGGAACAAACGCGATTCCATGTTTGGCTCGCACCAAAAAGATCGCCATCTGTGCGCGTGTAACCGCTGTATTCGGACAGTAAGTGGTGGGAGTACATCCGCTTGTGATTCCTTCAAACGCCAGTTCTTCGATCCATGCGGCTCCGAAAGAGCCAAGCGGAACATCGGTAAAGCGCGTACCAGTTGCGGGTGGGGGAGTATAAACGTTGCCATGCATACCGCGTAACAGGAAGATCGCCATCTGCCCCCGCGTAACCGGCGTAGCCGGGCAATACATGAGCGGAGTGGATGAACATCCACTCGTGACACCGGCCGCATATAAACGTTCAATATATGAGCGTGCCCAATAATTGAACGGCACATCTGCAAACGGAGAAACATCGTTCATTGTTGTGAACGACCACCAGACAGACGAATTGGCGTAGGTTGCCCCTCCCACATTGTTCGCGCGGACTTGCCAGTAATAGGTGGCGCCCGCAGTCAGACTGGTCAATGCAACACTCGTGGCAGAGCCGTTACTGGTCCAGGGTGAACAGCTCCCGTCATTCGTGTTGTCGTAGCAGAATTCATATGAGTCTGCGCCTGTGCTGGCACCCCATATCAGGCTCAGAGAGGTGGGCAATGCCAACGCTCCATTGAGCGGACTGGTTTTATCGAACGCAGCGGGCGGATCGGCCATCGTTGTGAATGACCAGAACGCTGTCTCGGAGCCGTTCGAATAGGTTGTGCCAAGTCCGTTTATCGCGCGCACATGCCAGTAATACGTTGTGTTCTGACTCAAGCCGTTCAGCGCTTTACTCGTTGAAGCTGCGTTGCTTTCCCAAACAGAGCAGGCACTGTCATTGGATGTATCGTAACAGTACTCGTATGAAGTTGCGCCGTTGCTGCTTCCCCAATTTAATATCAGGTTGATGGATTGATCGGTTGCTCCGTCGGGTGGGCTGGTCTTGTTGAATGCATCAGGTGCGCCGCTGGTAGTAAACGCCCAAAAGGCGGTTGCGGATCCATTCGAGTATGTGGCGCCGGCTGTATTGAGTGCGCGCACATGCCAGTAATAGGTTGTATTCGGACTCAATCCGCTCAGCCCTTTGCTGGTGGCTGTGCCATTGCTTGCCCAGCTTGAGCAGGCATTATCATTCGATGTGTCGTAGCAGTATTCGTAGGAAGTCGCATCCGTGCTAGTTTCCCAGTTGAGAGTTGGGCTGACCGATTGACCAGTCGCTCCATTGGATGGGCTGACCTTGTTGAATGCGGCTGGGGGTGAATCCAATCTGTCTGTCTTTTCAACGCTGAACCAGGATTCGTTGCCATCGGTCATATCGTTCGAGCCATCCCGGGATGAGTCATAAGCCGTGACGGCGATATAGTAATCTGTGCCCGCGCCCAGGCCGGGGATGTTATAGCTGGTGACATTGCCCACGTCCGCGCTATTGGCATACGGGTAATGCGAATCGGCATCCCAATAAACTTTATAGCCTGCTAGGTCGCTCTCGGGGTTGGCTGTCCAACTCACACCCATCATGCTCAAGCTTGGAGTTACGACAACGCCAATCGGCGGTGACATGGGTGCGGCTGTATTGATGCCGGTGCGGTAGGGACTGATGTCAACGATGCCTTTGTTGGGATCATCGAACCAATCATAGACAAGCCCCTGAATGGCCGGGCTGCTGGCAGTACCCCACCAGTTGTTCTCCGCGTTGACCGTCGGTGAGCCCTGTGCGTTGTTGTTGTAGATTGAATAACCGTTATTGCGATAAATGTTATTGCCGTTAAAAGTCGGACTTCCATATTCGATATAGACTGCCCGCAGATTATCAAATTCGCTGTTTACATTGTCCATGATCGTGTTCGAACTGAAATCGCCCACATCATACGCAACGTTGAGGAAGATCGCGGCGTTGTTTGTGGCTGTATTGCGCAGAATGCTGTTATAGGTAATCGTCGGATTCCCGCCGGCACGGATGCCACCATAATTGATTAAAGTAGTGTTATCGCTAATAATGTTATGCGAGACGCTTCTTTCTGCCGAGTCTACATGCAACCCTATGCCATTGTTGTAGCTGATAATATTATTAAAGATATCGCCATGTCCTCCATGGACGCTTAATATACCGCCAGTCGCATTATTGATGATCACATTGCCGCTGATCGTTGATGGATTAAACCCATAAACAATGACACTGTACCTATCCCAACACAGCGGACAATTGTAGATCGAATTGTCCGCGACAAGATTGTTGTTGATTGTTGCGGTACTTCCCCAAACGGCATACAGACCGGCGCCATTCGATAGAGCAGTGTTATTACGGATCGTATTATTGTTGATTACGGTGGCACTGCCATCAACAAAAATACCGCCTCCGTCGGAGGGATTATCGGTTGAGTTTGTGTTGTTGTTTATCGTACTGTAACTGATCTCAGTATACCCACTATAGCCATTGGTCACGCTGATTCCGACCCCGGAGTTATCTGTGACCGAGTTATGAGTCATTTTGAGCGTTCCAGGATTGTTGAATCCGCGTATACCCGCCGTTGCGCTATTGTGGATGGTTGTATAGGTAATGAAGGGTGCGGCGCCATTAAGGCGCAAGGCGCCATTATCACTCACGCTTGCGCCACCTGCATATTCAATGACCGCATATTTGATAATGGATCCGCTCTCGTAATTGCCGTCAATATCGTAAACGGCATCCACGCTGGTATCCGTGAAGACAATATAGTCCCAATCTCCTGCGTGCGACGGCACGATATTCGATGTGAAAGTGATTGGGCTGCCGCTCGTCCCCACGGCATGAAGCTGACCGTCAATTTGCAGCGCCTTGTGGCTGGCAAACTTGACGGTCACCCCCGGATCGATGGTCAGGGTCACACCTTCTACTACCAGTAGAGGCGCGAGAACGATATAAGGACTGCCCGCCAGATTCCAAGTTGTGTTCGTGTCAATCATCCCGCCCACGTCTGTCGAGTGAGGTGACCTGTAAATACCATTGCTGGCAAAGACATTTTCCCTTGGTAATAATCCACTCATACTTAGCGCAAGTAGAATAATTACCAGTCCCCGTATGATCTGCGAACATATTATTTTAACGTTCATCTCGTCCCTCCCAAGGAACATGCCTAAACAAGAAACCAGCCGCTGGCACAGCGGTCAAACTGCGAAACCCAATGGTACGCATAATAACCAAGTGCCCTCCTGGGGCTAGCGCGACACTCTGCGAGTCGCTTATACGAAAAAAATGAACACCTACACAACCAGTTTACATTTTTGCAAGGTGGGTTTCAAGTGCCGTTTGTCACAAACTCATGGAAGGCATTTAACTAAGGGCTGTTTCTTTTCCTTCACCCCCGAGCTTGAAAATGTTACGTGGCAGCCCGTATGGACATATCACGCTATTTGTCTAACCTAAAATATAAAATGTCCCGCAAATTTTGCGGGACATTTTATATTTTTACTTCTTTTTACCTACCACATACACCTTCACCGCTTCCCGCATGAACTCTGCGAGTTGCAGATGCATCTTGTCGAAATTGGCCTTGAACTTTGGATCATCGTTATATCCATTGGACAAGGCGAGAAGTTGATTGAGGTTCGGAGTCCAGAAATAATCCATGTGCTTGCGCCAGCGTTCGACGATAGCTTGCGCTTCATTGCTGGATGCGCCTTTTGGCATGGCTGCGATCATATCCAGATAGACCTGCCTGCCTTCGACCAGAATGGCTTCCTTCTTCGCTGGGGAGTATGCCTTCCATTTGCGGTTGGATTCGCGCACAGTTTCAGGGTCATATAATTGTTCCGCTTCCAGGGCATATTTTTCCTGCTCTTCTTCGCTGAAGCCTTCGAATAAATCTTTCTGGCTCATGATTTTTTCTCCTTTCAAATGATGAATTGTATTATCCACTGTAACCAGCAGGCGGTTTAATCGCGCAGCCTGCTTTTGCAGCGCATCCTTGTGGCTTTGTAATGCGCCCAGCACATCGAAGTCACGGCGTCCGATGATCTTCTTGATATCGTTGAGCGGAAAATCCAGTTCGCGATAGAACAAAATTTGCTGTAGCTTCAACAGAGCTTCCTCTCCATAGTAGCGATAGCCATTATCTCCAATTCGGGATGGCTTGAGGAGGCCGATTTCATCGTAGTGATGTAAAGTCCGTGGGGTGACCCCTGCCATCTTGGATATCTGTTTAACGGTAAATGTTGATTGATTCATGGTAAATTCACTTTTTTGTCGGGACAGTCAAAGCGGCCTTCGCCACAACTTTTTATAATAAACCCTAACGTGACGTTAATGTCAAGGGAGCAAGGATGGTTTATCTTATCCTGCCTGATTGAAGTGAATTCTGTTGTAGAGTGTGATCCCTGCGGCAGTGGAGACATTCAAGGATTCCACCTTTTTATCTGTTGGAATTCTAATTTGTAGGGTGGATGCGTTTTTAAGGATTTGGGAACAACCTTCCTTTTCACTGCCAAAGGCGATCATAAGTTGTTGGGGAAGGGACGCAATTTCGCGGATATGTTTTGTGGCCTGCGCATCTGTCACGAGCAGTTGCATCTGCTTTTGCTTGCAAAAATTGATCAACTCCTCTGTTGTTGCGGTCACCACAGGCAGGGTGAAAAGGTATCCCCGGCTGGCGCGGATAAGCCTGCGGTCATAAACGTCAACGGGATCTGTGCTCAATAACACAATGCCTCCAACCCCAAGCGCGAGGGATGTGCGAATAATTGATCCGACATTCCCTGAAATACTGACATCTTCAAGAACAACAATGTCTTTGTGTATCTGCGCAAGAGACTCAAACTTGGAGAGCCGTGGAGCTTGCGCAATTGCAAAAATGCGGGAAATCTTGTCGTTCTCAAAAATTTTCTTGCAGGTTCTCCTTGCCACTTCATGGATGGCTGTGTTTGGCGGTAGTTGACTCCTCAGTTTTTCTGAGATCATTTCGTCTCCAGAATAAAACAGTGACTGGATTATCACATCTGCTTGCAAAGCTTGTAGAATATTTTCTTCATCATCTATCAAAATTTGATTGTGTTCCTGTCTGCCGGGGCGGGTAAGAAGTTTTCGAATCAAAATGGCTTGAGGGTGGAGAAGAGAGTCGACAAAACCAGAGTTTACGTGATGGTCAATCACATGTTCGTGAGGTAAAACACCAGACTTCCCGTTCATAGTCGGCACTATAAACCCTCACGCAACGTTAATGTCAAGGAAGAAAATATACAGAACGTCCCGAAGGCTTCAACATTGGGACGCTTTCCTGTTTATATCTTCGGGGTGATTCATAAGCTCACATGAGTAAATTCAGTAAATCACAGATTGAGCGGAATGCAGACTTTAGTCTGCAATTTTACAAAGGCAAAGCGGACTGAAGTCCGCGCTCCGGAGCAAATTCATGATTTACTGAAATTGGATATAAAAAAACGGTGCGCCGCATGACGCACCGTTTTTATTATTCCGCTTTTTGAAGTACGAAGTACCAGTATCTTCTATTATCCAGATGCGGCGAGCCTTTAATGGCATCAGGAGAAAGACCGGCAAAGTGATAAAAGGCCTTCCGTAAAATGGCAGGGACATATTTATCCACCACTTGAATTCTTCGTTCACGGTCGAGTTCAATCGCTTTCAAAACATTTTCCGTGATCTCTTCCTCCTTGATGAGCTTTAGGCCCATTGCTTTTAATTGCGCGTGCCATATCTCAACTTTTTCTTCATAGCGCAGATCGGTATAAAGGAAATAGCCATCCGGTCTAAGCACACGTTTTACGTGCGCAAAGAATTTTGTAATGTTGGGATAGTAAAGGGATGCCTCCACATTCATAACCACATCAAAGGAGTTATCGGGGAAGGTGAGGGCTTCGGCATTGCCATGATGGAATTTGAGGCCATCCATTTTGTAATGACTGCGGCAAAATTCGATGGCGCGTGTTGAGAAATCCACTCCAGTATAGGATTTGGGTCTGAAGTGACGCATAACGAAATTCGCCCCGCCGCCCCGCCCAGAACTAACCTCAAGCGCATCGCGGCCCGCCCAATCAATGGACTTGGCGACATGATGATAGAGTTGGAGTGGGTAGCGGTGAATCTCATCTTCAACTTCGAGAGGAAGGTGGTCGGTTCCCTGATGATGGGATGAGTAGCCAAAGTTCATGACAATGGCATTCCTATCCTTGTCCAGCATGGATATCAATTCATATTGCAGGCGGGTGAGCCAGCTCTTGATATTTGGGAAATTGTGGAACAACAGCTTGTTAAGCATTTCTCTCCTCCGAAGTGATTTGTAAAGAGCATCCAGCAGGCGGCCGGATGCTCTTAAAATTAATGTGCGTATTATAACCCTTTGACTGCAATGAAGTTATCAGGAAGAACCATTAAAAAGATAACTTGAAAATACATTCTTTAGGGCAGCCCTTATATCAACATCAAAGCCGATCTTCGAACCAAGTTGACACTCCCTCATACATCGGGTATCCTTGCACGCGTCCGGGCAGGCCCGGCGCGGCGCAGCCTTTCGAACCCCGCCAGGATCGAAAGATAGCAACGGTAAGGAAGTGTCTCCGGGTGCCGCCGGTCGCCTGCCCGGATATTTTTATGTCTACTTCCCACTTTGTGTTTATAATCTCACTATGACCAAATTAAACTGGATCACGATCATGATTGCGGCGGGCATTGGCATCGCGTTCGGTCTTATTTATGGCTGGGTGATCAATCCCATTCAGTATACTGACATAACCCCCGATATTTTGCGTGAGGATTACCGCGCCGATTATGTGCTGATGGTTGCGGAGGCGCATCAGAGCGATCATGATGCTGAAACTGCCGCGCGTCGTCTGGCGATCCTTGGAAGCGATTCCCCGGCGCTGATTGTTGCATCCACCTTGGACTACGCCAACAACAACGATTTCACTCAAAACGAGATCATGCTGCTGCAAGGATTACTCACCGCCATGCAGACTTATCAACCGCAGGGGGCGACTGCTCCATGAAAATAATCCACATCCTGCTCGCGCTTCTTATCGGACTTGGGCTTGGTCTGGCGTACTCATGGAGAATCTCCCCTGTGACATACGTGGACGCGAATCCCGCCATCCTGCGCGCAGACTTCAAGGATAAATATCGGGTTGTCATCGCGGCATCCTATGCATCCACTCATGACCTCGAACGAGCCCGTGTACGCCTTGAATTACTTGGCGATACAGATCCCACCGGCGAACTCAGCGCTCAAGCTCAACGCATGGTCGGCGCCGGTGAATCATTTGAAAATGTGCAGCCGCTTGCCCAGCTCGCCACTGACTTGCAGCAAGGTTTTGCCAGCCTTCCACCCACACCTGTGGCGTTTGTAAGCACACCTTTGGTGAATACACCAATCATCAATATGACCGAGGCTCCTGCCACCAATACCCCTACAGAAGAACCCCTGGCCACTGAAGCGCAATCCACTGTGGAAGCAATTACTCCAACGCCAACAAGCCCTTTTGCTCAAACCGCTCTTGCGCCTGTGGCAGCTTCGCCTTTTGCGCCTCGCCCGACATTCACACCCGTCCCGCCGCCCGGAGATCCCTTCACACTCGTCGGCCAGGAGACGGTCTGTGAGCCCGGTTCGAAGTCCGGTTTATTGCAATTCATTCTTATGGATGCGCGCCGCAAACAAATTGCGGGGATCGAGATCATCATCACGTCGCCTCAGGGTGAGGATCACTCCTTCACCGGATTCAAGCCCGAGCTTGGGAATGGATACGCAGACTTCGTCATGAAGGCAGATACCGTTTACAGCGTCCGCGTTGTTACAGGCGGGGCGTCTGTTCCCGATATCTCGGCTCCAACCTGCAAGGACCCCAATGGAGCATCCTACCTTGGCGGTTTGATGCTTACATTCCAACAACCATGATGATGCAACCAAAGCCATTTTCATTCGTTATATTTGGCAGACAAAACAAGGAGTAACGAATGAACACAACATATCCAAATCAAAGACCCGGCTTATTCACAGCCATTGCAGCGATGACCCTTGCCAGCGGCGTCATCAATCTTTTCTGGGGATTTGTCGCATCGGCTTCAGCGCTTGGTACGATTGTTGGCATTGTCTGCCTTCCAATCACAATTCTGCCCACTATTCTGGGCGTCTTCGAGATCATCTACGCCGCAAAACTCCTAAGCACTCAACCCGGTCCCGTCAATCCAGCACAGTCGCTTGCCGTTTTTCAAATCAGTACGTTCTTATTGGGGAATGTTTTTTCCATGGTTGTTGGTATTCTCTCCCTTATCTTTTATAACGATGTGGCTGTAAAGGAATACTTTGCGCAAATTAACGGAACTGCCAGAACAGCCCCTGCGCCAGTGGAACAACCCGAGGTACTTCCGGTTCCTGAAGAACCCGTGACACCTGAACCAGTGGAAGAACCAGCCAGGCCAAAACGAGTCCGCAAGATTGCTGGCAAGTAATAAAAACTCAGCCGCCTGCTTCACGCAAGGCGGCTGAGTTTTTAAATCAGGATGTTTGTCCCTTGACTCTCAACCTCCTCAACCGTAGAATTAAAAAATAATTGAACGGGTTACAGGGAAGAGACTTGGAATGCAGACTTCAGTCTGCAATTCCAAGCGCCGAAGGTGCAAATCTGGCAACAGGCGAAGCCAGACGAATCTCTCAGGCAAAAGGACCCTGCCCCGAATAAACTCTGGAAAGTCTCAATCCATCGAGACACCGACGGTGTAAAGTTATTTAGTCAATTAGTCTGCTGGTCGGCTGGTCTGCTAGTCATTGTGACTAAGAGACAAGCAGACTAACGACAAGATGACTAGCCGACTAATCTCTCAGGTTCCATTACAGAGGACGCGCGATTCTATAATCGCACGTCCTCTTTTGATTCGCCAAAAAAACATAACAGGAGACATAAAACAATGAACGTACCTACCAACCTCAAGTACACAAAATCAGATGAATGGTTCGACCCAGCCAGCGGTGCAATGGGCATCACAGACTTTGCCCAGAGCCAGCTCTCTGACATCGTCTTCGTTGAATTGCTCGTCGAAGAAGGAGATGAAGTGACCGCAGGCAAGGCAATCGCTTCCGTTGAATCAGTGAAAGCCTCCGCCGAAATTTACGCATCCGCCGCTGGGAAAGTCAGCGCCGTGAACAAGGGACTTTCAGACAAACCCGAAATCCTCAACTCCGATCCATTCGGTGAAGGCTGGATGATCAAGGTCGAAGGCGGAACCGCTGGTGATGTGATGGACGCCGCTGCGTATGAAGCGGACTGCGCAGGAAGAGCGCATTAATATCGTAGGGGCGGGGTTACCCCGCCCCTACCGTATAAAGAGGCAAAATGACCTATATCCCGATTTCCCCCAACGAACGGGATGCGATGCTCAAAACGGTCGGCGTCAAATCACTCGATGATCTCTTCGACGCCATTCCGCAAAAACATCGCTTTCCCGAACTTGACCTGCCCCCCGCGTTGACCGAAATGGAGGCCGCTTCACTCTTAAGTGAAATGGCGAACACAAACGAAAACGTGCGCGAGCACATGATCTCATTTCTTGGCGCGGGCGCATACAATCATTATGTTCCGTCTGTTGTAGATCACATGCTGCGGCGCGGCGAATTCTACACAGCTTATACGCCTTATCAACCTGAAATTTCACAAGGCACATTGCAGGCCATCTTTGAATATCAATCCTTGATGACCAACCTCACCGGCATGGAAGTTTCCAACGCCTCGCATTACGATGGCGCGACTGCCGCAGCCGAAGCGGTGAATCTTGCCTATGCCCAATTCCGCGGCAAGCGCAAGAAAGTTGTTTTGTCTCCCAGTCTGCATCCACAGTACCGCGAAGTTGTTCGTACGTACTCACAAGGCATGGGATTGGAAGAGGTCGGGGACGATGTATCCATCGACCCCGAAGTCGGACCCGAAGCGATGATGTCGCTCGTCGATGAAAACACCATGCTCGTCGTTGTCCAATATCCCGATTTCTTCGGACGCATCCACGATTACACAAAGCTCATCGAAGACGCGCACGCGAAAGGCTCGCTCGTTTGCATCGTTGCGAATCCAACCGCGCTGATCATGCTCAAGACTCCAGCCTCGATGGGCGCGGACATTGTCGTCGGCGAAGCGCAGCCATTCGGCATCCCGCTTTGGTACGGCGGACCATATCTCGGATTCTTCACCACCAAAAAATCCTACGTTCACAAAATGGCTGGGCGTCTCATCGGTGAAACCGTTGATAATCGCGGACAACGCTCTTACGTGCTAACCCTCACTGCGCGCGAACAACACATCAAACGCGAACGCGCCACATCCAACATCTGCTCCAATCAAGGATTGCTCGCGCTCGCATCGGCTGTTTATATGTCGGTGCTTGGCAAGACTGGTTTGAGTCAAGTCGCGAATCTTTGCTATCAAAAAGCGCATTACGCCGCAGAAGAACTCAGCAAGATCGATGGCTTTGGTTTGTGTTTCAGCGAGCCGTTCTTCCATGAATTTGTTTTGTGCTGCCCCAAGCCCGCCAGCGAAGTCAACGAATATTTGCTCGAGCACGGCATCTTCGGCGGATACGATCTCGGCAAGGACTATCCCTCGCTTGAAAATCACATCCTCATGGCATTCACCGAAATGAACAGCAAGCAGGAAATTGACACCCTCGTGGAAGTTTTAAAGGAGATGGAATAATGGCTACCGTTGTTGAACCTACCATCTTTGAACTTTCCTCCCCCGGGCGACTCGGCGTGACCATGCCCGCATCAGACGTGCCGACAACTGCTCTGCCTCCCAATCATTTGTTGCGCTCTGATCTTCCCCTGCCCGAGCTCGCCGAAGTGGACGTTGTGCGCCACTACATGAAGCTCAGCAAATTCAACTACAGCGTGGACGATGGCTTCTATCCTTTGGGTTCATGCACCATGAAATACAACCCAAAGATCAACGAAGATACCTGCCGCCTGCCGGGCTTCCTTTACACTCACCCATTACAGCCAATCGAAACCGTACAAGGCAATCTGGTTTTGATGTTTGAATTACAGGAATGGCTGAAAGAAATCAGCGGATTTGCTGGCATGACCCTGCAGCCCGCCGCTGGCGCGCACGGAGAATTTACCGGCGTGCTGATGATGGCCGCCTATCACAAATCACGCGGCGACAGCAAGCGCACCAAGATGCTCATCCCCGATGCCGCACATGGAACCAACCCCGCTTCGGCTGGCATGTTAGGCATGAGCGTTGTCACCATCCCATCCGATGAGCGCGGCAACGTTGACCTGAAAGCCCTTGAAGCCGCCTGTGACGATACTGTCGTCGGCATGATGTTGACCAATCCCAACACGCTCGGCATGTTCGATGAACACATTGAAGAAGTGATCGCCTTGGTTCATAAATGCGGCGGCTTGATGTATGGCGATGGCGCGAACTTAAACGCGCTGCTCGGCATTGTGCGCCCCGGCGATCTCGGCTTTGACGTAATGCACATTAACCTCCACAAAACTTTTGCCGTCCCGCACGGCGGCGGCGGACCTGGCTCCGGTCCCGTTGGCGTCAGTGAACGCCTGTTGGACTTCCTGCCCTCTCCATTGGTCGGCATCATCGAAGAAGCGGATGATGAAACTGCCCCGCTGTATGGTTTTGTCACACCCAAGCATTCCATCGGACGCATGAAAGCCTTCCACGGCCATTTCGGCGGCGGACTTGTCCGTGCATACACTTATATCTCCATGCATGGCCCCGATGGCTTGAAGGATATTTCGCAGTACGCAGTACTCAACGCCAACTATCTGCAAGCCCGCTTGCGAAGCACCTACAAGATTCCATACGACCGCATTTGTATGCATGAATTCGTGGCCGAAGGAAGTTTTGAAGGCAGTGACGTCCGCGCGCTGGATATCGCCAAACGCCTGATGGACTACAACTTCCACCCGCCTACCAACTACTTCCCGCTCATCGTCCACGAAGCGTTGATGATCGAACCGACCGAAACCGAAAACAAAGACACACTGGATCGTTTCGCCGATGCCCTGATCAAGATCGCGGAAGAAGCGAAGAAAAATCCTGAACTGCTCCACGATGCGCCGCACATCACGCCATTTGGCAGGATGGATGAAGTGAAGGCCGCGAGAGAACTGGTGTTGTGCTGTTGGCTGCCTGAGAACTACGAAACTATAAAGTAAAATATCAAGTAGAAAAACGCAGGTCACAGTTTATTTATAACTGTGACCTGCGTTTCCCGCCACGATGAAATCCTTACATGTAAATCATCCGGGCTTCAATGCCTAGTGTTGGTACTCTCGCATTGGGTACTGTAATCCTGATTCTTTAATGAGCTGATATATATGTGTCTTTATAAATTGAGATTCCGAAGATTGGCGATTTTTTGAATCTCAATCATTTAATCCATTGTCCAGGCTGCAATTTTAGTGAAATCACAGCGAGTTCCAAATCCCTCGGAGGTGCCCGACAAGACAGATGTTCCTATGTTAAAAGGTCCCCCGTAAACTGGAATTTGTGAGAACACCATCTTGTCATTAACATAGAAATTAAACGCATTCTTATTCACGATCAGGGTCAACTTTACACCTTCTGGATTTTGGAACAGTGCGGAATCTATGTATTTCGAACCACCATCACCTCCATTAATTCGGTAATTTGTGTTCCCGTCCAGCGAAAAGAAAATTATATAGTCGGAAAACTGATCTTCAAAAACTAACCCGCAGGCCGATTTAAATACATTCTCTGTCGTCTGGTTAGCAATCTTAACATTCGCCTGAATAATGAAATTGGTAGCGTTCAGGTTATCGAAATTTTCCCGACTATAGTAACCTATTTTTGCGAAGGACTTGGAATAGTCATCCACTGGGTAATATTTACCATTCACAGAAGAAACAAAACTTTCATCTGAGTTATTTTTCACCCACGAGAAAAAATCTTCATATTGTTGAGTGGCTGCGAGATTTGGTGTGGCTGTTGGTATAGGGGTTTTGGTTGAGATTAACGTTGCTGTTGCAGTGGGAATCGGGGAAGGTGTCAGGGTAATTGCTGGAGTAAATGTCGGAGTTCCCTGAATTGGCTGTTGGATCGAACCACATGACTGCAAATTGACTCCCACTATAACGATCACGAACAAGGTCAGTATCATTTGATATTTTTGCATGATTGTCTCCTCTTCAGATGAAAGACACTAACTCACCTTACGCGGTAACGCGAGATTTATCTCGCAAAATGGGCGACATAAATGTCGCGCTACAGGCTGGACTGCGTAAGGTGACACACTAATTAATATTTAGAAACATGGTACAACTTTTAATATAACAATTCAAGCCTTTTACAATCTATTTTTTTTCTAGGCTCGAGCCGCCGTCCCCGGCGAAGGGTGCAAACTTATAGCAAAACTGCGTAAGGTGAGTTAATTTCAGTAAATCACAGATTGAGCGGATTGCAGACTTTAGTCTGCAATTTTACAGAGGCAAAGCGGACTGAAGTCCGCGCTCCGGAGCAAATTCGTGATTTACTGAATTTGCTTATTTGCTTTTTGCGTTACGGGGTTATAATACGCAAAAATATTTTTACAGGCTTCAATTACCTGCTTATTGTTTGAATGCGCGATCTTTCATTAACAGTTGACATGTTCTGTTTTACCTCGCTGTGTGGGTTATCTAAAGAGGAGAAATCACTTAATTAGAAATTTGCTTTCCAATGTTGGATATAAACTGATCTTCTCGCTGATGATTCTTTCATTGGCTCTGTTGACCAATAGGTAGAGAAAATTACTCCATATTTGTTTGATACGGGGGAAACTCTGAATAGGTTCACCCCCGAAAACCAACCCTTTTTTTAGTTGCTAAGGAGGCAACCATCATGGCAGTAAAATTCAATGTTGTACAGCGTGGCAACCCGGCGAAGCCGTTGGAGCCCAAGAAATTCTACCCCTCCATCACGTCCAGCGGACGCAAGACCATGCGCCAATTGGCGGCGCAAATTTCACAGATTTCCACTGTTTCCAGCGTGGATACAATGGCGGTTCTGGAAGCCCTGCTGACCCTCATTCCGCAGGAACTAATGGCGGGCAACATCGTGGAATTGGGTGATTTTGGCAATTTCTGGCTGAAAGCCAATTCCGAAGGCGCAAACGATACCAATTCGGTCCGTTCCGGGCAGATCACCACCCTCCTGCCGCGCTTCAACGCGGGCAAGGAATTCAAGAGAGTATTGGCAAGCGTCGATTTTGAGAAGGTATAGCTTGGAAATAAGACCTGACAGGCCAACCTGTCAGGTCTGCTTTTAATCCTTCCCTGAGAGGATTCGAATCCTTCCTTGAGAGGTTTTAAATCCTCCCCTGAGAGGTTTGGAAACCTTCCGTGGAAGGTTTTTTGGCGAAAAAATACTCGCCGCTAGAATGAGGGGGGCATCCTAACGACGAGCAGACACATTCTAATCGAATATTGCTTTTCTTGCCAAAAGGAATTTTACTCATTGATAGTGGGGATTTTTTTTACTACGCTTGGGAATGCGTCGGGTATACTTGCGCTATTGTTGAATAGCAAAATCATAGAGGCAATAAATGAGCTTTCAAACGATATTGGATAAGTACAGAAAATTCTCGTTCTCCGAGCGTGATAAAGGCGACCGCTTTGAAAGGCTCATGCAGGCGTACTTGCAAACCGACCCCAAATACGCTTATAAATTCAAGAAGGTTTGGCTGTGGACAGAATTCTCAGGCAGGACAGACTTGGGCGGAAGTGACACTGGGATTGATCTGGTTGCCTTGACTCATGAAGGCGATTATTGGGCAATTCAATGCAAGTGTTTTCAAAAAGATGCGCGCATTGATAAGCCTGCGGTGGATAGTTTTCTTTCCACATCGAGCAGGGAGTTCAAGGACGAGAATTTCCAAACAACCCGCTTTGCTCACAGGCTTTGGATTTCTACAACCAACAAATGGGGACCCAATGCTTATGAAGCCATACGAAATCAAAATCCACCTGTAACTAGAATCAATCTATTTGATCTGATCGAAGCCCCTGTGGATTGGGACAAATTAGAAAAAGGTATTCACGGGGAAGCATCACGAACGCCGAAGAAGACGCTGTTTCCACATCAGAAAGATGCGCTGGAAAAGGTGCATGAGTATTTCAAGAAGAATGAACGCGGCAAACTCATCATGGCTTGCGGAACGGGGAAAACATTTAACTCATTACGCATTGCTGAAAATGAAACCAAAGGCAAAGGGACGATTCTGTTCCTTGTGCCGAGTATTGCGCTACTGGGTCAGACCTTGCGCGAATGGAGCGCGGATGCGGAAGAGCCGATCAATGCCATTTGTATTTGCTCTGACCCGAAGATTTCAAGCAAGAGAACCAAGAACGAAGATGCGGATAATTTCAGCGTAGTGGATTTGGCTTTGCCTGCCTCCACGGATGCCAATCATATTCTATATCAGTTCGAGCAGATCAAGGCAAAAAAACTGCCAGGCATGACGGTGGTTTTCTCGACGTATCAATCCATTGAAGTGATTGCCAAAGCGCAGAAGAAATTGATGAACAACGGCTTCAAAGAATTTGACCTGATCATTTGCGATGAAGCGCACCGCACCACAGGCGTGACACTGGCAGATGAAGACGAAACGGCTTTTACAAAAGTACATGATGGTAATTTCATCAAAGCTAAAAAACGTTTGTATATGACTGCCACCCCGCGTTTGTATAGCGATGACAGCAAAAGTAAAGCGGCGCAAGCAGATGTGGTTTTGTGTTCGATGGATGACGCCAAATTGTACGGGGAAGAAATCTATCGCATTGGGTTTGGGGAAGCTGTAGAGCGGGGCTTGCTGACCGATTACAAAGTTTTGATCCTGACCTTGAGCGACAAGGATGTGCCGCTTGCCGTGCAAAAAATGCTCAAGGACAAGGAAGAGATCAATACAGACGATGCCTCCAAATTGATCGGCTGTATCAATGCCTTATCGAAGCAGTTTATTGGGGACGATGGCAAAACCAGAGAAGTTGATCCCGAACTGATGCGGCGGGCAGTAGCTTTTACATCGAGCATTGCCGTATCGAAAAAGATCACGGATATTTTCAACACTGCCGCAGATGCGTATTTGGGTGCATTGCCAGCGGACAAGAAGGAACAGATGGTTTCCATTGCGTCCCAACACATGGATGGAACGATGTCTGCCCCGACAAGGGATGAACTGCTGGGCTGGTTGAAAGCCCCGACAGAAGGAAACGAATGCCGCATTTTGACCAATGTGCGCGTGCTGAGTGAAGGCGTGGACGTGCCCTCTTTGGACGCGGTGCTCTTTCTGTCAGCGAAGAATTCGCAAGTTGATGTGGTGCAGTCCGTCGGGCGCGTGATGCGTAAGTCGCCTGGCAAAAAGTACGGCTACATCGTCATCCCCGTGGTCGTGCCTGCGGATGTGGAAGCCGATAAAGCGTTGGATGATAACGAACGCTACAAAGTGGTGTGGACGGTGCTGAACGCCCTGCGCGCGCATGATGACCGCTTCAATGCCACCGTCAACAAGATCGAACTCAATAAAAAGCGACCCGACCAAATTTTGGTGGGGCGTCCTGAATATACGTTCGATGGCAGAAACAAGCCGTTGATGGTCGGGGAAGAAGGCGCGGCTTATCAAACTGCCAGAGACAACGTCCAGCGCCAGATGGTAATGCAATTCGAGCAATTGCAATCGGTGGTGTTTGCGCGGCTGGTGCAAAAAGTGGGCGACCGCCGCTATTGGGAGCAATGGGCAAAAGATATCGCTGTGATCGCCGCCCGTCACAATGAACGCATTCAGTATTTGGTTTCCACCAAGAAAAACCAGAAAGCCGCCTTCGCCAATTTCGTGGGCGGATTGCAGAAGAACATCAACCCGAGCATCACCGCAGCGCAAGCCATTGACATGCTCGCCCAGCACATCATCACCAAGCCAATCTTTGAAGCCCTGTTCGAAGGCTATTCGTTTGTGAAGCACAACGCAGTATCCAGCGCCATGCAAGGCATGTTGGACGCTTTGGAAGGTGAAACGCTGCTGGAAGAGTCGCAAACCCTGCAACGCTTTTATGACTCAGTGAAGAAGCGGGCGGAGAAGATCGATAACGCCGAAGGCAAACAGCGCATCATTATCGAACTGTATGACAAGTTCTTCAAGACCGCCTTCCCCAAGCTGGTGGAACAATTGGGCATTGTGTACACGCCCATCGAACCTGTGGATTTTATGATCCATTCGATAGAGCATATTTTGCAGACGGAATTCGGGCGGGGGCTTTCGGATGAGAACATTCACATCCTTGACCCGTTCACAGGTACGGGCACATTCATCACGCGACTCATCCAAAGCGGATTGATCAGCACAAAGGACCTCGCTCGAAAATATAAGAATGAACTGCACGCCAACGAAATTGTTTTACTTGCCTATTACATTGCCGCTGTCAACATTGAAAATGCGTATCACGACGCCACCCCCAGCGATGAGGACGGAATCGGTAAAGCGCAATACACGCCCTTTGAAGGCATTGTGTTGACCGATACTTTCCAATTGAGTGAAACGGGCGAAGGCAACAAGATGTTTTCTGAAATGTTCTCCAAAAATTCGGCAAGGGTAGCCAAACAAAAGAAAGCCCCATTGCGTGTGATTGTGGGCAACCCGCCTTATTCGGTGGGACAACGCTCTGCCAATGACAATGCCCAAAACCAGAAATATGAGTTCCTGGATTCTCGTATTGCTAATACTTACGCCAAGGCAACGGACGCCACTAATAAAAACTCACTGTATGATTCTTATATCAAAGCCTTTCGTTGGAGCACCGACCGCTTAGACCCCGAACATGGCGGGGTGATTGCCTTTATTTCAAATAGTGGTTGGTTGGACGGAAACAGCGCAGACGGCTTCCGCAAAACACTGGAAAAAGAATTTACTAGCATTTGGGTATTTAACCTACGAGGCAATCAAAGAACCAGTGGTGAATTGAGCCGTAAAGAAGGTGGTAAATTATTTGGCGCGGGTTCTCGCACGCCTATAGCCATTACACTCTTGGTCAAGAACCCTGCGGTAAAAGCTCGAAAGGCTGTCATTCATTATCACGACATCGGCGATTATTTGAGCAGAGAAGAGAAGTTGGAAATCATTGGAAAATTTGCGTCCATTGCCAACCCTGAAATGAAATGGGTAACTTTGGCACCAGATGAGCATGGCGATTGGTTAAGTCAACGAAATGATGTGTTTGATACTTTTATTCCATTAGGCGATAAAGATAATAAAGCCAAGCAGACTTTCTTTATCCCGCTTTATAGCAGAGGGCTTGCTTCTGCGCGTGACGCATGGTGCTACAACTCAAATAAACGAGCGCTTTCTTCAAACATGAAAACTCTAGCTGATTTTTATAATGCGCAGCGGGAAGCTTTTCATCGGAAGCGAAGAACAAACGCTGGAATAGATGTTGAAGGCTTTATTGATTACGACTCGACAAAAATCACTTGGAATAGAGGACTAAAGCAGGATTTAGAGCGCAATAAACAAATAGATTTCGATAAGAACAATGTAATCACAGGGTTATATCGTCCTTTTTTCAAGCAGCATGTCTATTTTGCGCGGGAGTTGAATGATATGGTTTATCAACTTCCAAAAATATTCATCAATCCATCACTGGAAAACTTGGTTATTTGTGTTTCCCCAAGCGGGAATGATGGTTTGTCTATTTTGATAGCCGACAAAATTCCTGACCTTCACTTTGTTGGTGACACTCAAGCCTTCCCGCTTTACTACTACGAAGAACTAGACAAGCAAAGCCCCACACTATTTGATTTCGCCAATCAAAGCAACAGTGATTACATCCGCAGGGATGGCGTTTCAGATTTTATTCTCGAAAGATCCAAGAAGATGTACGGCAAGAACGTCAGCAAAGAGGATATTTTCTATTATGTGTACGGCATCCTGCACAGCCCTGAATATCGCACGACCTTTGCCAACGACCTAAAGAAAACCCTGCCGCGCATCCCCTTGGTGGAAGATGTCCGCGATTTCTGGAAGTTCAGCAAGACAGGTCGTCAATTGGCAGAACTGCATATCAATTACGAGAGCGTGCCGCCCTATAAGGGCGTGAAGGTTAATGGTGAATCAGACCTCCGAGGTCTTAAAGACCTCGGAGGTCTAGGGCTAAGAGTGGAAAAGATGCGCTTCCCCGCCAAAGGCGAAAAGGACAGCATTAATTACAACAGCAAGATCACCGTTTCCAATATCCCAGCCACGGCGTATGAGTATGTAGTCAATGGCAAGTCCGCGATTGAGTGGGTGATGGAACGCTATCAGGTCACAACCCATGCGGAAAGCGGTATCACGAATGATCCCAACGATTGGGCAAAGGAAGTGGGTAATCCACGCTATATTTTGGATTTGCTGTTGAGCGTGATTAATGTCAGTGTGCAGACGGTGGAGTTGGTAGGTCAACTGCCGATGTTGAAGTTTGAGTGATAAGACCCCCATCCGTCCTTCGGACACCTTCCCCCTAAACGGGGGAAGGTCAACGCTTTGGGAGTTTTGTGTTTCGATGGCATTTGTTCAAATTACGATAGATAGTGCAAGAAAGCCTCCCCATTTTGGGGAGGTTGGAGGGGTGGATTTGCTGTTGAGCGTGATCAACATCAGCGTGCAGACGGTGGAGTTGGTCAACGGGTTGCCGAAGTTGAAGTTTGAGTAGGAAGAGGTGGTGTTCTTTGAAGACTACTAGCGAAGAATTGCTTATCCAAATACGTAACCAAATTGTCGCTTATCAGCTGAACGTCAAAAGTGATAATAAAGCACATCGATATAACATTAATGACCGAGCTGAATCTTTTACCATTCCATTATTCAAGCTTCTTTTTAAGTGGGATGGTTTGGAAGATTTAAACAAAAAAGAAGTCAACTTTCCTGGCATAGATCTTGGTGATTTTAATAATCGAATTTCAATTCAGGTGACTTCTGGCACATCCCTAGAAAAGGTGAAAAATACCCTCAATCAATTCATAGAAAGAGAATATTACAATCGGTTTGGTCGATTGATAGTTTTTATGATTCAAGAAAAGCAATCGAGTTATAGCCAGCTATCAATCGACACTATATGCAATGACAAATTCAACTTCAATGTGAAGAATGATATTTACGACTTAAGTGATCTGTTGCAATTTGCCAAATCACTATCTCTTGATGAACTAGAAAAGATTCTCAAACTATTTCAAGATGAGACTGGATTTGTTGAGAATCAGCCTATTAGCCACAAACCAGTATCTAAAAATTCACTTTTTTCAGCTCCAAATGACCCTCCATTTGAAATTGGTCTATTAAACCTATTAGAAATTGGTTTTCCCGAAACACTTTTTATAGCCGAATGGAATTTCACAAAAAAACAACTAGGTACACGCCTTAGAAATGACAGAAAATTAGTACAAGAAGCGTTAGAGCAAAAGAATCTTAAATTTGCAGCAGATTGGGTAACTAATGAAAAACAGATCATTACCTTTCACGATTTAGGCGATGAATTAATTCCATTGGCTAAGATCGTTGATCAAGGTACGGTTACAGAGCTAGGAACACAAGAATTTTATGAAAATCCAGTATATAGAAACAAATTCGTAGAATTGCTACAGAGATGTCTTCAACAAAAGCTATATAAGTTGGGAATACAGTGGCAAAATGAGGAAAAGGAGTACATCTTCGTTCCTGTTGACAAGCAAGATGATGTAAGGGAAATTCGCTGGAAAGGTGAAAAAGCTGATACAAGAACTGTATATAAAAAAATCTCTGACTTAAAAGATAAAACAAAAACATATTGTCATGAGCATTTTTCATTTCAATCAAGGTTCTATGAATTCGACCAATTGTGGTATTTAGCAGTTACGCCTGATTGGTTTTATAGTTCTGATGGATACAAGCGTGCTTGGTACACAATTGAAGAGAAGCGCAAATACAAAAAACTTGTAGAGGCAAATCAGAATGTTTCAACACATGTAAGATTTATACATTCTTTTATATCGACTAATAACCCACAAGATAATCATCAAATCAATATGTTTGCAGACTCAAATGCTACCCCCCATACCTATAATTTCCTATGGATTAAAAATCCACAGGAAATTGGTCATTTGCCTAGATTGCATGACTTAAACTGGAGATCTGTTTCTAGCAATGAATCTAGCGATCTTGGAATGATACCTTCACAAGATGTAGAGGATATTTAGCAATGGAATTTGTCTATATTTCAGAGCCTCTATTAGATTTTGCAAATGGTGACCACATTTGTCCGCGTGCAGGAATTTCAGAACACTCTACCTACGATGCAAATAATCAACCAAGGAGAGATAATATTTATTTAGGAGCAATTGGAACTAACAAAAATATAGAATCTTTGAAACTATGGCTCAATAAAATTATTAGTCCAGTAAACCCAAAGCTTAGCAATCAGCCGAACTTATTCCCAGGATTTATTGGTTTTAATAAAGAATCTGGATTCAAATCTGAGTTTGTACTTGGTGACAATAATTTAAAGCCCTTATTATCAAAGGAAGAGAACCAGATACTTCGAATCACAGAACCAATAAAGAGAATAGAAGAAGCTGTTAAGTTATATGGGGAGAAAATAAAGTTTCTAGCTCAGAACAGGACTTTGGAAGTAATCATTTGTATTATTCCAGATAAACTTTTTAGCAAACTTAGCACTCAGAGAAGCGGCGAGGAAGATCAGGCAGAAGACCATCTTGATGATATCGAAACAAATTTTCGCCGAATGTTAAAAGCAGAAATTATGAAGCACAGCAACATCCCTGTCCAAATAGTAAGAGAAAATACGCTAAAAGGAAATCCTGATGGCACTGGATCAACTCAAGATGACGCAACAACTGCTTGGAATTTATGCACCGCGCTTTATTACAAATCTTCAAACAATACAATTCCCTGGAAATTAAAATCAGACCATAACAAGCCACTGACCTGCTATGTTGGAATTTCATTTTATAGAAGCAGGGATAAAACTATTATTTACAGCAGTCTTGCCCAAGTATTTGATGAAATGGGGCGAAATGTTATTCTTAGAGGCACTCCTGTTAAAACAGATAAGGATGATCGCAAACCTTATTTAGACACAACACAGGCATATGAACTTCTGAATTCTGCTGTAAATGAATACAGAATTGCAATGAACACAAACCCAGCCAGACTAGTTATTCATAAAACATCTCATTTTTCTAAAGAAGAAGCTGAAGGTTTTAATGGTGTCTCTGAAGATTTAAGAATACAGTTAGTAGATCTGGTTTCAATAAATGATTCGAATATACGCCTTTTTCGAAGAAGCGCCTATCCCCCTTATCGAGGGTCAATGATTTATTTGGACAACCAAAAGAGTCTTTTATACACTAGAGGTTCAGTACCATTTTTTCAAACATACCCTGGAAAATATATTCCTCAACCGCTTGAAATTCAAGCATTTCAGTCAGAGTCTTCCTCTAACCAAATTTGCGAGGAAATTCTTGCCCTTACAAAAATGAATTGGAACAATACTCAATTTGATAGAAAATACCCTGTCACTATTGAATGCGCGAGAAATGTCGGAAAAATTATTAAGTATTTAAATCCAAATGACACCCCCCAAGCAAGCTATAGATTTTATATGTAATGCAGACGGTGGAGTTGGCGAGTCAACTGTCCGCGGTTGAAGGTTGAGTAGAAATATATAACAAAAGACTTGTACTAAATCAAAAGATGGAGAGGAAATTTCCTCTCCATCTTTTTTTACCTTACGGACACTCGGGCAAGCTTAGCAGGTTGTTCGGCTGCTCGCCGTCGGACTCCGTTTTCAAGTACTTGTGACCATACGCGCTTTTGGCAACGATCACATTAGCCTTTACGCTATTAACCATTACATAAAACGCATACTTGCCTTGTTCTATGTCAGTAATAGCCTCTTGCTGGGATAGTTTCCAACGCGTATTATCGGCGTTCACGCCGCCGATGTTGAGGATGCGCTCATGGGGATTGAAGCGGTCACTCTTGTTGATACACATTACTCTAACTGAACTTGCCATTTTTTCTCCTATGGGGACTCGCGGAGAAAATCCGCCCTCTCACAAACGAAAATGCCACCGCATTTCGGGTGAGGAAACGCAGTGGCGGAAAGTACAATAAATTACTTGACAATGTTAAACCAAGTAGGTATTATCAAGTTGTAAATGTGCAGTGTCAATCCGCCACTGCCCAACACTGCCCTGAGTTAGCGCTCGGGGCTTTTTCATAGACAGAGTTACTGAATTTCTGTTCTATGTTACAAACAAATATACTTGATGAACCTTTATTCTACAAGGGTGAATTTGTTCATTACTTCCTTAAAATATGTTTTGGTTTAATTCTTTAATATTTAGTAAAATATACAAATCTCAATTGAGGTATGTATATCTCACACAATGATTGGTATAAAAAAGCCTCCCCATTTGGGGAGGTTGGAGGGGTTGGGTTTGCTGTTGAGCGTGATCAATGTCAGGGTACAGACGGTGTAGTTGGTAGATCAACTGCCGAAGTTGAAGTTTAAGTAAAAGACCTGACAGGTTTCCATGATACGATTTTCGACCTGAATCTCTATCCGCAAATGGGTTATGATAAAACCTGTCAGGTCTGAGCATTATTTATAAATAGTTGTTGAATGGTATTAACGGTAGATGGAAAGGGTTCCCAAATGCGAATAAACAGAAACGAGATCGTTTTTTATGTCAGCGCTGGAATTGTCACCTTTATCAATATGATGGCTGTTCCGTCAGGCTATGTAATTTTTACTCTCATCCCGTCCTTGCTCATCCTATGGTGGCTTGGGTACAAACTATTCCCCACCCCCTAAGAAAGACAAAAAAAGACTAAAATCACAGCCGATTGAAATGAGCGCCTTCGCTGTGGTTTACGAACGATCCAATACACCCGTGCAGCCCGGTGTATTGGATCGCGTCATGAATCGGCTCAGTCATCGCGGCCCTGATGGAAGCGATGTGCTTCGGTCAGGTCAGGCCGAAATGGGGCATTGGCATTTCTGGACCACCCCTGAAGAAGCGGGGGAACGGCAACCCCTGAGTTTGGCGGGGCTGCCCTTCAAGATCGTTTTGGATGGCAGGCTGGATAATCGTTCAGACTTGATCTCGAAGTTGAATCTCAACCTGATAGATGCAAGCGCTCTTTCCGATGCCGCCTTGATATTACATGCCTATGACCGCTGGGGCGCAGATTGTGTCGAGCATTTCATCGGCGAGTTTGCTTTCGTGATTCTCGATGAGCGGCGCGCCGAATTATTCTGCGCCCGTGACGCTCTCGGTGATCGCAGCTTATATTATTCACTCAAGGGAACGCGGCTCGTAATCGCCTCTGAACCCTGGGCTGTGGCCGGAGCAGATGGCTGTGCGGAAGAGTTGAATGAAAAAGCGGTCTCGCATTATTTCGCATTGAAAGCCAATGAAAGCGGCGAAACCTTGTTCAAAAATGTTTACGAGCTGCTTCCCGCTCATACGATGGTAGTCCATGCCTCGGGGATGGATCAAAAAAAATATTGGCAGCCAGACCCGTCAGTTCGATTGCGCGGCAAGTCAGATAACGAATATGCCGAAGGCTTCCGCGCCTTGCTGGAGGAAAGCATACGCTGCCGCTTGCGCTCCATATCCCAGCCCGCCATTTTGATGAGCGGCGGACTCGACTCCACCTCCGTGGCTTGTTTGGTTTCGCAAATGTTCGCGCCGAAGACTCTCACCACGGTCTCGTATGTGTTCGATGAATTGACGGATTGCGACGAGAGACCTTACATCAAAACGATTCAGAACCGTTTTGATATCCACTCGATCCAAATTCCCTGCGATGATCTTTGGCCGTACAAAAATTTACAGGATTATCCCCGCTGCCCCAACCAGCCGGATGGTAATACCTATCGCATGGTAATGGAACGCACCTATCAACGCGCGCAGCAGGCAGGTTTGCAGGTTCTATTGACCGGCACTTACGGCGACGAACTTTATGATGGCGATGAAGATTGGCTGACTGATTTGATTCTTGAAGGACGCCTGCGGGATGCCGCGCAGCAGATTGGTCTTCACCTGCGCTATGCGGGTCTTTATCGGACCTGGAAGTCTGGGTACTTGCGGCGAGCGGCAGTTCGCACGCTGAAAACTGTCCCGGGCGGGAGGCAGCTCCTCGGTCAAATATTGAAGCGAAGGCGGGCTGCTCCGGCGTGGCTGACTCCTTTTTCTATATCCAACCTGCCTGTGGATAAGCCTCCACTTCATCCCGCTTTTGAGTTGAGAGGAAATGTATTGGGGACATGGACCGCCGAAGATTGCGTCATCGAAACTTACTACACGAGTCGTTATGGACTGGAGCTTCGGCATCCGTATCGTGACCGCCGCTTGATTGAGTATGTACTGGCGCTTCCGGCTCATCAACTTTATAACCACGGTCAATATAAGCATGTACTGCGCACCGCCATGCGGGGAGTTTTGCCCGAAGCCATTCGCACGAGGAACAGGCCAACGACATTGTTAAGTTTATTTTCACGAGGTAAGGAACGTGAAAATAATGTTTTGCAGAATCATGTTCAAGACCCCGCTGCTGTCTGGCGCAAATATGTCCGCGCAGATTGGCTGATGGATCGCTGGAATCTTCCAGTCACCGTGGAGACCGATGGGGCTGAGACAGTTATCCCCTGGTTATGTGTGTCTTTTGCGTCCTGGCATTCATCTTTCAATCGCAGTGACATTAATTAACTCACCTTACGCGGTAACGCGAGAGGCTTCGCAGTCTCGCAAAATGGGCGACATAAATGTCGCGCTACAGGCGGACTGCGTAAGGTGAGTAATTAACTTCCTGCCATGTCTTTGCGAGCCGCCGCTCTTGGTTTCTGGCGGCGAAGCAATCTCCGTATCAGCGAGGGGATTGCTCACCTGCACTGGCGTGCGGCGCAAGTGTCGGGCGAAGAGCAAGAGCACCCTCGCAAAGACATGGTTCAGCGGTGGGCGTGGGAAATTATATTTTTACGAACCCTAAAGCCTGCATTCCGCTCCACCTGAAATCAGCGGCAGGACTTTTGATTGGCGGTAATTTTCCCTTTAAAACGGTAGGCCAATATCTTTCTCAAAGATCTCTGTGCGCTCTTCGGCTTGTTATGCAGGGGTCTGGTTAAGAAATATTGTCTTAACATTCTGAACAGGGGGGAGTCTCGTTTCCCAACTTTCACCAACTTTTTACTTCATCTTCCTAACTGAATTCGAAAAGGAATGGGGCAAAATAGGGATGATGGAAACCCAAGCTAAAGTATATTAATAACTCACCTTACGCGGTAACGCGAGATTTATCTCGCAAAATGGGCGACATAAATGTCGCGCTACAGGCTGGACTGCGTAACGTCAGTTAATAAATTTTGTGGATGTGGCTGGGGACTTCACTGGTGGAGGATTGGTTATGAAATCTATTTCATTACGGACTTTTGTTTTCAAAAGGGCCTGGACTTTTTTTCTTATCTTATTAGTGGTTACACCGCTTACCCTGGCTCAAACGCCAACGGCGGTTTCTGCTGATAAGGCCGGGGTGTGTGGTACGCCGGGTTATGATGGGCCGGCCGCTACGCTCAGCGGGGTGGTTAATTCATATTATCCGGGAACTGGAAACCCTGTGGCAGGCGCAACTTCGATCCCTGTGGGAACTGCACGCACCGGCGGCGGGGCCGCCATTGCGGCAGGCGACTTGTTATTGGTCGTCCAGATGCAAGGCGCAGATATTGACGCCAGCAACGATCAACGCTATGGAAGTGGTGTTGGTACAGCTGCTGTAGTAGGCAACACTGTGCCTTACACAACAGGTGAACCACAATATGCGGGCGGCAATGTCGCGGCAAATTATTCTGCCGGACTTTATGAATATGTGGTTGCCACGGGCCCGGTTTCGGCGGGGTCGGTCCCGATTTCAAGCAGCCTGGTAAACAGCTATTTTTATTCCAATAATACCGGTGGCGCTTCGCAGGGACAACGCCGGTATCAGGTTGTTCGTATCCCGCAGTATTCGAGCGCGACGCTCAATGGTACTGTGACCGCATTGCGCTGGGATGGAAGTACAGGCGGTATTGTTGCTTTTGATGTTGCGGGTGAATTGAATTGGAATGGATATACTGTGGATGTCAGCGCGCTTGGCTTCCGCGGTGGCGGTGGCCGGCAGTTGGCGGGAGGCGCGGGGGCAAATACAGATTACCGAACCCTCTCAACCGTCAATGCAAATGGAGCCAAAGGCGAAGGGTATGCCGGCACTCCGCGTTATCTTAACGATAATGGGGCCTTATTAAATAATACTGTTGAGGGGTATCCAAGCGGAAGCTTTGGCCGTGGAGCGGCAGGCAATGGCGGCGGCGGAAGTACAGATGGCAACCCTGCGAATAACGATCAAAACAGCGGTGGCGGCGGTGGCGGTAATGGTGGTTATGGCGGCATGGGCGGAAATGCTTGGAGTTCAGGTTTGGTCAGAGGTGGATTTGGAGGTGCGCCTTTTGGCGGCTCTGCTCCACGCTTGATTCTTGGCGGCGGCGGCGGGGCTGGCACCACCAATAATGGTACGGGAAGTCCGGGCGCAGGATTTGCCAGTAGTGGTGCGGCAGGCGGCGGTGTGGTTATGATCCGCGCCGGCACTATTATCGGTGCGGGTACTATTAATGCAAATGGTGCGACTGCAAATCAAACCGTTCTTAATGATGGCGGCGGCGGCGGCGGAGCCGGGGGGAGTGTTGTCGTCATCGCAAAAGATGGCTCTGGCAGCGTTGGTACATTAACAGTCACCGCAGTTGGCGGAAATGGCGGCCTGGCCTGGCCTGCTCAAACGGCTGCGATCGATCGTCATGGTCCGGGCGGCGGTGGCGGCGGCGGTTTTGTTTACACTTCAGGAGCAGTAACAGGATCATCAAGTGTTGCCGGAGGATCGAACGGCACAACCATCAACCCTCCGCAGGCTTTCGGGGCTACACCGGGCGGCGCTGGCGTGCTTGTTACCAATGTCACTCCTGCCAGTATCCCGGATTCCATTTCAGGCGCAAATTGTGTGCCGGTCTCTCTTAATACAACAAAGTCAACCTCCACACCTTCTGTGCCGGCAGGCAGTACAGCGACTTATACAATTACAGTCAGTAATGCAGTTGGGGCGGGAGGAGCCTCCGGCGTGAGTATTTCGGATGACCTGCCTACCGGATTTGAGTACGTTTCAACGAACTCCATCGCATTGTCCGGCTCGGCTGCGCGAACTGCAACTTCCAACCCACCTGTTGGAACGGTGACGCCAGCCTGGGGAACATTTATGATCCCGGGAGGGGGATCGGTACAAATCATATTTACAGTGAATGTGATTGACGGGACGCCTCTGGGAACCTATCAGAACCCGGCAACAGCTACATTTGCAGATCCAGTTCGGACAGGGGCCGCAACGTTGACATCCAGTTACGATCCCGTCAGCAGTTCTGCTGAAGATGTGACTGTGACTGCTGGCCCGCCTGCAATCGCCAAATCGTTCTCACCTGACCCGATATTGGCCGGTGGAACATCGGTCTTGACCTTCACGATCACCAATCCCAATAGCGGGACGGCGCTTAGCGGTGTAGCCTTCTCAGATTCTTTACCTGCTGCTCCCAGCCAGATGACCGTTGCGTCTCCGACTGGCGTAACGATCAGCGGATGCGGTACGCCTACCTTCGCTCCGTCTGTCGGTGCAAGTTCGCTTTCCTTCAGCGGCGGGACCATCGCAGCGGGTGGGACATGTGTGGTAACAGTTAATGTCACTGCCTCTACGGCTGGAACTTATAACAATACCAGCGGCGCAGTATCCTCAACAGAGGGCGGCACCGGCAACACAAGCTCCGCTTCTTTAACACTGAATACTGCTCCTACTGGTTGTCTTCCCAACCAAACCCTGGTGACTTGGAATTTTGACGCTCTTGCTCTTGGGACAAATACCGCTCCAGCGTATGCGAGCAAAGCAGGTGATGTGCTTGCTGGTACAACAGTAGCCGCTGCCGGCTCGGGGCTGGCAACATCAACTATTGCCGCCAATGGAAACAGCAATCCAAATAACTGGGAATCACTGTCTGATTTTCAAGCGCCAATTCCAGCCAATTCCTATTTTGAGTTCACCGTTGATGCAACCAAGTACACAGGGTTGGGGATGTCATTCGCAATGCGAAGAATTAACACCAGCGGCCCGACAACGGTTAACGTTCAATATAGCGTCGATGGCGGTTCATTCGTAAGTTTCGCAACACACACAAATATTCCCAACGGAGCTTACGTTACAAATAACGAGGTATTTGGCACTGCGCTGGATAACAGTACATCCAATATCAGAGTCAGACTCTATCCGTCTGGCGCAACGAACAACTCAAGGGTTGTCAGGCTCGATGATGTAACTTTCAGCGGCTGCCGCACGATCCAGCCGCCTTCCATGACCAAGGCGTTTTCACCCACCAGCATTCCAGAGGGTGGAGTATCCACGCTCACGTTCACCCTTAGCAACGCAAATACACTTACAGCGCTTACCGGCGCGGCTTTTTCCGATAACTACCCAACCAATGTGGTCAATGCTGCCACACCCGCTGTCAATAATTCCTGTGGTGGAACAGTTGCTGCGGCGGCTGGTGACGGAGGGATTAGCCTGGTAGGCGGAACCATTCCTGCGAACGGGACCTGTGTAATTAGCGTAAATGTCACCTCAGCGACAGCTGGGACGTATGTCAATACCAGCGGAAATGTAAGTTCGCTTTATGGAGGCACGGGAACCACGCCAGCCACATCCACATTGACAGTGACAGCCGTTGCCGATTTGGGTATCACCAAGACCGATGAGCGGCTGACCGTTGTATCTGGTCAACAAGTAACCTATACACTGGTCATCACCAACACAGGAACGATCACAGCCACAGGCGTGGAATTGAAGGATACGATTTCCTCATATCTCACTTATGGCAGCAGTACCTGCGGCACTCCTTCCATTAACGGCTACGTCTACACATGGGGTTTGGCTGATATTGCAGCCGGCGCAAGTACAAGTTGTACCGTAACAGCGACGGTTGCTGGTTCATTGAGCGATGGCACTCAGATTGTTAATTACGCGCACATTTCCACCACAGCCTCCGAACCGAACATTACCAATAATGAAGTCTCGGATATTGATACGGTCCAGTCGACCATGGTGCCCGATTTGCAGGTGACCAAGACTCACAGCCATGCGACACCCCTGTTGGCTGGCGACACGATTACCTATACCATCGCGTATACGAATGCCGGACAGGCGGCTACAACGGGCACAGGTGTTGTGATCACAGATAACCTGCCATCTAATGCTTCTTATGTTTCATCCGATCCTGCTGGAACACTGGTTGGGTCAACACTTACCTGGAATGTCGGAAACCTTGGGATTGGCGCGTCTGGCAGTATTGAGGTTGTCGTCACGGCAAATAGCAGTCTGTTGCCGGGCGCTGTAGTACTAAACCGCGTTAGTATCGCCAGCCCGGATGGAATTGATTACAACTTGATGGATAACAGCGCCACAGATAGCGATGTAGTCGTGGCGCCGTATGTGGTGATCGAGAAGAGCGTAACGGGCGATTCATACGTCAGCGGTGTGCTTACCTACACCATCCACTGGCAAAACATCAGCACTGCTGACGCAGCCAGTGTGATCATCACGGATGTCATCCCAGCCAATACAACGCTTGTGCCCGGAAGTATCTCCAGTCCTGGTTCAGAGGCCGGCAGCACCATCACTTGGAATCTGGGCACCGAAGTGCCCGGCGCCAGTGGAGATGTTTCCTTCCAGGTAACTATTGATAATGTAAATGCCGGAGGTGACTCTCAAACCGGGTCCACTCTCAGCGTCGAGGCCGGAGCCGGCAGTGTCACAGTGATAAGCAAGACCTCTGCCTACACTTCCCTGCCGTGGTGCGATTCGGTTTATAACCCCGACTGTCTAACCTACACCGGAATCTATCAGGGATCAGATAGTGTTGGAGCAACTGGTTGGAACGACAATCCGCGCGCCACCGTATTTGACGACACTTCCTGGATGCAGCCTTATGAGGCCGACGCAGAAACCGCCTACTGGCTGAATGCCTCGGTACTCAGCGCTGAGTGGACTTCTGTCCACGACGGCCATCAATTGCCGGGTACGGTCGATGTTACCAATGGCAATGCAACAGTCACGGGAACCGGTACGAATTTTACTGGCGAACTGGCTGCGGGAAGGTTTGTAACCATCGGTGGCACGGACTATGAGATATTGACCATCTCGAGCGCCACTTCCATGACGCTTACTACAAACTATGCTGGGGCCACCGCCACTGGTTTGGATTACTACACTGATGGTGAAGTAGACCCCAATTACGCTTTCTACCGTCAGGCATTCTGTACGCCGCTTAACGCCAGTAATCTGGATAGCACCTTGAGCTTGTCCAGCGATGACACCTCTTTCATTTACCTCAACGGAGTCTCACTGGGGCAGCATACTGGCGCGGGCGCTTACACTACCTTTTCCGGTGCGGACGGCATTCAACCTGGTATTAATATCCTTTCCGTACGACTCCAGAATAATACGCATGGCGGGCATTCAGCATTTGGCGGCGCCGATCACAGCGGTGTGCTCTTCAACCTGCAGGCCAGCTACAGCAGCCTGCGCCCATTTGCTTCCGCTCCCTCCATGATATTAGCCGGGCAGACTGTCACATTCACCATCGACGAAAATGCTTTGGGCGGCCGCACCCCTTACAATTACAAGGTTGATTTTGGCGATGGCACCTCAGCGAACTATCAACTTGGTTCAACATTCAACCACACCTACAACACCTCTGGCGTATACAATGCCACAGTGACGGCGCGCGCTGAGGATGGATGTACCGGAACGGATCAGGTAACAATCAACGCACTGGAGACCGGCACGCCGGTGGACAGCCGCATTCTGGGGAACACCGCCAGTGTTTCCTACAGTAACTTGAACGATGTACCCTACAGCGGTCAGAGCGGCGCCGGTACCGAGATGGACATGGGCACACTGACTGGCGTTGTCTATAATGACACCGTCAGGAACGGTATTTTTGATGATGGCGAACTTGGGCTCAGCGGCGTAACGGTGACCTTGAGGAACAGCCTGGGCCAGATCGTCGCAAGCGTTCAGACCGATGTCAACGGTGTTTACAGTTTCTCAGGCCTGGCTTCGGGCACATATAGTGTGACCGAGACAGACCCGTCCGGGTACAACAGCACCGGCGATACAGAAGGCGCGAACGATAATGTGGTGGGTGGCATTGTCGTGGCGGCTGGCGTCACCACCAGTGACAATAATTTCTTCGACGCAGAAATCACAAACAACCCGACGATCAGCACCATAGCCAGCCCAACCACTGGTGAGACAGGCATCGCTGGAACATTTGGTGATACTGCCACTGTCAGCGGCGGCGATAACCCAACTGGTTCGGTCACCTTCACCCTTTATAGTGATTCGATCTGCACAACGGCTGTTTCAGGCATGAGCGGAAGCGGCGTCATCAGCGGCGGCGAGGCCAGTTGGTCCAGTAGTTGGACGCCTCCACTGGCCGGAACGTATTACTGGAAGGCCAGTTACCCGGGCGATATCAACAACAATCCCTACACAACCGGCTGCCTGGATGCCAATGAACAGATTACCATTACCGATCCGCCAAGAAACTTTGGGCACCTGCCCTATCCAACTTACCCAAGCAACCTGCTTGGCGAAGACGGAGCCTGGAGTTTGACGGGCGATACCTATCTCGGCGACTCGGTCACAACCGCAACAGATGGCGTTAACGAAGCCGTCTACACTCCCAAAGCCTCGGATGATGGCGTCACCAATACCCCGGACGTTCTATGGGCAGTGGGCGCCAACGGCGGTTCAATGGATTTGATCATTACCTGCCCATCCGGCCCCTGCTACTTGAATGGGTGGATGGACTTTAATCAGAACGGTACCATCAACAATTACGGCGAGCAGATATTCACCAATCTGGCTGTATCGGCTGGAAATATAACCCGCACCTTTGACATCCCATCCGGCACAGTATTTGACGGATCAAGAATCTACTCGCGCTTCCGCCTGACAACCCAGCCGATGACCGATCCCCAACCGAATGGGGTGTCATTGAATGGCCCAACCGTTCTCGTCGGCGAGATCGAGGATATTTATTTCGAAGTCAGCGCCGACGGCACAACTACCCCTGTCACGCTTTCGTACTTCAAGGCTGAACGTCAGGATGATCTTGTGAACTTCAACTGGTCAACCGCCACCGAGACTGGAAACATCGGATTCAATTTATATGCTATTGATGGAAATGGGGCGCGCATCCGACTTAACCCGGGGCTGATTCCGTCCAACTCAGTTAACTCACTCGATCGGCAGGATTACACCTATGGTGCCGCGACCACAGGAGACATCTTCTATATCGAAGATATCAGCATCCTCAGAGATACCCGCCTGCACGGCCCCTTCACACTTGGCGAAGAATACGGCGCACAGGTGAATGAAGACAAAATTGACTGGGCACTCATACAGGATCAACACAACCAGGCGCAGACAGATCACCAGAATTCGATATCCATTGATATGGCAATCCCTGCAATAGCGCTGGAAGCTGACCTTGAAAATGTGGCCGAAGAAAGCTCTGTAGAATCACAAGGAGATGACTCCGCTCTCACACCAGACATAGTGGCGCCAGATGAAGCTCAACCTGATAACACGCTGGAAATTTCCCCCGAGCAATCTTTGGCTGAGCCGGGCGCATCTCGTTTCAATTTGATGCTGACGACTACTTTGAATTTGAAAGTTCGTCAAAGCGGGCTATATCGAGTGACATATGAAATGTTGCGGGACGCTGGATTGGAGTTGAGTCGGGTCGCCTCGAATCGGATCACGCTCACCAACCGCGGCAAGGAACAGCCGATCTATATGCAAGCCGGGAACACATTCGGACCGGGCAGCTATCTTGAATTCTACGGACAGGCGCTCGACACGATCTACACCGACACCAACATCTACACTTTGCAGATCAGCCGCAAACCGATCGGGCGGATCCCGCTGGTCAACGACCAACCCGCCAAAGGGCAGACCCCGCCAAACGCATACAGTGAGACTCTGGTGGTGAACAACCAGCGCGCCTATGCCAACTACGCCCCCGGGCACGACGCCTGGTATGACACCGAAATGCTGGCTTTCACAACTCCCAAGAGCTGGAACTTCCCATTCCAAATCAATGGGTTGGCGAATTCGTCAGCCTCAACCATGGAACTGAGCGTGTGGGGAGTGACCGACTGGCCGCAAGATTCCGACCATCATTTGAAAGTCAGCGTGAACGGGATTGCGCTGGCGGATGAAATCTTTGACGGACTGGTCGAAAAGAAGTTGAGACTCAACCTGTCGGAAGGCGCATTGCACGAAGGCACGAATACCCTGCAATTGACCCTGCCCGGCGACAGCGGCGTGGAAGCGGAACTGATTGCATTGGATCAATTCAGTGTGACCTACCCGCGCGCATTCATCGCGCAGAATGGACGCTTGACCTTCACGGCAGCGGGTGATTCTTTCAGGGTCAGCAACCTGCCGAGCAGGGATGTGATCGTCTATCGCATGGACAAGAACGGCTTGGCGCGGTTTGAGAAAGTCCGAGTGCAGGCGAGTGGCGGCACATTCAGCGTGAGCTTTGCGGGTAGCTCCACCTCCGCAACCTACCTGGTGACGACTGCGGAAGCCATGCATGTTCCGAGCTTTGAAGCGGTGCGTCAGCGGGTGAACCTGAATCGTCCAGCCGAATATTTGATCATTGCGCATCCCGATTTCATGGACGGTGTTCAGCCATTGGTGCAGGCGCATCAGGCGCAGGGCATGACCGTCAGCGTGGTGGATGTCACAGATTTGTATACCCAATACAGTCACGGGGTCTTTGACCCGCAAGCCATCCAGAAATACATTGCCTACGCGGTGAAGAACCTGGGCACACAATACGTTCTGCTGGTGGGGGGAGACACGTATGACTACCGCAACCATCTGGGAGTGAACAGCCTCAGTTTCATCCCATCGTTGTATGCGAAGACGGGAGCGATCGCGAACTTCGTACCGTCGGATGCGTTGTATGCAGACCTGGATCAGGACAATGTGCCGGATGTGGCGATTGGGCGCTTCCCGGTGCGGAACGTGAATGAACTGAACCTGATGGTGAACAAGACGCTGGCGTATGGCGGGAAGGAATATGGGCAGACCTCGGTCTTTGCGTCCGACCGTCAGGATGGGGCGATCTCGTTCAAGGCGATCAGCGACGGATTGGCGAGCGGCCTGCCCACGGAGTGGAGGAAGGAAAACATCCATTTGGATGAGTTGAGTGTGAATGTAGCGCGCAGTCAACTGATCGAAGCGATGAACCGAGGAACAGCGCTGGTGACCTTCACCGGGCATTCGGGTCCGCAGGAGTGGACGTTCAGCAACCTGTTCAACATTGGCAACGCGGCCACATTGACGAACGCAGGCAGACCGTTTGTGGTGGTGCAATGGGGCTGTTGGAACACGTATTATGTCGACCCGATCTACAACTATCTGGTGCAGAGTTTTCTGCTGAGCGGAGATCGGGGAGCGGCGGCGGTCTTGGGAGCGACCACCCTGGCCGACTCGGACTCCGAGCAGTTGTTGGGGCAGTTGCTAACCCCGCGGCTGACGCAGCCGGGCATGATGCTTGGACAGGCTCTGTTGCTTTCGAAGAAGGAACTGGCGCAAACCCATCCCGGACTGTTGGATGTCATGTTGGGCTGGTCGCTCATGGGCGATCCGGCGTTAGTCATCGAACCTTAGTTGCTCATGGTGTTTAAGAGTTTCTATATCACTCAGGAGTTTATTTTCTATGATTTACAATGAGCAACTGCCAAAAAATGAAAATGATGGGAAGTCCCGTAAGCCTTATCGCAAACCTCAACTCGCGACACTCGGAGATTTGCGCAGCCTGACTCTGGGCGGCTCCTTTGGGATAGGCGAATCGGGAGAGACCTCCCGAAAAGTCAAGGTGGGTCTTCCGTTTGGTGTTGTTGGCCCTGACGGCAGCACTCTTCTTCCCGATGGCAGTATTCTCCCGCCCGGTGAGCAGCCCAGGCCATAATATGATCGGCTGAAAAACCATGACATGCTACCGCATCGCCGGGCAGGAATTTTCTTTTCCCGGATTGACAATTCCAGAGTTATCTTTTTTTGCGATTAAGAACCCGGATCAGACCGCGCTGACGCCTGATCCGGGTCCTTTGGCATTATCCTGTCAAACGGTGGGCTGGGTTGGCGAGGCAGAGCGCGAGGTGGAGGTTTGGTCTGCTCGAAACGGGACCCTGCTCAAGGTCCGTGGTGGAAGCGATTTTTTCATCAGCGCTGATGGAAGTTGTATCAGTAAAGCCGGTCCGCAGGAATTAGCGGGTTTGGACCGAGACATCCTGCTGGGGCCGGTGCTTGTTCTCGCGCTGGCTTTGCGAGGTATTTGGTGCCTTCATGCCAGTGCAGTAATGTGCAAAAGTGGTTTGATCGTTTTTCTGGGAGAATCGGGGCAGGGGAAATCCACACTGGCCGCGTACCTTTCCAGCATTGATGGAAGGTTGGTCGCGGACGATATTCTGCCGATAACACTTGGTTCGCGCGGAATGCAGGTGTGGCCGCATTTTCCTCAACTGAAATTACCCACCCATGTGCAACCCGCTGAAAAATTCCCGGAGCAGCTTCCCCTCGATCAGATCTGTGTTTTGTCGCGCGCCGATATGGATGAAATGCCCGAACTGCAACTCCTGCCTGCAGGACAGGCCGTGCAGAGTTTATTGCGTCACACAGCCGGTACGCGCTTATTTGACTCAGCGTTGCTTTCTGGCCATTTGAGTTTCTGTGCCAACATCGGCAGGCAAATTCTTTTTAGCCAGTTGGTTTATCCCCACCGTAATGATGCGCTGCCCATCGTAAAGGAATTGTTGGAGGATATATGCTAACGTTGGATGCCAGCCTGCGCATTTCCACGAATGTTATTTTTACGGTTGTGGGGCAGGACGCGTTTTTGCTCAATACCCGGACTAATAAATATTATGCTTTGGAGGAAGTGGGCGTGCGCCTATGGGAACTGCTTAATGAGGGCAGGCAGCTTCGCGGGTGTTATCAGTTGCTGCTGAATGAATATGAAGTCGACCCTCCCCAACTGGAGCGCGATATATTGGAACTCATCGGCGCGTTGATGGAGAATGGCCTTGTTGAAGTCATTGAAGAATAAAGTGTTGCTTGCGCGGCAGTTTTTATTTTCGGAATGGCTGATTCTGATTGAAGCCTGGTGGTTGCTGTTGGGTTTTTATCTGGCATTGCGCTGGTTGAGCTATGGCCGCCTGAATAAATTAATGCCTTCAGCCATTGGCGAAGGCCTGACTTCATCCAGTCGCCTGGCATATGCGGAACGCTTGAAGCACTTGGTTGAAATATCCTCCCGTTTACACCTCTTGCATATTACCTGTTTGGTTAAATCATTTGCCCTGCGCTGGATGTTAACCAGGCGGGGCATATCAGTTCAGTTATGCATCGGTATTGGTAAAACATCAAGCGAGGTACATGCTCATGCATGGGTGGAAATGGCAGGCGTGCCAATCGGCGAAGCAGCGGATGTTGCTGACAGGTTCAAGATATTGGGGTCAGTTGAACAAGTGCTCCCCAGTGATTTTGATGCGCCGGTAATTTAATTACCACCATACACACCTAATCGTGATTCCCTCCCGAAGGACACACCTGCGCTTGCATGCTGGTGCAAGTGCCGCTCCTAAGGAAGAGGAATCTGTAGCGCGACATTTATTTCGCTTGGCTTGCAGGCGACATAAATGTCGCGCTACGAAGGTCACTAAATTATTCTTCAGCCTTTATCACTGACAGGAATACATCAACAAGTTTGGGGTCGAAAAGGTGACCGGATTTTTCCCGCAGGTATTTGACCACCTCTCTGCGCGGCATTTTTTTGCGGTATGGCCGGTCACTGCTTAATGCATCCCACACATCGACAATTGCAAAGAGACGGGCAACAAGCGGTATCTCCTCTCCCTTTAAACCGCGGGGATATCCGCTGCCA
>JACRBH010000183.1 GCA_016234535.1 Chloroflexota bacterium
GCCTTTCACCTTCGTCCCGCGCCCATCGACAGGAACGCCTGCGCCTTCCTTTGCGCCAAGAGAGATCAATTGCTCCACGCGTTGCTGCGAGGCGGTATTGATTACAGGACCCATCTGCACGCCAGAGTCCATGCCATAGCCGACGGTTCTTGTCGCGGCGGCATCGCAGATCAACTCGGTGAATTCGTTCTTTGACTCGGCAACTGTCACAGCGAGGGACACTGCCAGACAGCGCTGACCAGCACACCCGAAGGCTGAGTCGGCGATGATCTTCGTCGCCATTTCCATATCCGCATCAGGCAAAATGATGACGGGGTTCTTCGCTCCACCTTGAGCTTGAACGCGCTTGCCATGAAAAGCCGCAGTTGAATAAATATATTTCGCGACATTGGTCGAGCCCACGAAAGTGATCGCGCGGATCGCGGGATGCTCGAGAATACCGTCCACGGTTTCCTTCGCGCCATTGACCATGTTGACCACGCCCTTCGGGAAGCCAACCTGCTCGATGAGTTTGAAAATAAACTGCATCGTCATCGGCACTTTTTCGGATGGCTTGACGATGTAAGTGTTGCCCGCCGCAAGCGCGTATGGCAAATACCAAAATGGAATCATGCCAGGGAAGTTGAACGGCGCGATGGTGGCGCACACACCCACAGGCTGGCGGATCATGATCTCGTCGATACCGGGGGCAATGTCTTCCACAAATTCGCCTTTGCTCAAATGTGGCATTCCGCAGGCGACTTCGATATTTTCGTAGGCGCGGACCATTTCGGCTTTGGCTTCTTCAAATGTTTTGCCTGCTTCATTGGTGATGAGCGTCGCAATTTCATCACCGTTCTCGCGCATGAGGTTGCGAAGTTTGAAGAGATATTGCACACGGTCATTGACCGGTACGCGCCGCCATGAAACATACGCCTCACTCGCTGCCTTCGCCGCAGATGCAACATCCGCTTTTGCGCCAAGCGGAGTCTTTGCGATGACATCACCCGTTGCAGGGTTGATGACATCGAAATATTCCTTGACTGTTGGTTTGACCCATTCGCCATTTATGTAGTTTAAGATTTCCATGGTTTCTCCGTATTGGTAATTGGTAAATAGTAATTACCCGTTACCAATTACTATTTACATTACTTGCTTGTCCATCAACTCCGCCAGCCCCTCATCAATCATTTTCAGACCTTCATCCAGTTGTTCCTTTGTGATGATCAGCGGCGGGACAATGAACAACACATTCTTGAAATTGAACACGTACACGCCATTGGATACAAGGAAATTCTTAAGCGCAGTCAAATCCATTGGCTCTTTGGTTTCGCGGTTCTTCACCAATTCCAAGGCTGTGAACAAACCGATGTAACGGGCATCGCCAATGGAAGGGTGTTTCTTCTTCAAATCTTCGAGTTGTTCACCGAGATATGCGCCAACTTTTTTTGCGTTCTCGAATATCTTTTCTTCTTCATAGACTTCAATCGTAGCCAATGCAGTAGCACAAGCCAAAGCATGACCGTTATACGTCAACCCAGCGGAAAGCATATGACTGTCAAAATATTTTGCAATATGCTCGCGAACTATCACCGCACCAAGCGGCACATAGCCAGAAGTGATTCCCTTCGCAGTGGTGATGATGTCAGGCGTCACGTTCCAGTTATCTACAGCGAACCATTCGCCTGTGCGTCCCCATCCGCTCATGACTTCATCCGAGATCAACAGAATACCGTACTTGTCACATATCTCGCGCATACGAGGCCAGTATTCATCGGGCGGGATGATGAGTCCGTTCGTGCCTGTCACCCCTTCGAGGATGATTGCCGCGATCTGGTCTGGACCTTCGTGCTGGATCACCTCTTCGACATGGCTAATGCACTCGCGATGACAGGTATCCTTCGTCCAGCCGAACGGACAGCGATAGCAATATGGGTCAAGGAAGTGGACAACACCAGAGATGGCAGGCTCGGCAGGCAGACGGCGATAATCGCCAGTCAACGCAATCGCGCCATGCGTCGCGCCATGATAAGAGCGGTAGCGCGCCAAAATTTTATGTCTGCCAGTGAATTGACGCGCAATCTTGATGGCATTTTCGTTCGCTTCCGCGCCGCCCAAGGCAAAGAAGGTTTTCTTCAAATCGCCCGAAGTGATCTCAGCTAATTTCTTACCGAGCAATCCGCGCGGTTCAGTTGCCATACCGGGTGAAACAAAAGCCAATATGGCGGCCTGATCTTGAATGGCCTTCACAACTTTAGGGTGTTGATGTCCAACGTTCTCGTTCACCAACTGCGATGCGAAGTCAAGATAGCGTTTTCCGTCGGCATCCCAAAAATAAACACCTTCCGCCCTGGTGACGGGGATCGGATTCACCTGTCCCTGATTCGACCATGAGAAAAAGGTGTATTCCTTATTCATATCGACGATTTCTTTGGATGTTAGTTTATTTGTCATAGCTACTCCTTGTTTTAAAGTCAAAGGTCAAAAGTCAACAGACCTTCGACTTTTGACCTTTGACTATCTTTTTACTTCCTTCACGATCTCCGCATACACATTCAATGTCTCATCAATATCGGCATCGGAATGTTCATAGCACAGGAACCACGGTTCGCGCGCGTCACGATCTGGCATGACTCCGCGCGCGATGGCTTTGTCTGTTATTTCAATATACAAGTCGTGGTCACTCTTCGCCCAGTCACGTTGACAGGTGACAGAGTCAATATTTAACGAGAATGAGAACATGGCGGGATAGC
The DNA here is from genome assembly GCA_016234535.1 of Chloroflexota bacterium. GTDB lineage: Bacteria > Chloroflexota > Anaerolineae > Anaerolineales > Villigracilaceae > Villigracilis. Next base: position 2,733 of record JACRBH010000183.1, read on the forward strand.
CTGTAAACACGGCAGGAATATCGTTTTCTTCAAAGATTTCCTTCAAACCGTCCATGAGACGCTGTCCGCGTTTTTCGATGGTCTTCAATATAGGATGGGATTTCAGCAGACTCAACGTGGCATACGCGCCTGCGATACCGGGCTTGTTATTTGTATAAGTCCCGCCTTGCGCCACACCCTGCCCAATAATGGACATGATCTCGCGCCTGCCGCCGAAGGCTGCCACAGGGTAACCATTGCCCAAAGCTTTTGCATACGTGACCAGGTCAGGTTTGATGCGATAGTATTCCTGCGCGCCGCCGTTCGCGATACGGAATCCAGTTTTCACTTCATCCAAAATAAAGACACAGCCATGTTCTTCCGTTCGTTGGCGGATGAGTTCAAGGAATCCATCCTGCGGATTGATCGCCGCGCAGTTACCCTGACACGGCTCGGTAATGACTGCGGCTATTTGTTCGCCATAGGAACGCATGACGCGCTCAAAGCCTTCAAAGTCGTTGAACGGCAGCGTAATGATAAATTCACGCATTGCCTTCGGGATGCCCGACGAACCAGGAACCGCGATGGGGCTGCGACGATTGCCATAAGATTCCACAGGCGCGTATGTTGACCACAATGCGTGATCGTGCATCCCATGATAATTGCCTTCGAACTTTAGAATCAAATCGCGCCCGGTAAAGGCGCGTGCGACTCGTATGGCGTGCATGGTAGCCTCAGTGCCAGAACAAGCCATGCGTACCATATCAATTGCAGGAGACATCTCGACGATCATTTCCGCCACTGCAATTTCAAGTTCGCCTGTCATCGCAAAGAGCACACCGTTCTTAATTTCTTCAATTACTTTTTGATCGACCTCATCATAAGCATGACCTAAAATAATAGGCCCGAAGGCCATACGATAATCAATATATTTTTTTCCATCCACATCCCATAAATATCCGCCTTTTGCTTTTTCTACATAAGGTGTAATTCCGTCACCCCAAAAACGAAAATTGGAATTAACGCCCAATGGCAGCACTCTTTGCGCGCGTTTCTGTAATGATTGCGTCTTCGAGCCGAACATAAATTAAATTCTCCTGTTGGATTGAGTCTATGCTGTGGTTTTGCTTTCGGAAAGTTCTTTGGCGATCCGTTCCGGGACCCGCCACTGATACACATCTTTGAGAATGATCGGCACGATCGAAGTCGTGGTCTTACGAACCCCCGCAACCTTGCGGACGATCTCTGTCACAAAATGATATATCTCAGCCGTGTCTTTGGCAACGACTTGAATACTGATGTCGTTTTGACCAATGCCGCAGGCAACGTAGGTGACATTCTCGAATACCGCCAGTTTTTTCGCCACTTCCAGGATCATGTCCGATTCAACTTCGAGCCAGACATCGGCTTTGATGTTGAACCCGAGCGCCTCAGGGCTGACCACTGCGCTGATCTGGATCACCCCATCATCGATCATGCGGTCAATGCGGTAACGAATTGACCGCTCGGAAATGTCACCCATGCGACGGGACATTTCTGAAGCGGACATACGGCCATCTTCCAGGAGAAAATTTACAATTTTTATGTCTGTTCTGTCGAATTCATACATAAATTATCCATAGTTGTTCCGAATATTACACACAAACTATAACCGACGAGCTTTTAATCGTCAAGGGGTATGTAAAAGTGACCGCAGCGAGAGGCTGCGGTCACTTTCAGGTAAAAATATTCAGAAAGAATTGAATCAGGGAATTAATTTATACAGGCTAAATCTGCGGTCTTTAAAAAGGAAGACAATATTGTCGGGGTGGTTTTTTAATAGGTCCATGAGCCAGTCGGGGTCGCCTTTTATCAATAAATATTCGATCTTGTTTTCATGGAGTTGGGCATAGCGCTCTTCAAGTGAGATATCCTCCCCCATCAAGGACAGCCACAACTTCCTTTGTTCGCCGCCAGCCTGGACGCGAAAGACAAGCGGGTTATATTTCATAGTCAAGCTTGGAATGATCGAATTGGTCGCGGCATCCGGCCCGCCAATGATGACTGGCGCATTCACATCCAATTCATTCATTAGCTTGGCCATGCCAAGATAATTATTATAAATTTCGACTTCATCCAGGTTTTTGGTTGCCACATTACTCATTGCCCAGGGGCGGACGAAAACAATGGCAACGATCAGCACCACATATATCGAAATATACAACAGGGGATTTACCCATTGCTTCCATTGTTGAACCAGTGGAATCTTTTGCGTAACTTGAAGGCCGACCCATATCAGAAAAGCAAAGGCAAATCCAAATGGCATTAACCAGGTAAGACGCCATAGCTGAAACGGGGTTGTGAACATCCCAACGATCCAGCCGGTATACGGGAACATGCTCACACCAAGCACAAGGAATGCAGCGAGGATGTAACGCGCAAATTTATTTCGCCAAAAGAAAAATAGACTAATTACCGCCGCAACCAGACCGACTTTATAAGGCAATCCCGGTGTGATGGATCGGGAAATACCGTAATACGGAGACCCTTCCACAATATCAACCCGGCTGCCGAGGCGGTCAAAATCATTGTTTTCCGCCACATCTGAAAGCGAGAAACTGAGTGTTTGCGAATATTCCCCGCCGCCAAAGCGA
>JACRBH010000187.1 GCA_016234535.1 Chloroflexota bacterium
GTGAATTTATTGAACGCTTCCCGTAACAACCTCAGAGCGGCGCTCGAAGGTTTCCACGGCAAGGCGGGTAAGGGATGTCAGGTTGCGGATGGCGGCCGGCAGGGCGGCTTCGTCACCGAGGCTGGCTTCCACATTATCCAGTGCGCCTTTGACTTGATCGCCGAGGGTGAAGAATGCGATATCGAATTGATAGATCGCTTCGAGTTCCTTCTCGTTGATCTTGGTTGCGTCGAACAAGCCTGAATATCCACGCGCGGCCCGTGATATCTTGTCAATGAAAGTGCGCAGCGCGAGCGCGGCTTTTTCCATGTCGTCAACATATTTGATCATGCCGTTGTTGACGAGTTCAACTTGCAGGTTTGAAGCGCGGCCCCAAAGTTCCTCGAAGCGGCGCGCAACAGTATCACGCAGAACCTTGTCTGCGTCGCGGCGGTTTTGTCTTTCCATGTAGCCGCTGAAACCGGGGATGTACGATAGCAGTTTTTTGAATGGATCTGCCTGTTCTTTTACTCTTTCAAAAAAATCACTCATGTGAGCCTCCTGCTGTACTATACGGGATTTTATGCTTTAAGTCTCACTCATTATAGCCTGAGTTTGTGGTTATAATCAAGAAAACATTCCGAATAATGTTTTCAGGTTGCAAGATTTTTTGCCATATTCTTATCCAAAAGGAAGGTTAACATGATTGTTACAACAAAAAAACTGTTTGAGGCAGCGTACGGAAAATATGCCATTGGTGCTTATAACATCAACAATCTTGAGCAGGCGATGGGACTGTTTCGCGGTTGTGTCGAGAGCAAAGCGCCGTTCATTATCCAAATCAGCAAAGGCGCGCGTTCCTACACCCACAAGAAAATGCTGGAGGGCTTGATAACCTCGGCCAATGATGTTTTTCCAGATGCCATTTTTGCCGTTCATCTCGATCACGGCGACGAAGAAACCTGCTATGACTGTATTAATAGCGGCTTTTACTCATCCGTGATGATCGACGCCAGCCATGAATCCTTTGAAAAGAACGCGGAAATTACCAAGCGCGTAGTGGATGCCGCGCACGCCAAGGGATTGGTGGTGGAAGCGGAACTCGGTCAACTGGGCGGGGTGGAGGAACATGTCAAAGTGGATGAAGCCAACGCAAAATTGACCGACCCCGTGCAGGCCAAGGAATTTGTGCGCTTGACGGGTGTCGACTCGCTGGCTTGCGCCATCGGTACCAGTCATGGGGCATTCAAGTTCAGCGGCACGCAGGGACTTCATTTCGATGTGCTGGCGGACATTCAGAAGAACCTACCCGGCTTCCCTCTGGTGATGCATGGCTCCAGCTCCGTGCCGCAGGAAGAAGTGGCGCGCATCAACGCGGCTGGCGGTGATTTGAAAGGCGCAAAAGGCGTGGATGCCGGCCAATTCAAGCGCGCCGCCGAATTAGGCGTGACCAAAATCAACATTGACACAGATGGACGTTTGGTGTGGACGCGCGTTCACCGTGAATACTTCCGCGATAAGCCCGCCGAATTTGACCTGCGCCCGATTGGCAAGGTCTTCATGGCTGAATACGCCAAGTTTATCGCCGACAAGAACGAGAAACTCGGTTCCGCTGGTCATTTGGATGAAGTGCGTAAGATGTTGAGCTAGTAGTGCGTTGCAGCCACTGGAATTGTCAATCTAAAATTCCATGCCAAAAACTGACCAGGGTATAACAAAAGATAGATACATGCTCATTCCCCGCACGGCGATCTTCGTCCGTAAAGGGGATGAGTATTTGTTAATTAAAGGCGCGCCGACCAAGAGATTGTGGGCCGGTAAATACAACGGACTCGGCGGTCATGTGGAGTGCGGGGAAGATGTGCTTACATCCGCGCGGCGCGAGTTGCTGGAAGAGACCGGTCTCACCGCAGATCTGTGGTTATGCGGCACAGTCATTGTAGATGCCGGGGAGACGGGAATCTGTCTGTTTGTGTTTTGCGGGGACAATATTCAAGGGGAGATCAAGGCCAGTGAGGAAGGATCAGTTGAATGGGTGGAAAGAGAGGCAGTTCTTCATCTCCCAGTGGTTGAAGATTTGCCAGTCCTGCTTGACCGAATCCACAATATGCAGCGCGGTGATCCGCCCTTTTCGGCGCGCTCATATTATGATGAAAATGATAAATTGAAAGTTGTGTTTGGGGATTGAGAATAATTTATCGTCATTGCGAGGCGGTGCTTATCCGCCGAAGCAATCTCCCATAACATTGGGATTGCTTCACCCACTCGCCGTTTGAGGCTCGGGGCTCGCAATGACGATCTTTTATTATTGCCACTTCATCAATGAGATCGTAAACTTGCTTCCCTTGCCGGGTGTGCTTTCAACTTCCAGCGAACCGTTGTGCTGTTGAATGACCTGCCGCGTAATGGATAAACCGAGGCCCAGCCCGCCGTAAAGTTCGTCGCCGCTTTTTTCGAGGTGCGCGAACCTGTCAAAGATGCGCGGACGTATATCCGGGGCAATGCCGATGCCGTTATCTTCCACTGAAATATTTACGCGATTGCCCTGATCTGTAAGGTTGATCTCCACATTACCATTTGGATTGCTGAACTTGATCGCATTATCCACCAACGCAGTGACGGCTCTTTTTAGCGAGCTTTTATCGCCCTGTACAGCGGATGTATTTTGACCGTCTTTTATTTTCAGCGTCACCTGCCGCGCCTCTGCCTTGTCTTGATACGCCTTTACAATTTCCTCCACAATGCCGTACATGTTCACAGATTGGAATTCAGGCAAGACCAGCTCGATCTCCTGTAAAAAGAGAATATCGTTTGTGAGCGTCACGATCTGGTCCACATTGCGCATGACCGCATCCACTTTGCTGTCAAATTGATCGGCTGGCACCATCCCTTTTTTGAGCGCATGTAAATATCCGCTTGCGATCATTAACGGGGTTCGTAATTCATGCGCCACATTCGTTAGGAATTCGTGCCGCGCCAAATCCTGTTGGGCGAGTTTTTGATAGGCATCTGCCAATTCGGCGGCGCGCAGGCGCAGGTCTTCAATCGCCATTTCATCGTTCTGGCGCAGGCGGTTGCTGATCTCCCCAATCATCGCCAGAGATACGCTGGGACTGTGTTTTAGAACACGGTTGAAACCTTCCTTGTCAAGTTCCAGCAAAGTTGCATTTGTGGTCGAAGTAACGGTTGCGGCGCGAGGCGCGTTGTGGATCAGCGCCATCTCTCCGAAGAAATCGCCCGCAGTTAATGTTTTCATCAAACGATCTTCTGTATTATTGATAATCTTCGTAACTTTGAACTCCCCTTCGAGAATCATATAGAAGGTGTACTCGACCGCATTCTCCTTGCATACCACCGTATCAGGCGGATATGCCTTAACGCGGCTATTCATGATGATTTCCTGCATTTCGTCAGGTTTGATGCCGGGGAAAGCGCGGGGGATGATTTTTGCGGGAGTGCGAATCGTGGTCATGGGTTGTGCTCCTGAGCTTGTCATGCTAAAACGTGCCAGGAATTACTCTTTCCGCATTATCTCAGAATAGTCACAAAAATGGAATTGCGGTTTCAAAACATTTATTCAACGACTTATAATATAACCATGAAAAAATTATTGTGGATGACAATCATCGCATCTTTCCTCGCCTCGGCCTGCCAGCCCGCGTTGACAGAGTCAGCGCCGACGCCGAATCTCCCCACCCTCCCACCCCTGACACTTCCCACGGCCACGCCTGCCCCGGTCCCCGCAGTTGAATCGACACCAACTCCCCAGCCGCTGGTCCCAAATTTTTCGCATATTGTGATTCTCATCTTTGAGAATAGGGAATTTGGAATGGTGGTCGGCAACCCGGACATGGCCTACTTTAATCTGCTTGCCAACTCGTACACTTTACTAACTCAACACTATGCAACAACGCATCCCAGCCTGCCGAATTACATCTCCCTGATCGGCGGCGATACTTTCGGCATTGACGATAACTGCACTGATTTTGACGATTGCTACATTGATTCTCCAAGCCTGCCTGACCTGATCGAGGCCAGCGGCCGTACCTGGAAGACATATCAAGACGATATGCCGGAGCCGTGCTATAAAGGAGAAACTTTGCGCTATGTGCGAAAGCACAATCCCTTTATCTTCTTCGACCCGATCCGTCTTGATGAAGAGAGATGTCAGCGGAGCATTGTCCCGCTCACTCAAATGGATCTGGACATCGCCGCAAATGACCTGCCAGACTTCATCTTCATCACGCCGGACATTTGTTACTCCGCGCATGATTGCGCCCTCAACCTCGCGGATGGATTTTTAAGAGATCAGGTGGAAAAACTTTATCCCGCTCTTGAAGCAACAGGCGAGCCTTTCCTTATCATCCTTACCTGGGACGAAGGGCAGGGAGATCATTCATGCTGCGGCCTCCCAGAAAAAGCAGGCGGACGAATCGCCACCGTTTTTATTTCTCCGCAAGTCCGTGAAAATTTTCAAGACGCCACACCGTACTCGCATTACTCCATCTTGAAGACAATCTCTGAAGCATGGCACCTGCCCTATCTCGGCCACGCCGCAGATGCGGAAACTCCCCTCATCACCGCGCCGTGGAAGTAATATAGGCGGCTCGCCTTGTTCTGAGTAAAACCACGGCGGAACAAAACATCGTTCAAGGCCAAAGAAACAAAAACGACTTTCGTAGCGCGACATTTATGTCGCATGCAGGCCAGGCGACATAAATGTCGCGCTACAGATTCTTGTTTCCATGTCTACCTATTCATACGCCAGTGTATCTTTCACTGTCAGCCTTGATGCCCGTCTTGCAGGTAACGCACTTGCCAATGTGCCTAGCACAATAGTGAAGATCAACCACGCAATCACCCCGTTGACTCCATATACGGCTGGCATGGGGGCGGTGAGGATGGCTGTGCCTACGCCGAAACAAAGCACGTTTGTGATCGGTATGGCGACGAAAATACTGATCGCCCAACTGAGAATGCCGATTACCATGCCTTCGGTAATGACAATGGATTGAATGTCGCCGTTGCTTGCGCCGATTGCGCGCATCACGCCGATCTCGCGTGTGCGTTCGAGCACGTTGATGCTCATGGTTCCCATCAAGCCCAGTCCGCCGACAATGGCGATCAAACACGCCATCACCAGCATAAAATAAACGAGGATGTCTGTCTGCGCCGTCTGGTCGCGGATAAAGTCTGCGCTCAATTGCGTGGAGCGGATATTGATTCCGCGCGCTTCAAAGGCCGCCTGGATCTGGTCGTTGATTCGCCTTTGAGAGATCGAGTCATGTTGTGATGTGGTGATGCGCAGGGAATAAGCCATTTCCGGCTCGCCAACCAGCACACTCAAATATTCATAGTTGACATATAACAAAGGCGGGCTGACATTTCCTGTGATGCTATATGTGCCGACGATATGCCATTTTGTTTCCCTGCCTTTGGCCTCGATGGTCAGCCAGTCACCGATCTTTAAGTCGGGGAAGATTTGCAGGAGATGATTTCCAATGACGATGGCATTTTCATCGCCGGGCATCAGCCAGCGGCCAGACGAAATGATCGGTTCTATCAAAGTGGAGCTTGAAGGCGGCGCAACAAAAAGTATTTGCGTGCCGCTTTCATCCGCGCCCATTTTGAGCGTGCCGGGGTACTCCAGCCAGCCTTCGGAGCTTTCCACGCCGGGCACGCTCTCCGCAACATTCGCTACTTTGTCAAAGCGATAACCGTGATCGAAGGCAACGTTGATATCGGCCAAAAAGTATCCCTGAATATCTTCCATGACCTGGTCGAACGAAGCCCACAGGTTATAGACTGCGATGAACACCGCGCCGCCCAACACAAGCGTAAACAGGGTGATGCCGAGTCTCACTTTGCGCCTGAACGTGTTGCGGATCGAGATCCTGATTGGGCGCGGGATCAACACCGAGTTCCTGTTGACCGAATCATCCTTTGGCTTGGCATTGCCGCCGAGGCCATAGTCGCTCAATGCTTCGCGCACAGTTACCCTGACGCTGTTGTAAATCGGAAGGATCGCGGCCAACACTGGCACGATAAC
>JACRBH010000180.1 GCA_016234535.1 Chloroflexota bacterium
CATGTCCGCGTGAGGTTGATCAACGGACTTTGTCACGGATTCACGGACGGAAACGGATTGTGGGTGGGCGAGGGGCTGGTTGATGGTGAGGTATGTCCGCGTGAGGGGGAGGGTCAACGGCGATGATCACCGCACGGGGGTAAACCCCGCGTGCTATGCGTACGAAGTCCGCTCAAGCGGACTAATCGGCTTCGCCGATTTTGTAAGTGTAGCCCAGACGTTCACGTCGGGGCGGTGATTGGGCGTGGAGAATGCTTGGTTGGACGAGGGCTGATTGATGGTGAATCATGTCCGCGTGAGGGGAGGGTCGGTGCGGGCTAAAGCCCTGCCTCAGTTCGTGAAAGTCCACTGACGTGGACTCCGCGATTAGCACGAAGTGCTTCCATGTACTGAGCGAGGGTTTCAACCCGAACGACGCGAAGAACGAGAAAACACTGGGGTAACTGTCCAGTGTTTTCTCGTTGGGTGCGAGGGGCTGATTGATGGTGAGTCATGTCCGCGCGAGGTTGTCAACGGACTCTGTCACAGACTCACAGACGGAAACAGATTTGGGTGTGCGAGGGGCTGGTTGATGGTGAGTGAGTTACCCATCCCCAACCCCTTCCCAAGTGGGAAGGGGCTTTTGTTGCGCGATGACTTAACTCCTCTCCTTTAGGGGAGGCTGGGAGGGGTTTGTTGTGATGCGCCAGGTTTTGGATGGTGGGGTAAAATAAAGGCAGGATATTTACATGGCTGACAACAAAGATGTCTTATTTGAAGTAATGACCCCGCTTGGGTTTCGTGTCCGCGTGACGCATGGATATTGGGATTTAATTGTCAGTGTAAAACATCCCATAATGGCTGGGCGCGAAGATGATGTCCGAAATGCATTGGAAAATCCAGACGAAATTCGTCAAAGCAAATCGGATGAAGATGTTTATTTGTTTTATAAAGCGGAACATGAAAAGAGATGGATTTGTGCAGTTTCCAAGCAAACAGGTGAATCAGGCTTTTTGATCACGACTTATCCAACAGACGCGATCAAGGAAGGAGTACAGGTATGGCACAAGTAAAAGTTTATTACGATAGAGAAGGAAATACACTTACTGTCTGGTTTGGAAATCCCGCAGATGAATATGTCGCGGAAGAAACAGGGGAAGAAATTGTGCTGATGAAAGACCGTGAAGGCAAGGTTATTGGGTTTGAGAAATTGAATTTCACAGGTCATGTGGGAGATGCAATCAAAGTTGCTTTTGAGACGGTTGCTGTATAGGTAAAGTTGTAAATTGAAAACATCCAAGGTCAATGGCTTTGGATGTTTTTTGTTTAAGGAGGCGAGGGGCTGATTGATGGTGAGTCATGTCCGCGTGAGGTTGGTCAACGGACTTTGTCACGGATTCACGGATGGGAACGGATTTGGGGGTGCGAGGGGCTGGTTGATGGTGAGACATGTCCGCGTGAGGGTGGTCAACGGACTCTGTTACGGACTCACGGACGGGAACGGACTGCGGTTGTGCAAGGGGCTGATTGATGGTGAGTCATGTCCGCGTGAGGTTGGTCAACGGACTTTGTCGCGGATTCACGGATGGGAACGGATTGTGGGTGTGCGAGGGGCTGATTGATGATGGGTCATGTCCGCGTGAGGTTGGTCAACGGACTTTGTCGCGGACTCACGGACGGGAACGGATTTGGGGGTGCGAGGGGCTGATTGATGGTGAGACTTGTCCGCGTGAGGGGTGAGGGAGTTACCTATCCCCAACCCCTTCCCAAGTGGGAAGGGGCTTTTGTTGTGCGATGAATTGACTCGTCTGCGCGAGGAGGAGTCGGTGCGGGCGTTTGACAAAAATTCGCCTCAAGAGTATATTTCCAATTGATTAATCGGTTAATCAACCAGGAGAGCGCCATGCTTAAGACGATTAGTGCCACAAAGGCAAGAATCAACTTTGGAGATGTGATGAAACAGGCGAAAATTGCGCCTGTTATCGTGGAACGAGGCGGGAAGGCGGAAGTCGTTGTCCTTTCCAAGAAGGCATACGATCTTTTGGTCGCGGCAAAGACACATGCCAGTATGCAAAAACGTATTGAAGCCTTGCATAAAAAAATCCGTATCGAACTGGCAGGAAAGTCCCTGACAGACCCTGCTGAATTAATCCGCCAAGGGAGGGAAGAACGCGATGAGCAAATCAACAACAGTCTGCGTTGATGCAAGCATCATTCTCAGGTATGTATTACAGCCTGAGAATGAGTTCATTCAAAGTTTATGGCAATCATGGATTGCAGACGAGGTGAGTCTTGTCGCGCCATCCTTGTTATTTTATGAAGTGACAAATGCTCTTTACCAACAGCAAAGAAACAAAGTCCTTTCGGCGGAAGCCATCTGGGAAACCCTGGAGTTGTCGCTTGATCTTCCGATCACCTTGGTCAATGAGAAGAACCTGCATTTGAAGGCGCGTGAAATTGCCATGCGGTTCAACCTCCCTGCTACATACGATGCGCATTACCTTGCGCTTGCTGAATGGATGGAAGTAGATTTGTGGACGGCAGATATGAGGCTGGTCAATGCGCTAAAACCTTTCAAAGTGAAGTGGGTAAATGGGATTGGGTAACGAGAAAACACTGGGCTGAATGTCCAGTGTTTTTTTATTGGGAGCAAGGGGCTGATTGATGGTGAGGCATGTCCGCGTGAGGTTGGTCAACGGACTCTGTCACGGATTCACGGATGGGAACGGATTTGGGGGTGCGAGGGGCTGGTTGATGGTGAGTCATGTCCGCGTGAGGTTGGTCAACGGATTTGAAGCGGATGAGCGGATGCAAACGGATTTTGGGTGAGCGAGGGGCTGATTGATGGTGAGGCATGTCCGCGTGAGGTTGGTCAACGGACTCTGTCACGGACTCACGGACGGGAACGGATTTGGGTGTGCGAGGGGCTGATTGATGGTGAAGCATGCCCGCGGGAGGTTGGTCAACGGACTCTGTCACGGACTCACGGACGAAAACGGATTGGGGTGTGCAAGGAGCTGATTAATGATGAATCTCGTCCGCGTGAGGGGGGTAGCGAATAACTATTTCACCTTTTCCCAGCCATCTGTCTCTGGTAAATCCCTGACATCAGCCATGTCTGCGACAAACATGGCGGCAAATCCGCAGTTTGTGCAAATATAAGGGATCAAATAGATTTGCAGTTCATTATCAATATCGCTCAATTGAACCAAATCCCCCGAAGCGCGAAATTCTGATTCCGAATTTGAGTACATTTCATTTGAATTACACATTGGGCATTTTCCGCTTTTCATTTTAGTTTCTCCTTATGTGACAAAAGATATGCTTTCAATATACCAAAGATGGCATGAATATTCACTGAGATATTGGTCATATTTGTGCGAGGGGTTGATTGATGATGAGTCATGTCCGCGTGAGGGGGAGGGCAGGTTTTGGATGGTGCGGTAAAATAAAGGCATGAAAGCGAAAATTCCTGCTCGTATCAGGAAATTAATGAAGGAATTGAAGGAAGGACTTGTCCTCATTTATGGGGATAAGTTGAAAGCCGTCTATTTGTACGGTTCTTATGCGCGCGGAGATTACCGTCAAGGGTCGGACGTGGATGTGATGATTTTGCTGAAAGACTATAAGAATTACTGGAAAGAGCAAAGCAAGATTAGTCAACTGGCAAGCGATGTCTCTTTGGAGTATGACGTCACTGTAAGTTGTATTTTCATCAAACAAATCCAGTGGGAAACCGCCAACGATGAAAGACCGTTGATCTACAACATCCGTAAGGAGGGGGTGCCTGCTTGAAAGAGTATTCCAGCAAGCTGTTTAACAAGGCATTAGATGCCATCGAAGCCGCGGAAGCATTGTTGAATGTTGACAAAGCAGAGTTTGCCGCGGGGCGTGCGTATTATGCGATGTTCTATGTCGCCGAGGCATTGCTATATAACGAATTTGACTTGAAATTCAGCCAGCATGGTCAGGTCATTGCTGCGTATGGAAAGAATTTTGCCAAGACCCAGGCGCTCAACCCAAAATTTCATCGCTGGTTGAGAGATGGATTCGATAAACGCATCACTGGCGATTATGGCGTGGATACAGGAATTGAAGATGATATTGTGGCAACCATGATCAACCAGGCGCGGGAGTTTCTGTTAGCCGCTCAAAAGTATTTGAAAGAGAAAGAATAAAGTAACAAGAAAACACTGGACTGAATGTCCAGTGTTTTTTATTGGGAGCGAGGGCTGATTAATGATGAGTCATGTCTGCGTGAGAGGGAGGGTCAACGGGCGATGGGCAGCGCACGGGGATAAATCCCGCGTGCTAAACGTACGAAATCCACTCAAGCTGACTAATCGGTTCGCCGATTTTGTAGGAATAGCCCAGACGTTCCACGTCAGGGCGGTGGTTGGGCGTGGAGAATGTTTGGGGATACGAGGGGCTGATTGATGGTGAGTCATATCTGCGTGAAGGGAGAGAGTCTGTGCGGGACGCTACGCAGTCCCTGCCTGAGTTCGTGAAAGTCCACTGGCGTGGGCTCCGCAATTAGCACGAAGTGCTTCCATGTGCGAGTAAGGGATTTATCCCGAACGACGCGAAGAACGAGAAAACAGTGGGCTGAATGTCCAGTGTTTTTTATTGGGTGCGAGGGATGATTGATGGTGAGGCATGTCCGCGGGAGGAGGGTCAATGGGTGAGAAGTGCTATAATTTAAGTCATGAAACGCAAGAAGTTCAGAATTCCACGCAAAAGAATCGCCGCCTTTTGTCAGCGCTGGAGTATTACCAAATTTTCACTATTCGGCTCCGCCCTGCGGGATGATTTCCGCCCCGACAGCGATATAGATGTCTTGTCAGCATTGATTCGAAGGCGCAAAATATTGGGCTGTTTGAAATCATTGACATGAAACTCGAACTTGAAAAGATGTTCAAACGCCCCGTTGACCTGGTTGAAAAAGAGGGACTTCGCAATCCATACCGCAGAAAAGAGATTCTCCGTACCGCGCAGGTGATCTATGCCGCATGATGAGCAGGCAAAGTCCTATTTGTGGGACATCCGCGAAGTGCCCGTGAGATTGAAGACTTTATGCGCGGGATAAAATTTCACGAATTTGAAAATGATAAAAAATTGTGCTACGCAGTTGAAAGGTAACTGCATGTAATCGGCGAAGCCGCAAATCATATCGCTCCACAATTTCGCAGTGAACATCCTGAAATCAACTGGAAACGGCTGATTGAACTCCGTAACATCATTGCTCACGAATACGGCGAAACCTTGATGAATCGTATTTGGCTTGGCGCGACAGATGGCTTGTCAGAGTTAATCGAAACCTTAAATGGATTGTTAGCAGATGAAAAAGGAATACAATTTTAGCAAAGGCAAACGCGGTGCGGTTGTCCCTGCGCCAAAAGGGAAAACCCGCATCACCATCCGCATTGGCGATGATATTTTGGATTGGTTTCGCGGCACGGTGGATGAGGCTGACGGTGGAAATTACCAAACCTTGATCAATGATGCTTTGAGGGAATATATTACAAATCAACAGGAACCGGTCGAAGTCATTCTCAGACGGGTCGTACGTGAAGAATTAACTACTGCAAGATAAATTTGTTGCGACAAAACCTTTCAGTTCATTTATCACGATCTCAACGCTTTCCTGTGCAAGATGAGGTCCCATGGGGAGGCTTAGAACGGTTCGTGCCATTTCCTCGGTAATGGGGTAGGCACCAGCCCGCTTCCCAAGATCTGAATACGCCTCTGAAAGATGGGGCGGCACAGGGTAGTGGATCAATGTTCCTATACCAGCTCGCTCCAGATGCTTTTGAAGTGCATCGCGCTGGGCATGGCGTATTACAAATAAATGCCAGGAGGGGTCAACACCATCCAATAAAACAGGAGCGATAATATCGCTTAAATCCATTAATCCATCGAGGTATTGTTGCGCAATGGCTTTACGTCGTCGATTCCAATCGTCCAGATGGCGTAATTTCACTCGCAAAAAAGCAGCTTGCAGCGAGTCAAGACGCGAATTATATCCTTTGATCTCATTATAGTATTTAACACGGGAACCGTAATTTCTCAACATCCGTATTCTTTCCGCCAGGCCAGAATCATCTGTTGTAACTGCGCCGGCGTCCCCCAATGCGCCGAGATTTTTTCCGGGATAAAAACTCCATGCAGCCGCATCCCCCCAGGCTCCCGCAGGCTTACTTTGGAAGTGAGCGCCATGCGCCTGTGCGGCGTCTTCAATGACCATCAAATGATATTTATGGGCAATCTCAAGTATGGAATCCATCTTTGCGGGTTGGCCATATAGATGAACAGGCATGATCGCACGTGTGCGTTCTGTGATGGCAGATTCAACACGACGCGGATCAAGATTGAAGGTATGAACATCAGGCTCAACTGGAATGACCGCTGCACCGGCATATGAAATCGCAAGCCAGGTCGCGATATATGTATTTGCAGGCACGATAACTTCATCACCAGCGCCAATGTTGTAAGCCTTTAAGATCAGGTGCAGGGCATCCAATCCATTGCCAAGGCTTACACAATATTTCGCGCCGCAATAGGAGGAAAATTCCTGCTCAAACGCATCCACTTCCTCGCCCAGTACAAACCAGCCGGCTTCCATAACTCGCGCATAAGCGGAATCGAGTTCTTCCTTCAATTCCTTGTATGGGACTTTTAGATCAAGAAAAGGAATTTTCATTTTTTTACTCCCACTACAGTTTTAAGGAATTCATCGTATTCCCGAATGTAATCATCTTCAGCATAAAAATCGGAGACAATGGACAAGCATACAGACGAAGAGGAAAAATTATCTATCATGCGCCAGGTCAAGGGATAAATATATAAACCTCTAAAGGGGTGGCTTAAGTGGACTCGTTCTTTTTGTTTTCCGTCATCTAATAAAACATCGAAACTGCCAGACAGGGCAATCAGGACCTGTTGCAGTTTTTTGTGCGCATGCCCGGCCCGCGTTGCACCGCCGGGAACATCGTATAAGTAATAAACTCGTTTAATTTCAAAGGGAATGTGCCTATCGCTTTCGATAAAGGTTAAGTTTCCGCGGGGGTCCTGGATTTTTGGAAAATCGATCTGATGACAATCTGCAAGGGACATATAGTTCTTTCCTTATTGACGCCTATCCTTTAAATTTCTCGTCACCTTTGAAGGAATACCCATTACAACGTCATAAGGCTGAACATCCCTGGAGACGACCGCATTGGATCCCACCAAAGCCCCTTCTTTGATCGTGACTCCCAGCAACAAACTGGCGCCCGAGCCGATAATAGCACCATTTTGTATCTGCGGGACGGTGAATTTTTCATTTTTATATTCGCCGTTAAAAACGGAATTGTCATTTGTGGCCGCCACCAAAATGCCGACAAATACATTGTCCCCAATTTCGCAGTCCCCCGTAATGCGGGGTAAATCCATGACACGTGTATGATTGCCTGTCCGCGTGTTGTAATTTACTGACACATAACGGCTTATCAAACAATGATGCCCGATCCGGGCCTTCCCCCGCAAAGATGCCCCATCACCCAGCAAGTTATCATCTCCAATGACAACATCGTAATCAATAACAGTATTGGGGTCAATGACGCAATTATTTCCAATGGTTACCTGTGGAATAAATTCTATCGGGCAGGAGGTCGCTCCGGTGCCTTTTGGAGTTTTTCCAATGTAAGTACCGGGAAATATTTCCACGCTGTCTCCTATGGCCACCCAGGATTCGATGATCACATTTGGATGGCTGGTCACGTTATCGCCAAGTGTAACTCCATCACTGATAACGCAAAACTCGCCCATCTGCACGTTCTTTCCGATCTTGTTTGTCTCTACCGCCGCAAGTTTGCTGAGCATTTTGATTTCTCCGTATTCATGGTTTCATATAGGGACTTTTACAAATTGTCTCAGGCCGCAAATATTCACTGATTGATTTAATGTCCGTGTAAATTGCAAACTCAGGGGCGGGGAAATCAATCTTGATGTTTGACAGCAAGCCGTTACTGCCCGTATCTAAAATCTTACTCACCTTACGGAGTGTCGTTCTGAGCGAAGAACTTCGGGTTTCAGAAGTAGAGACCCTTCGCTCTGCATCTTAAATACCCAGCGCTTGTGATATTCAATTCGCGGCAGGTTTGGCGAAACTGGCCTGTTATTTTTCAGGCAGAAAATAGCTGTTTATCCAATCAGTATCCAATGGCCAGCCATTAATCTGCATGACAGTGGGAAGCACCCTGGGGAAAACTTTATCCCATGTAAGGTTGTTGATCACTCTCTCTCTGCCGGCTTTGCGAATCGCTTCCGCTTCCTCAGGATGATCCAGATAATATTTAATTTTCCCTATCATATCCTGTGTATCACTGAAAGCGATTATTTCCCTGCCAACCTCAAAATACCTGTGGAGCAGCGGGAAATCTTCGGTAACGACAAGCCCCCCGGCTGCGAGAAAATCAAGGAGGCCAACCTTCACCCCCTGGAAGCCCGATATGGTTCGGGAAAAGATGACCGCGATCTTTGCGCTATTCAAAGCACTGAGCACATCCTCCCCAAAAAGCAATCCGTGATTTCTGACGCCATAATTTTCCCAATTTTCTCCGCGGACATGGGTATCGAAATTCTCCACCAACGCCTTTACCGGTTCGATGCGATCTGCATGAACTGCACCTAAATGAAGCACCTCGCATTCATATTCTTTCCGTCCTGGAGCTGGATGAAAAAACGCCTGGTTTGTGGCCATTGGCAGCAAATAAGCCTGCGGACCATGCTGGCGATATTTTTCAACATATTCAGGCACGAAAGAATAAAGCACATCGAAGTTCTGAGCGGTCTTCCTGGTCGTGGGTTCGTATACTTCCGGATCGCTAAGCACGAATGTCAACAGTTTTATCCCCAATTTTCGTAAAAAGGCCGCATCCTCCGGTCGGAAACTAAGGCCTCCAGCATTACAGATGATAATATGCGGTCGAAACTTTAGAATCAGGGGAAATAGTCTCTCCCGCTTCAGCCAAACCGGGCCGGTCACTCCTCTCTCCAGAAAAGGACGTCCCTCAGTATCCAGCGCATCCAGATTGAGATCGCTATTAAAGTCGATTAAATTCACCCCCGTAGCCTTCAACCCGCCAAGCATCTGAGCGACCATATCGTTCGGTCCTCTCCAGTAACCGCCGGCGTAAAAGATACGCAGAGCTGAAGGCTTGGGGTGAATAAATTTACCAAGAATCCTATTCTGGAAGATAATACGAAAATAATGTATATATCTTTTCATGCGTGCCATCATAGTATTATGACCTCATAACGTAGCAGTATATTTTTATGCATTGAACAGCCTGCGCCATTTTTCCGCTCAGTTGCGCAGTGCTTATACAATTCACCCTTTTATTGACTGTCGTGCAACTTGCAGCAGCTCATGCGCGGATCGCAGAGTCCCTTCGCCGACTTCACCAAGCATCTGTGAAAGTTCAAGCAAACGCGACTCACCATCAAGAAGTTGAACGCGGGTAAGCGTGCGGCCCTTGTCTACAAGTTTTTGCACCTGATAATGATGGTCGCCATAGACCGCCAGTTGGGGTAAATGCGTCACGCAAAAGACCTGATGAGTGCGGGAGAGATTCCAAAGTTTGCGGCCGACTATCATGCCCACGCGCCCGCCAATTCCCTGGTCGATTTCATCGAAGATCAAGGAGGGCACTTCGTCGGCGCGGGCCATTACATTCTTTAATCCAAGCATCAAGCGCGAAGTCTCGCCGCCGGACGCGATTTTTGCCAGCGGTTTGAGTCCTTCGCCAGGATTCGGTGCGATCAAAAATTCCACGCGATCAAATCCATTCTGGTCGAACGCAATACGCGTACCATCAGACATGGGCGCGCCGTTCACATCAGGTTTGGTTTGGAAATCCACGCCAAATCGCGCCGATGCCATCTTTAGATCATCAAGTTCGGTTTCGATCCCCTTGCTCATCTCTGCCGCAGCAGACTTTCGTTTTTCAGATAACGCGCCGCCTTGTTTGGCAAGTTTCTCCAGCAGCTTCGCTTCCTGCATTTCCAATTCGTTGATGCGCTCTGCCGCGCCGCTGATCGTCTCAAGTTGTTTGCGCGCATCCGCGCCGTATGCGATCACGGCTGGAATATTGCCGCCATATTTGCGCACGAGTGAATGGAGCAGGTCTAGCCGCTCTTCAACATCTTCCAACCGCTTCGGGTTGTATTCGATCTCTTCAAGATAATCACGCAAATTGTGAATGACATCCGACATCGTATCGAGCATCAGTTCGGCTTGCTCTGCCAACTCAGATTGGCCCGCGTCAATTTTGGCGAGAGCGGCCAGCGCCTGCGCGGCTTGACCGATCAGGTCAGTGGCGGCGGGCATTTCAGGTGAGCCTTCATCTAAAACTGCCAATGCTTCCTGCGCGTTTTGCGCGAGTTGTTCAGCGTTGGCTAAGCGGTCACGTTCCTTCCGCAGTTCTTCATCTTCGCCGGCCTTCAAGTGCGCTGATTCAATTTCTTCAGCTTGATACGAAAGCATTTCGATGCGGCGGTCCGCATCCGATTGAGCTTTGCGAAGGTCAGCCAATTCGCGGCGCAGATTCAACAGCGTATGATATGTCTGGCGGTAGTCGCTCAAGGGCCGGCCAACTTCCGCGTAGCGATCGAGCAGGCCAAGGTGTGCGCGAGGATCGAGCAGCGAAAGATGCTCCGCCTGCCCATGGATGTCGACCAGTAATGCGCCAAGCTCCTTCAATAATCCAACGTTCACCGTGCGGCCATTGATGCGCGCCACACTGCGTCCCTCTTTGCGGACTTCACGCATGAGCGTTACATAATTGGGATCATCCATTAACTCTTCGCGGTTGAGGATAAAATGCACCGCTTCTTTTTCTGGACCTTTGAGCTGGAACACCGCTTCGACAAATGCGGCGTCTGAATCAGTCCGCACAAAAGTCGTATCGGCCTTCCCGCCGATCAGCATCACAACCGCATCGAGAATGATGGATTTGCCGGCGCCTGTTTCACCGGTAAGGATGATGAGGCCGGAGTCAAAACGCAGGTCGAGCTTGTCTATGATTGCAAAGTTTTGAATGTGAAGTTCGGTGAGCATAAGCTATAACTGGATCCCTGCCAGGCGCGCATAAACCGTGGTCGTGGCGACAAGCACATAAATTAAAATCATGATAATCGAATACATACCACCTGTTAAGAACAGGTATAAAGCCAGCGGGATAATGCCAAACACAACACCCGCAGCGCAGGTGATGAATAACCAGCGCGAACGGCGTCTATTTGTAACGCGTAATGTAACATTGGAGATGAACACCCCGGCCCCGCCTGCCACTGCGAATGAAATAAAGATCATAAAAAAACCGGCAAACGATGAGACAAGAGAAAGCAATCCGCCTGCAAGGAATGAGAGGATGGATGTTGTTGCGAACCCAAGCAGGTAATCGTACCAGAGCGCAGTATCGAATATTTTTTTATGCTGGTTCACACAATCCTTGCAAAGGTAGCCGGTTGGAGTCCGCTGCGCGCAGGAGGCACAGATGGGTTTGTCACAACGCTTGCAGCGCAGGGAGGTTTCGCGGGTGGGGTGAACATAGCAATAAAGTGTGTTTGATGTGGTTTCGGTCATCGTGGAAATCCTAAAGAGTTTTCGTTCATGTGTGCCGTGATGTTGCGATAGAAATATCCCGGGTCACCAAAGCGGACAAATTGCGCAGTGACATCTGCGGCAGTTACTTTTACCTGGTCATCTTCCATTAAGGGTGTTGGCGGCTGGCCATCCACACTGAGGACTGAGTTTTCGCCTTTCACAACAATACTGACCGAAGAACCTTCCGATAAAACAACGGCGCGGTCTACAGAAAGATGCGGCGCAATTGGCACGAGCAGGATATTACGCAGTTCCGGCGGCAGGATGGGTCCGCCGGCGGCAAGCGCATAAGCCGTGGAACCTGTGGCAGTGGATGCAATAAGACCGTCTGCAACATAACTTGCCAATTGACGGCCATCTACTGAAGCAGTCAAGCGGACAGGGCGCAGGGTTTGTCCGCGCGCGACAACCACCTCATTCAACGCATTCGAACTACCAAGGCTTTCACCGGCGCGGATGTGTTCTGCGCGCAGCATCATGCGGTTTTCGATCCATGCCTCGCCGTTGAATAGTTTTTCAAAGTACCCGCGCCATTCATTACGTTCGATTTGGATCAGGAAGCCCAACCGCCCAAGATTCACACCGAGGATTGGCACGCCGCATGGGGCGCATAAGTGACCCGCGCGCAGCACGCCCCCATCGCCCCCGACAGCGATAAGCATGTCGAAATCGCCTTTTTTTACACGCTTGCGAAGATCTTCATTATATAAAGAATCGCAGGGAGCATCTATGCCTTTTTCTTTTAAATAAGCGGTCATTGCTTCCGCTTCCGAAAAAGCCTGCGGCATCTTTGGGTATGCCGTTACAACTATTCGTTTAGGGATGAATGGCATAGACATAACGAAATTATACCTTTTGTGATGTCACAACGTTGCTTTATTTTTAAGCAAGGCGTTGATCGCAGGTATTCCTGTAGCCGCATCGGGCGCAGCGCGAAGCCTGTTCATGCGAACGCGGCACATCCCTTTTATGTTCATCGCGTTTTATTTCCACAAGCAGGTCAATCAGGGCTTCCTCCAGTTCGCGGGTGTAATCTATGGCAAAGTCCCGGTTCTCATAATGGATAATCCCATATGGCGGACGCGTATCATAGGTCTTTTCCACGAGCAGGCAATATGCCGCGAGTTGAAAAATATGCGAATCATAAGGCGCATCCGGTGCGCGGCCTGATTTAACTTCCACAGGGATGATCTTTCCGTTTTGCTCAACAAGATAATCAGGCTTGCCGGTCAATTCCATTTGGGCATAGAAGAGCGGTTTCTCCACTTTACCCCATCCACGCGTGTCAGAGTAGATGATCCTTCCGCCGGGCAGGCCGGCTTCCTTCTGCTGAACAGAGGATTTTCGAAAAAAGAAGAGGGCGAAGATGAAAAGTGCAAGGGCGAGGTAGAGCATGGAAAGTTATAAGTGTTCAGTAGTCAGTGGAATTACAGGTTTTCGGCAATTCTTATTATTTTCTTTAACCTTGTAAAATCCGAACCTGAAAGTTGTTCGATTCTCTTTTCAAGGGATTTGATAAATTCATATTTATTGTCTTCATTAACTGCGGGCAAAATCCGCTCGGCATGTTCCGGTACTTCCTTGAAATGACAGGTTGACAAATGATCGAGCAGGTATGGAAAAATGGCTTTGCTGTAATCCGCATTTGCGGCGCAGGTATTTGCCAGCGCAGAAATGGATTTATCACAATTGATGTCAGAACTTGTCTCTTTGATTTTCTTGATATCATCCAAATATTTGAAGACAAAATCAGGTTTGACTTTGGCAATTTCAGCAAGTGCGGTGATCGCACCCCGCACCATGTTCTGATATTTGCTCTTCAGAAATTTTATAAAATCCGCGGCGTATGGCGTAACAAGGTTGGGATCAATGATCGCGATCTCATACATAACGTTCATGCAGTCGCCATGAATATTCTTGTTGTCATTCCACATGTTTTCGGCGATCTCGCGAATCCCGGTCGTGTCGCTCCGCGCGACAAGGTCACGCGCCAGGTCGAGATTGGGGGTTCTATCACGACGGGTTTGCAAATAGCCGAGACGACTTAACAAGTTGGACATGATTTTCCTATAATTGCGCAGTACAAAATGCCACGAGCAGAAGAATGGCCGCTAGAAGCAGAACCATGCCAAAGGTCCGCAAGAGAAGCGCGGAGAGTGCCTTCCGTCCATGCTGGCGATGCAGTTCAGTCCCTGCGGCAAGTTCAGCCTGATTCTCCGATTCCACACCCTGCTTGCGATAACGCCAGGCACGGCGGCAGTAAAGGTAACTTCCAATTTCTGAGGCGCGGATAATTGGCATGGGGCAGAGTATAGCACAAATTTTCTATGCAAGTTATGATAAACTACACGCGCAAAATTTATTTTTCCTTGTGGAGAAAAGCTATGATGAACCGTGAGATTTATTCCATCGAGATTGCCGGCGTAAAGCGTGAGCTGCGTTTGTTTGAGATCAAACCTGGCCTGCGGATTGCGATCTTGAACATTTTGGGCGATACCGAGTTGGTGCAGGCATGCGCGCGTGGACTCGCAAAAAAGCTTAATGAAGTTGATTACGATATTCTCGTAACCGCAGAAGCCAAGTCCATTCCTCTGGCGTACGCGCTTTCGGTTGAGACAAAGAAGCCATACGTGGTTCTGCGTAAAGCGTACAAACCTTATATGGGCGATGCGCTCAGAGCGGAAACGCTATCCATTACAACCGGCCAGCCACAGTTATTGATATTGGACGAGAAAGACCTTGATGTTATAAAGGGCAGGAAGGTAGTCATTCTGGATGATGTGATCAGCACAGGCTCCACGCTGCAGGGAATGAAAATGATCCTGAATAAAGCAAATGCAAACGTGGTTGCAGAAGCGGCCATCCTCACCGAAGGCGATCGCGCTCAATGGATGCATATCATCTCTTTGGGACATTTGCCGTTGTTTACGGAGTGAGAGGGTAGACAGGTATATAAGCAAACAAGTACACAGGTAAAACAAGGCCCCGAGACATTTTCTCAGGGTCTTGTTTTTTTACATGCCTACATGTTTACGTGTTTACGTATTTACCTGCCTGCGTGTTTACCTACTTACCTGCCACCCCATACCCTTCAACCAGCTTATCCTTCTGCGCGCGCTTCATTTTCTTGATCGAAAGTTCCCTCTTCATTGCATCAGTGCGGTTTTTCTGCGATTCCAAGTAAACCAATTTTACAGGACGGCGCGTACTGGTGTATTTTGCGCCGATGCCTTTATTGTGTTGTTTGACTCGTCTTTCAGGGTCTGTCGTCCAGCCGGTGTAGAATGTTCCATCTGAACATTCTACAATGTAACAATAGCAGGTCATTTCTTGTCTTTTGGCGACTTGCCCAACATGGTTCCAAATAATCTTTCCTTCAGCGGTGTTTTTTCAAGCGGCGGCGCTTTCTTATCCGCCCAGGTCGCCAAAAAACGATCATTCAGCCATTCTTCGCGGCCTTTGTGAGCATCCTGCAAATGCTTGTTTAACGCATCGATATTTCCATCTTCGATATCGTCGCGCAGTTCGACCAAAGAACTGATCATCGTATTCAAGGCGCGCATCGCATTTTCACGGTTTTGCAGGGATAACATCTGCAATGTCTCAGGGTCGTCCTGCACAGATGTTGCGGCATGGAAAGAGCGTTCT
This sequence comes from Chloroflexota bacterium, assembly GCA_016234535.1. GTDB lineage: Bacteria > Chloroflexota > Anaerolineae > Anaerolineales > Villigracilaceae > Villigracilis. The sequence continues at coordinate 15,275 of JACRBH010000180.1, forward strand.
GCAACTTTACGGGCTTCCTTCCAGCCGGGCTGATTGATGGTCGCGTTCAACAAGGCCGCGGAAACCAACTGCGGCAAAAGGTAGGTGGAAGTCATCAAGCCGTCTGATTCGTCAATATCAGAGATCATGATATTTGCGCCGATCAATTTCACAAGGTTTGTAACCGACTCCAATACGCTACCGGGCGTGCCGGCGGGAGCGTCAACGAGGAAAATGCTGTCTTTGAAAAGACCAGCTTTGGCTGAGTCCAGACCTTTTCCCGCTTCCTGCAAAAATTCAGCCGCAATGGTGGGGACAAGTCCTGCGTAGTAACAGCCTTCAGGGAGGATATCCCTTGCCCAGCTTGCCACCTCAGATTTGAGCGGGGAAGTATCCACTACAACCGCCCCCTTCATAAGGTCGGGAGCAATGAATTCCAAAGTCTCGCGGACTTGATGCACAGGCAAAGCCAACAACACCAGCCGCGCATCCCGAACAGCTTTAGGAAGATTATGCTCAGTTTTATCCACTGCGCCTCTTTGTTGCGCGGCGCGCTCAATGGAGAAATCCTTATCGTGCCCCACGCACAAAACGCTATCCTTATGCGCCGCGAGCGCCAATCCAATCGAAGCGCCCACTTGACCAAGACCAATTATCGTAATTTGAACAGGCATGTTACCCTCGCAAGAGTTTGATGACGCGATTATACTGCCAATATCCGCGGCCTTTTAAACGCCGAGAACCGCGGACGCCGACCGCGGTTCTCTTTGAAAGGAGGAGAAGAGAAATCACCTTACGCAGGTAAATTTATCATGTATGTCATAATAGTACTTGACGCAATACCTACGATTACCCTACGATTGTTAGA
>JACRBH010000182.1 GCA_016234535.1 Chloroflexota bacterium
CGGTCGAATGCGAATATTCATCGCGGCGTGCATACACTTGCTGAAGAATCAACCACGCTTTATGAAAATGCGCGCGAAAAAATCGCGAAGTTTATCAATGCGGCTTCGGCGCGGCAGATCATTTACACGCGCAACACAACCGAGTCGATAAACCTTGTTGCCTACAGTTGGGCGCGCGCAAACCTAAAGCAGGGCGACCTTATCATCCTGACCGAGATGGAACATCACAGCAATCTTGTCCCGTGGCACATGCTTCAGGCGGAGCGCGGCATCAAGCTGGAGTTTATCCCGGTGACGGAAGACGGCCTGCTTGATCTTGAGACGTACAAATCGCTTCTTGACCGCCGCCCGAGGCTGGTCTCGTTTACACACATGTCCAACGTCCTTGGGACGATCAACCCAACAGCCGAGATCATCCGCCTGGCTCATGAAGCAGGCGCAATTACGTTGGTGGACGGCGCGCAATCCGTCCCACATTTGAAGGTGGATGTGCAAGTTCTTGACGCGGATTTTTATGCCTTCTCTGCGCATAAAATGTGCGGCCCGACAGGTATTGGAGTGTTGTACGGCAGGACTGCATTGCTTGAATCCATGCCTCCGTTCCTGGGCGGCGGCGATATGATCAAGGAAGTAAAACTTCGTTCCTTCCGCCCAAACACTTTGCCGCATAAATTCGAAGCAGGGACTCCCGCCATAGCAGAGGCTGTCGGTTTCGGCGCGGCTGTCGATTACCTGACCAAAATCGGCATGGAAAATATCGCGGCGCACGAACACGAGATCACAGATTACGCACTTGAGCGCCTGGAGGAAATCCCCGGCGTGAAATTGTTTGGTCCATCCTCTGATAAAAAAGGCGGCGTGGCAGCCTTTACCCTTGCCGGTGTACATCCACATGATGTGGCGCAGATTCTGGATAAAGATGGAATTGCGGTAAGGGCAGGTCATCATTGCGCCCAACCATTGCACGAGAAATTCGGAATCCCGGCCACGAGCCGCGCTTCCTTTTATTTGTACAACACAAAAGAGGAAGTGGATATGCTTGTAAACGGTATTTATAAAGTCAAAGAGATGTTTGGGTAAACCATGGACGATCTTTATCGCGAAGTCATCATTGAACACTATAAAAATCCATCCCATCGTGGAAAACTTGATCCGCATGACATTTCGTTTGCAGACAATAATCCTTTATGCGGCGACCATATCCAAATTGATCTGCGTGTGGGTGCTGATGGTCGTGTGACCGATGCCCGTTTTGATGGTCATGGATGCGCCATCTCGCAGGCCTCCGCTGACTTGTTGATCGAATCGATTATTGGCAAACCGCTTGAGGAAGTAAAAAGACTCAACAAGGAATCGGTTCTCGAATTACTTGGTATTGACCTCGGCCCTGTGCGCCTGAAATGCGCTCTGCTTTCGTTGAAAGTTTTGAAAGCGGGTGTGTATGGGTTGGGAGAGGCAGGCGACGATCTGGTGGAATGATTATGTAGACAGGTAAGCACGTAACTATGTTTAAACCTGTGCGCTTGTATAACTGTATACACTACCCATGTTCAATTACACTAATCAACTTACTGAAAACCTGGAATACATTGAGATCGCGCCTGCTTCTGAACTTCCCAATGGCGAGCGGTTATTTGTTGACCTTGGCGACAGACCCATCGTCCTCTTTAATATTGCGGGACAAATCTTTGCAATTGGCGATATTTGTTCGCATGACGATGGCCCGCTTGGGGATGGGATGATCGAAGATCATAATGTTGTTTGTCCGCGGCATGGCGGAGAATTTGATGTGCGGACAGGTCAAGCCATGCAGATGCCCGCTGTAGTGGACATCCCCGCGTATCCTGTTCAAATAAGAGATGAGACTATTTTTGTGGGAATTCCGAAGGCATAATTCCTCGTAACAAAAAACTGTGAAGAGCAAACCTCTTCACAGTTTTTTTTGTTACCAATCCCCAGCGTACCCAATCGCATAAGGCTGGGTAATTCTTTCAATCTGAATACGCTTGAGTTCCACCAGTTGGCGGATGTGCAAGTTATCGTGCGCGATCCAACAAGCGAACATTTCGCCGGCAGGGACTGATCCGAATTCAGATGTGTAGATTGTCTCCCAATCCGCATCGGACAAATCGATCAACCAGTCCAGAGATTTTCTGCGTTCTTCAAAGAACTTCATTTGCATTTCGATGAAGTCCTGCTTGTTGTATTTTCTGGATGTTATCCAGTCTTGCGGATCGATCCTGTGCCATTCTTCATTCTGACGGTGTAGGATAAAGTCCAGATGCTCGCGAAAATCTTCCTGTTCTTCATCGTGAAGGTGGCAGATCACTTCGAGAATTGACCATGCCTCAGGCGCAGGCTTGATCTGGGCATCTTCCTGTGAAATATTAGCGATCAGTGCGCGGATAATCTCCGTGCTGTTAACCAATTCCTGATACAACTCAGTAAATTTCATTTTGACCTCTTCCTCAACCTTCAACCTTTGACCTGTAAACCTTTATTTCTCAAATTTTCCAACAATTCTCAAAATATCAAATCCTTCAGCAAACGGGATTTCTGCCAGTGCGCCATGCCTCACCATGATGGAGCGGGTGAGTTCGCTGTTGAAATAATACTTATCGCGGTAGGTCTCATATTCTGAGAGCGCTTCTATTTTTTTCTTAACATCTTCTTCGGTAACTTCCACCAAAAAGTGGGGAAAGAATCCGTATGAAGAGCGGACAACGTCAAACCCCAGAACAGTGATCCCGCGAAAGGCGCGCAGGGCTTCATCAGTCATTGTGAGATGATCCTGGTGGACATCGTGTTTCGAGTGGACGAAGATCAGGTCGGGTTGGAAGTCCTTGCGTAAAGTCAGGAAATATTCAAGAATGTCCTGCCGCGCATCAGGAAATACGCGTGTGATGAACGGGCCAAAGATGATCTTGTTCTCAGGCACTCCGAGCACTTTCATAGACTTGAGATGCTCGCCTTTCACATTCTTCAAGTCGGGGTTTTTTTGATTGTCCGAAAGCGTGACGCATAAAATTTCCGTTTGCTGAACAATGTGGTGAATCAATGCGCCGCACCCGATTTCGATATCGTCGGGATGCGCGCCAAGGAAGAGGACTCGCTTGCCAAAAAAATTCATCCGTTTATCCGTTTCCAATCCGTTGTGAATATCCGTTCATCCGCTTTGCAAAGCAATCCGTTGAGTAGTTCCGTTGCCTACTTCGTCGCCAGAATACCGCCGACTACCTTGGTCATGACCAATTTGCCATCACGGTCAAACCACTTTTTAGCCACGGCTTCGATCTTGCCGATCAAGGCTTCATATTCGTCGTTGCCGTTGAACATGGATGTCCACAACTTGCGGTCTTCGCCAAGTGATGCGCGGACATAGTCTATGAACGGTGCGACTTCGGGGAAGGTGAGATGATTCTCGAATTTGTGCAACTCGGTCTTGGCGAATATCCTGCTGATCGTATTGAAGATATCACCTTTGAAGCGTGAAGAGCCCGGCATGGGCGGAATGGCCGCGCCTGAGGCTTCCTTGATGATATCGTAGAACATCTGCTTGTTCTCGGGCAATGGCCCGGAGACGAAAAGCCGTCCGCCTGAGTTTAGCACCCGATGAGCCTCACCAAATGTAAAGTCCAGGTCTGAAGCGTAGTATATGGCGAAGGCGCTGGTGCATAAGTCAAATGTGTTGTCGGCAAAGTTGAACGGCTGGTTGAAATCCAAATATTGAAAATCTATATTCGCGCCGATCTTCTTGTTTTTTTCGCGCGCCTTATCGAGCAGTTCTTCAGAGAAGTCGCCGCCTGTGATCTTAGCGCCGCCTTTTGTATACTCATTAAAGAGGAATGACAGTTTTCCCGCGCCGCAGCCGACGTCCAGAATTTTCATGCCAGCTTGGGGTTTGAGAAGATCATTCGTCCACACGTCAATATTGGCCGAGCCGTATTTTTCGTGAATGTCAATTCGCATGAGCAGGTCTTTGCTCGGTTCCTGATAATCAATTTTCATTTGTCTCTCCTAAATTTGTAGTGACGACTTCAGTCGTCCGTTGAATAAGCGACTGAAGTCGCAACTACGAAAACTGTTTTGTGATTATACCAAAATCGTCCTCAAAATTCACTCGCTGAATTTTGAGGACGATTCCAAAAGCCATGATAGAATTCGCGCACTGGAGTAACCATGGCGAGCAAAATACAGTCTGTAAAAGGCACACGGGAATTTTATCCCGAACAAATGGCTTTGCGTAATTTCATTTACAAAAAAGTTCGCGCGGCTTCACGTTCGTTTGGATATCAGGAATGGGACGCGCCATTCATCGAGCCAATCGATCTTTACGCGGCGAAGTCTGGCGAAGAACTTGTCAAGAAACAATCTTTTACCTTCACCGATCGCGGCGGAGATTTTGTCACGCTGCGCCCCGAACTTACGCCGAGCCTTGCGCGCATGATCGCGGCGAAGCAGGGTGAGTTGACTTTCCCTGTGCGCTGGTGGTCATTTGGCCCCTTTTGGCGTTATGAGCAGCCTCAAAAGGGACGCAGCCGTGAATTCTTTCAGTGGAATCTCGACATGCTCGGAGTCGACTCACCTGAAGCGGATGCGGAACTGATCGCGGTTGCTGCGACGTTCCTGCGCTCGGTCGGACTTAACCCTCAGCAGGTTACCATTTATGTGAATAATCGGCGGCTGATGAATTCTGAATTTGAAACATTGGGTATTCCGAAAGAGAAGAACTTGGAAGTCTCCAACATGGTGGATCGCCGCACAAAGATGGAATCTGCCAAATGGGACGCCTATGTTCTTGAATCTGGCCTTTCTCAAACCCAGCTGGATGGCTTAAAAAGTATTCTTGGCAATTTTGATCTGTGGAAAAAGAGTGATGAACTTGTCCGTACTTTCGCGGCATTGGAAGCATTGGGCGTGAAAGAATACATCAAGTTTGACCCGAACATCATGCGCGGACTTTTATATTACACAGGCACGGTCTTTGAAGCCTTTGACACAAGCGGCTCATTGAGACGCGCAATTTTAGGCGGCGGCCGTTATGATAACCTGCTCGAAGATGTCGGCGGCCAGCCTCTTTCGGCAATCGGCTTTGCAATGGGTGATGTGGTGATCGGAATTATCCTTCAGGAAAAAGGTCTTCTCCCTGAATTTATCCCAAGCCCTGCGCCAGTCTTCGTAACGGTCTTTGACAAGAGCTTATTACAGGAATCATTTTTCCTTTCAGCAGAATTGCGCCGCGCTGGTTTGAATGTGATATGTTACCCGGAACCTGCCAAATTGCAGAAGCAATTCAAATTTGCAGACAAAATGAAGGCGCGTATTGTCCTCACGGTTGGGCCGGATGAGGCCGCGAATGGTCAGGTTGCAGTGAAAAACCTGATTAATGGCGAGCAGGTCACAGTGAAGCGCGAAGCGGTCAGAGACGCCATTCGAATATTCCTTCCCAATGATACTTCCATTGAAGCCGCAAAAGGTCAAGTTGCGATTAATAGCGAACAGGTCACAGTGGAGCGTGAAGTAGATTCTTCCTCAGAGGGTTGGGAGACCCCATAAAATAGCATTTCGAAAAATCCTTGCGAGTGTCATATCCTGATGATATAATCCCGCCCGCTTCAATTATGGAGCCTGTAGCTCAATGGCAGAGCGCTACACTGTGGATGTAGATGTTGAGGGTTC
>JACRBH010000184.1 GCA_016234535.1 Chloroflexota bacterium
CAGGCGGAAGAATTGTTGAAGACAAGTAGTGCGTCGCACCTTACTTAATGAGAAGAATCAAATCGAATAGATTTTGCCGATTAAGAAGAATAAATCTACCTGTCTGGTGCGACGCACCCTTCCAAAGGAGACCCCATGAAAACAGTATTACTGGTAATTGACATTCAAAAAGACTATTTCCCCGGCGGCAAAATGGAGTTGGTGAATCCGCTGGAAGCCGCGAAGAAAGCGTACATGCTGCTTCAATGTTTCCGCGAGCATGGCGGGCATCATGTCCACATTCAGCATATTGCGCTCAAACCTGATGCGCCGTTTTTTGTGAGAGGCACAACAGGCTCTGATATTCATGATGTGACGGCGCATTTTGAAGGCGAACCCATCGTTTATAAACATTATCCCAACTCGTTCCGCGAGACGAATTTGCTTGAGATGTTGAAAGGCTGGGGAATTGAGCGAATGGTCATCACGGGTATGATGACCCACATGTGCGTGGACGCCACCGCCCGCGCCGCCGCAGACTTCGGCTTCCAGGTGTGGGTCGCCGAAGATGCCTGCGCCACACGTGACTTGAAATACGGCGAGACAACCATCCCCGCAGAGCATGTCCACAAGGCGTTTCTCGCCGCGTTGAAATCCTATGGACAGGTGATGAAATCGGAAGAAATCATCGCGGCACTTGCTTCCGAAATGAACACCAATCAAAAATCGTAAATCGCAAATCCAATGATTACACTCGACCCTGAAAAACAAAAACAAGCAAAACAATATGCGCGCATCCGCCGTCGACTCTGGTTGGTGGATAATCTCTTCAGCGCCGTCTACGTTCTCGCGTGGCTTTTCTTCGGCTGGAGCATTTCCCTCCGCGAATGGCTCTCAACACTGATCACTGATGACTGGTCACTAATCGCGCTTTTTGTAATTGTCTTTGGCGGCATCGCGTCCATTCTAAATTTTCCGCTCAGTTACTACAGCGGATTTATTCTCCCGCATCAGTTTGACCAGTCCAACCAGACGCTCAAGGACTGGATCATTGACCAGCTCAAAGGACTCGCGATCGGTGCTCCCCTCGGCCTGATTCTGCTCGAACTGTTTTATCTCGCCTTGAGAGCCACGGGTGATCTGTGGTGGTTGTGGGTGGCGGGCGGCATGTTAGTCTTTACTGTTTTGATTTCCAATCTCGCGCCAATACTCATCATGCCGTTGTTCAATAAATATGTTCCTCTTGGCGATGAACACAAGGAACTCGCTGACCGCCTGATGAAACTTGCCGAACGCGCCAACACCAAAGTTCGCGGCGTCTTCAAATTTGACATGTCCAAGCGCACCAAATCCGCCAATGCCGCGTTGACAGGCATCGGCAACACCCGCCGCATTATCCTTGGCGATACGCTCATCAACGAATTTTCAATGGACGAGATCGAAACTGTTCTCGCGCATGAGCTGGGACATCAAGTCCATCGTGACATTCCGCTATTCATTGCGTTTGGCACATTCATAACAGCCATCGGCTTTTATCTGGCATCGCTTGGAATGGATTGGGCCGTAAGCTACTTTGGTTTTTCCGCAGTCAGTGACCCCGCAGCATTCCCCGCACTTGGGCTGATCCTCGGCGCATATGGCTTGCTGACTTCACCCCTCGATAACGCCATCTCCCGCTGGCGCGAAACCATGGCCGATGATTATGCTCTGCAAACCACGGGCAAAAACGAAGCCTTCGCATCTGCATTTACGAGATTAGCCAATCAAAACCTCGGCGAGATCGACCCCGAAAAATGGGTGGTCTTCATGTTCTATTCCCACCCACCGCTTGGCGAACGGATAGAGAAAGCCAGACGATTTTCTGCTTCATAAACATAAATGGACTTGCATCATTCGCAAGTCCATTTTCTTTCTTCTTTCCTCTTTCTTTTTTTACTTCACCAAATCACTCATCAAATCCATCGGCACAATCCCGGCACCGACAATGCCCGGGCCCGTATGCACGCCCAACACGGGAGAGATGCGCACCACTTCCAACTTGGCAATATTCAATTTTTCCTTCAACTCAGCCGCAAGCGCATCCGCTTTTTCGGCGAATCGGCCATGCAGCACAGTGACCCACAGGGGAGTGTTGCCGTATTTTTCGCGGACACTATCCGCGATCATCCCAATAGACTTGCTCAATGTGCGTCCATTACCAACCGTGCTGTATTTCCCGTCCGTATCCACACGGATGACAGGCTTGAGGTTGAGCAATGCGCCTGCGAGAGCCTTCACCCGTCCAATGCGCCCACCGCGCGCCAGATATTCCAGTGTATCCAGCGTGTAGATCACTTCCGTGTTCTCACGGATTTTTTTCAGGCGTTCCTGGATCGCTTCCATGGCCCAGCCTGCCTTGCTGGCAAGTGCGGCTGCCATTACCTGAAAGCGTTCCCCGCCTGAAAGGGTGAGTGTGTCCCAGTGACTGACATTCGTCTCGCCCTTGACCTGTTCCCCGCCATCACGCGCTGAATTGATCGTGCCGCTCAATCCAGATGAAATATGCACCGAGAAAATATTTTTCTCCGTCGCCGCCAACTTGCGATACAACTCCGCAAAAATTCCCGCGGATGGCTGCGCCGTGGTGGGGATGGCAGGCCGCATGGCCTCAAGACGATTGTAGAAATCATCCGCCGAAATATCGATGGCATTTATCTCGCCTTCGGGGAATTGAATAAAGAGTGGAGCTTGAATGACACCAAGCTGTTCCAATTCTTCATTTGACATATCTGCCGCGCAGTCTGTTACGATTTTCATATTTAGTCTCCTTTTGGTTTATACGTCATTGCGAAGAGGGTGCTTTTCCCGACGAAGCAATCTCATACCAAGTTAGAGATTGCTTCGGGCATGGAACAAGTATGCCCTCACACATTGTCCCCGAATGGGGAATGACGATTACTTTTTCTTTTCCAAAAACCACTTCACCGCATCCCGGATGCTGTCGAATATCGGACGTGGCTTGTAGCCCAACTCACACGTTGCTTTTGCATGGCTGATGTTTGAATTGCTCTGTAAAACCTCCAGTGAATACGGAGTAAAGCGCGGAGTTGTGTTTGCAAGTTGATAATACATTGGCGTAAACAAGGCCGCGAACTTCGCCAGGTCGAACGGGATTTTCATTTGGAAGAAATGCTTTCCTGTAATTTCGCGCACGGTCTCGAGCAGGTACCGCATTGAAATTTTTTGCCCCGATAAAATATAGCTCTCTCCGCGTTTGCCATTTTCTGCGGCAGCAATCAATCCATCCGCCACATCGCGCACATCCACGAAGTCGTACGCGCCGTCCACATACAGAGTCGGTTTCGCAACCGCCGCATCGTGGATGAACGCGCCCATCATCGATCCGCGAAAATCATAAGGGCCGATCACGCCAGTGGGGCAGACCACAACAGCTTCCAGCCCGGAACGAGCCGCGTTCAATACTTCCAGCGTCGCCTCCGCCTTCGAACGGTCATATGCGCCATAGGGGTTTTCCATATCGTAAGACAAAGTCTCATCGATCACTCCATGTTCGACGCGCTGAATGGCATGGATCGAAGATGTGTAAATTAATTTTTCAATCCCTGTTTCAGTTGCGGCGCGTAAAATATTTTTTGTCCCATCCACGTTGACTTTCCGCACAAACTGATTTTCTCCCGGCATGATCGAGATGACGCCTGCCAGATGGAAGATGCCCTTAATGCCGCGCATGGATTCGAAGACCGAATCCAGATTGAGGACATCGCCCTCGAACGCTTCGACATTTAATCCCGAAATTGATTCGCGGCTTTCGCCAGGCAGAATCAATGCCCGCACTTTTTCGCCGCGTTCCAAAAGTTTTCGCACAACGACATTTCCAACATGCCCCGTTGCGCCAGTCACCAGCCACATAGCTTAAGCCTCACTCTTGCGGAGTAATGTATCCATCATCATCGTTGTGATCTCGCGCGCTGTCTTTTCCCATTTTGCGCCCTTCGGGTCAAGCAGGCTTTGCAGCAGCAACCCCATCGCCATCGAGACGATCATGCGCGCAGTTAATTCGGGATCCACATCCACGAACGAGCCTTCGTCCACGCCCTTTTTGATGAGCGAAGTGAAGTGTTTGTGATAGCGGCGATAGGGGATAATGCTGGCCTGCCAGATTTTTTCGTCGCGGCTGGCTTGCAGCCAGAATTCAAGGAACATCGGTAAACCTTCCCCCGCCGTGGCGAAAATGTATGGAAAAGCCTCCGTTATTTGTGTGAAGGTTTCAGGGACTGTTTTGTCTTTTGACGCTTCGATGGCGGTGTCAATCGTTTGCAGCCAGCCATCCAACAGGGCAAGAAAGAGTGCCTGTTTACTTTCAAAGTGATGATAGAACGCGCCTTTGCTGATGCCTGCTTCCTTGCAAAGTTCATCCACGCTCGCGGCATTGAACCCGCGTGTGGAAAATAATTTAACAGCCGCCTCGATGATATTTGATCGTGTTTCTTCACTTCGTTGCTGCATGTTTACCTTCTCCCTCTCCCCGCAAAGCGTGGAGAGGGCAGGGGCGAGGGAAATAAAACCGACTAGTCGGTTTGTTTTTACTCCCGAAAGATTGCACTGTCAAGATGATGGAAATCACGAGCTGTTAAAAGAGTCGAGGATGACATTTGCCATCCTCGATCAAACTGCGGCACTTATTACGCTTTGAACATCACACTACAGGATGGCTGATGAACGCTCATATATCTCATCAATTTTCTTCATTTGTTCATTACTCAATAAGCCGTACTCCATCGCCTGAATGTTTTCCTTCACCTGTGCAACGGTCTTGAAACCGGGTATGGGAATAGTGCGATTGCTGCGAGTCCATATCCAAGCCAGCGCAATCTGGGCCCGTGTCCGTGTTTCGCCAGCGTCAGCGAAAATTTTTCGTACTGCCTCAAGATACTGGAGGCGCTGCATTGACCGCTCAGACCGCAAGTTCCAGCCCAACCAGTGCCGAACATCGTCTTCCTGGAATGTAGTATCACTGTTAAACTTGCCTGTCATCATGCCCATACCAAGGGGAGATCGGTCGATACTGGCCTGATCGTATTCTTCACAAACCGCCAGCAATTGAGGATCGGCGTAGCCTATATTCAGATAATGCTGAATGGCCGTGCAATGGGCGCCTTGCGCAAACACCTTTGCAGCCTCAGGATTGTCTGTGCTCCAACCGTACCAGCGTATCTTTCCTTTATCAACCAGCGTTTCCAATACGTCACGTACTTCCGCAGCCTTATCCTGGTCATAATCATCCCTATGAAATTGGTAGAGGTCGATGTAGTCGGTCTTCAGGCGGCGCAGGCTATCTTCACATTCCTGATGGATGCGAGGGATAATATCATCGGTTTTCGAGACAGTGCGTTTTTCTTCGTCCACA
>JACRBH010000181.1 GCA_016234535.1 Chloroflexota bacterium
AGGTCTTCTCGCATTAATTGAATTCAGGCGTCACCGCGCCGCGACGGATCCAAAAAAGCCCGTCAAAAACTTTGTCACATCCGGGATATATCGCTACACACGCAACCCAATCTATCTTGGATTCGTGTTCATATTGATCGGGCTGCCGCTGAACATGGGAAATTATTGGGGCATCATCCTTGTCTGGCCGCTGATTACGCTCATGAATAACATGGTCATTAAACATGAAGAGTCTCAAATGGAGAAAAAATTCAAAGAGCAGTACACAGCTTACAGGTCAAGAGTGAGGCGCTGGTTGTAGAATCCAAAAGGCGATGAAAAATCGCCTTTTTATTTTTCTTGCAAATTAGAACATACGTGCTTATAATCCACAAAAAGGAGACTCATATGTCCATTCAAAAATCTGAAATCAAGTTGAATATCAAAGAAAAGTCGGTCAATGCCTATCTTGCCGCGCCAGAAAATGGCGGTCCCGGTATTTTGCTTCTCCACGCGTGGTGGGGACTCAAGCCGTTCTTCAAAGAGTTGTGCGATCAACTCGCCGGGCACGGATATGTTGCGCTCGCGCCCGATCTGCGTGACGGGCAAATTGCCGCGACCATCGATGAAGCCAAGGAATTGATGCAAAAAAGCGACGATCAACTGACTGGCGATATCGTGATGACCGCGAAAGAGCATTTGCATAACCTCACCCAAAACAAGATCGGTGTGATGGGTTTCTCGATGGGTGCGGCGTGGGCGCTGGTTGTTGCTGAGCATAATCCCGAAAAAATTGCCGCAACAGTTCTGTTCTACGGGGCATACCCCATGAACTTCAAAAATATCAAATCGAAAGTGCTTGGTCATTTTTGCGAAGTGGATGAATGGGAACCGCTCGAAGGCGTGCGCGAGATGGAGACGAATTTGAAGGCTGCGGGAGTGGACACGGCGCTTCATTTCTACCCGGGAGTTGGGCACTGGTTCTTAGAGTCTGACCGCCCCGAATTTGACTCCGCATCCGCGCAGATGGCGTGGGATCGGACATTTGAGTTCTTGAAAGAAAATCTGTCCTAATATCTGCACCGCAACATTCATGTTGCGCGTTCGCGCGTTCGCAAGATAAATCTTGCGGTACCCATTGGCCTCCCCAGAAATTGGGGAGGTTTTGGTTGTAGTAAAATTGAATAAATAATTCGTCATTGCGAGGGCGATGTTTTTCGCCCGAAGCAATCTCTGATCAAATTGGAGATTGCTTCGCCAAAGTGCGGCTCGCAATGACATAATACTGAGGAGTATCACATGCCTGAAAATTTTGATGTAGTCGTTATTGGTGCCGGTCCTGCAGGATATGTCGCTGCAATTCGCGCGGCGCAGCTCAAACAGAAAGTCGCAATCGTGGACAAGCAATGGCTTGGAGGTGTATGTTTGAACGTCGGCTGTATTCCGTCAAAGTCACTGCTCAAGAATGCGGAAGTCGCTCACACATTGCGCGAACGCGCCAAGGATTTCGGTTTCTCGTTCGACAATCTAAAACTGGATTACAGCGTGGCTGTCAAACGCTCGCGCCAAAATTCGGATCGGTTAACCAAAGGTGTCGGCTTTTTGATGAAGAAGAACAACATCGCCGTATTCATGGGTGAGGCAAAATTCAAGTCGAAAGATTTGCTGGCTGTCACCGACAAAGACGGAAAAGTGACTGAACTCGCTGCGAAGAATATCATCGTCGCCACAGGCGCATCCGCGGCGGTGCCGGGCGCATGGAAAGTGGATGGACAAAAAGTTGTCACCTATTGGGAGGCAATTTTGCAGACCACACTTCCCAAGTCGGTCGTCATTATCGGCTCGGGCGCCATCGGCGTGGAGTTTGCCACCGTGTGGAGTTCCTACGGCGTGGATGTGACCATCGTTGAAATGCTGCCGCGTATCGTTCCGCTGGAGGATGAAGAAATCTCCAAGGAACTCGAAAAGGAGTTCAAGAAGCGCGGAATCAAAACAATGGCCGGGCATAAAGTCGAATCTGTTGATGCGACGGATGCCGGTGTAAAGGTGAAGGTCTCTGCCGAAGGGAAGGAAACCCTCCTCGAAGCAGACCAGGCTTTGGTCGCAATTGGGTTCCGTCCCAATTCCAAGGGACTCGGCCTTGAAGAAGTCGGAGTCAAGATCAATGACCGCGGCTTCGTTGAGATCAACGAAAAGATGCAGACGAATGTCCCCGGCATTTGGGCCATCGGTGATGTGACAGGCAAACTGATGCTGGCGCATGTTGGCTCGGCGATGGGAATCATCTGCGCGGAGAATATTGCCGGCGCAGAAACGATCACACTTGATTACGAAATGATGCCGCGCGCCACATATTGCCAGCCGCAGATCGCGTCATTTGGCATGACGGAAGCGCAGGCCAAAGAACGCGGACATGTAGTGAAGATCGGCCGCTTCCCGTTTCAGGCGAACGGCAAGGCGCTTGGCATGGGTGATTACGGCGGATTCGTGAAGATCGTTGTTGACGAAAAATACGGTGAGCTTCTCGGCGCATCCATGATCGGCCCTGAGGTGACAGAACTGCTGCCCGAGTTGACTCTCGCGCGCATGATGGAACTTACCCCGCATGAAATCGCAAGAAACGTTCATGCACACCCTACGCTTTCAGAAGCGATCATGGAAGCGGCGCATGGTGCGGAAGGTAACTCAATACATATTTAGACTCGCAAAGTGACAGTCACCTTTGCGAAGCACCCTGTGGGTAAAGGTGACTGTCACTTTTTGGATAAATGAAAACAACCCATTTAATTATGGCGGGAGAAAAAATGAAAAAACACGGTTTGATATGGTTGGTTTGTACTCTTATGTTGGCAGGCTGCATACCAATGGCGTCAACGTCAATGCCATCAACGCCAACGACATTGATACTAACAACTTCAACATTAACATCAAGCCCGACACCAATGCTGCCGACATTAACATCAATAACATCGACGCCGAAACCTCCTCAGGAATTGGTCATTAACGAATACCTGCTCAGTTTCCCGCCAGATTTTTCCACAGAACATCTAGTACATCTTGGCATAAATAAGTAGTTGATTAAGCGGCAAGAGCTTTCCCTTGATAAGTCCACTTGAAAGGCTTAGCCATAGTGCGGTTGTAGTATTCAATGAAAGCGAGTACCTTTCGTTTCAATTCTTTGACAGAAG
>JACRBH010000189.1 GCA_016234535.1 Chloroflexota bacterium
ATGCGCGGGTATAATGGCGCGCGTCGTGATTGTTGGGCTGTCGAATAAGCCGCTTGCCATTGACCCATACAACGAGTTGATCGGCAGGGAACTGGAACTGATCGGTTCAAACGATCATCATTTGCACGAACTCCCCCTGCTCATGGAAATGGCGCACAAAAAAATATTGGACACTTCGCGCATTGTCACGCGCGCTGTTCCGTTGGAGGCGAATGCGATCAACGCGACTTTGGATGCGCTGGAAAAATTCAGCGGCGATGTACGCACGGTGGTCGTACCCGCTTCACACTAAGCCCGGAACTGATCCTGTTTCAACGATATAATCGCCCTAAGAATAAATCCAAGAGGTTATCCCGTGCCAGACATTGTTCCCGTCGTCAAGCTCAATCCAAAAAAAATCCTATTTGCCTTGTTCGGAATCTGCGTGCTGCTGGTTTGCTTAAGTATCTGGGGCCAATACTACAGGTTCTTTCCCGAATCGATTGCCATGCATGGAGTTTTTCAGGAATTCGGCATTGATCTGTTAACAAAATCCTTCTATACAGATTCGGAAGCCAATGTGCCGACTTATTTCAACACCATCATTCTCTTCATCCCTTCATTATTATTTGCCGCCATCGGCGCATGGAAATTTTCGATAAAGGATAAATTCAAAGTCCAATGGATCGGCCTCGCCTTAATCTTTCTATATTTATCCGTTGATGAAGCCTCCGTTCTGCATGAAAAATTGATTCCACCGATGCGTGAGCTCTTTAATTACGAAAGGTTTGGCGGCATTTTCTATTTTGCCTGGGTTGTTCCCGGCATGATCGCTGTTTTACTTTTCATGCTTGCTTATCTTCGATTTTTCCTGCGCCTGGAAAATAAATATAAGATTCTTTTTTTCCTGTCACTCGCAATTTACGTTGGCGGTATCATCGGCGGGGAAATGCTCAGCGGGCATTTTGCGGGAACGATTGGCTTCAAGAATTTTACCTACTCGGCTTATACAAGCCTCGAAGAATCCCTTGAATGGATAGGGTGCTCGCTTCTTATCTACTCGCTGCTAACATATATTCAGCAATACCTGCCCGATGGGTTCACGATCAAAGCATGATCATTCCAGATAAAATCGTTTCAGAAATGGAATTAAAGCGCGGCACGGGCGAACGCGGGACTCGTAAACTTATTGCCTATAAAGGCATCGTATATGATGTAACAGATTGCCCAAAATGGCGGCTGGACATGCATGAATTCCTGCACTTCCCCGGCCAGGACCTAACCAGCGAACTTCCCGATGCGCCGCACAAGGAAGAAGTTTTCATGCACGATTGCGTGAAGATCGTTGGAAGGTTGGCAGGTTAAAAGGTTTGAAAGTTGAAACATTTAACCTGATAACCTTCAACCATAAAACAAACAAGGGAACTAAACACTCATGAGCTCTCTCAAATGGTGGCAAACCGCTGTCTTTTATCAAATCTATCCGCGCTCGTTTGCAGACGGCAACGGTGACGGCATCGGCGATTTCAAAGGCATCATCGAAAAGCTTGATTACCTCGCCGACCTTGGTGTGGACGCGCTCTGGCTCTCGCCGCACTTCCCCTCTCCCAACTGGGATTGCGGCTACGACATTTCGGATTACTGCAACGTCGCCCCTGAGTACGGCACGCTGGATGATTTCAAAACTTTTTTAGACGAATCTCACAAACGAAATATCCGCGTCATTCTGGACCTTGTGCTGAATCACACCTCCGATGAGCATGAGTGGTTCGTTGAGTCAAAATCGAGCCGCGATAATCCCAAAGCAGACTGGTACGTCTGGGCCGATACGCCGCCGAACAACTGGCAATCCTGCTTCGATGGCGATGCATGGACGTACGTTCCCGAACGCGATCAATATTATTACCACTACTTTATGAAGCAGCAACCAGACCTGAACTGGCACAACCCCGAAGTAAAGAAAGCCATGTGGGATGCGGTCCGCTTCTGGCTCGACCTGGGCGTGGATGGCTACCGACTGGATGCAATCGGCACGATCTACGAAGACCCAAATCTGACGCCGCATAACGTCCCCATGAATTTGGCCGAACTGCGCCGATTTTCAGACCTTGCCAAGACTCCCACGGAACTCAAACTCAAAGATAAGTATTGGCATGACATGTTTAAAAATCAATGGGGACAGGCCGGTTTGCATGGCCTCATGAAGGAATTGCGCGCTGTGCTCGATGAATATGACGGTGACCGCATGTTGGTCGGCGAAGACGATAATATTGACTACATGGGCAACGGCAAAGATGAACTGCATCTTGTATTCAATTTTCCACTCATGAGAACCGAGCACATCACGCCTGAGCACGTCCGCAAGAATCAAAAGGAACGATTAAAAAGACTCGACATCCTCCCTGCCGAAACAGGCTGGCCCTGCAACACATTGGGAAATCACGATTGTTCACGCATCCACACCAGATACGGGGACAAGCTCCACGATGCGGAGTTGGCGCGCCTGAACGCAGCCTTGGTGCTGACGATGAAAGGAACACCCTTCCTCTACAATGGCGAAGAGATCGGCATGACCGATTACATGCTCACAGATATTTCGCATGTGAAGGATACGATGGGCACATGGTATTACCATTCCATTGTCACAATCATGGGAGTTCATCCCGAAGAAGCGATGCTTCGTACAGCCGAAATGACACGCGATAAAAACCGCACGCCCATGCAATGGTCGAACAATTCAAACGCGGGGTTTTCCCCGGCAAGTGTAACCACCTGGCTGCCGCTAAACCCCAATTATAAAGATGGAGTCAACGTCACAGACCAGGAGCGTAGTCCATACTCCTTGTTGAATTATTACAAACACCTGCTTCGAGTCCGCAAAAACACGCCTGCTCTCATACAGGGTGCGTATGTTCCTGTCCATGCTGCCGCCAAAGACTATTTTGCATTCCTGCGTGTTTCTGAAGCGCAAAAAATTCTGGTAATCCTCAATTTTTCGAACAAACGCCTTGAATTGGATTTTTCGCGCGTGAAGGAAATTAAGTCGCACACACTTCACACCTTGTTCTCCAGCGCAGACCATTCCCAAAAGGAACAAGACTTGAAAGCAATGTCTGTCAATCCATTTGAAGTGTATATAGCGGAAGTAAAATCAATTCATGCTTAACCCCGGTACAGCATCCATATCTGATAAAAAATCGGCGGTGCCGCGAAGGTTCATCACCCTATGCGGACGGATTTTCCGCGATACAGACCCGCAGTACTTCCCGCGCGTACAATATCGCGGACGGACAATCTTCCTGTGTACCGAATCCTGCCTCGGCGCATTTTTGTCTGACCCTGATTTGTTTTACAAAATGCATCGCAATTCAGAAAAGGGCAAGGGGAGATAAATGCAGAAAATTTGGAAACCCGGCGATATAGTTGTAACAAGAGGTATTTTCAAAGGCTATATTTGTCATGCTCAAACAGTTATTGTTGTAAAAGATACGCCTCAAGAAATAGTGCTGGCGCTTTTACCGGGCGCTGAATGCGTAGATCTCGAAGGATATCTGGAAGGAAAACAAAATAGCAAACGCCGCTGGGATTTCAAAGACAAGCCCTTTAAATTAGAAAAGTACATTTGGCACACTAATCGCCTCTTGCTTTTGATCGAACCACAAAAATATTACTCAACAATATATTTCTGGCAGGATGATAGCAACGAATTCTTGTGTTATTACATTAATTTTCAATCGCCATTTCAACGCAGCCATTCCGGGTTTGACACTTTAGACCTGGAACTCGACATTATTATCAAGCCAGATTACAGTTGGAAAATAAAAGACCTTGATGATTATCAGAAAGGGATTGAATGCGACACCATTTTGCCCGAGTGGACACAAGAAATAGAAGGTGCAAAGAATGAAGTCATTGAGAGACTCGCTGTTAAACAATATCCACTGGATAATTCCTGGCTGAATTGGCGGCCTGACCCAAACTGGTCAGCGCCAAAATTACCTAAAGATTGGGATAAAGTTTAATTTACTGGTTGGAGAAATTATGATCACGCCTCAAAAATCAATTCATTATGAACAATATGAATTCCAAAAATGGAAATCCTTCGACGCAGAGACAATTGTTGAAACGCCCGTGTCGTTAACGGTCAATGCCGAGGTGTGGATCACATTCATGTGTACG
This sequence comes from Chloroflexota bacterium, assembly GCA_016234535.1. Classification (GTDB taxonomy): domain Bacteria; phylum Chloroflexota; class Anaerolineae; order Anaerolineales; family Villigracilaceae; genus Villigracilis. The sequence continues at coordinate 4,159 of JACRBH010000189.1, forward strand.
CCAGTCAACCTGGAAGCGATGGCGGTTGGGTTTCTCTACAACGAAGGTATCATCGAAAGCATGGATGAAGTCAATGACGTCCGCGTATGCGAGCATGGGGACAATGTGGATGTCTGGCTAAATCACGAAGCGCAGCAACCGACATCATGGCGAAGAACTTCGGGCTGCACAGGCGGCGTGACCGCCGTTGACCTGTTAGCGAAACCGAATGTCTCTTTTGACAGTGACCAGTCCAAGGTCCAGCCTGATGCGATTGGCAAGCTTGTGGAAATGCTGTTCGAGTCGCAATCCTTATATCGCGAGACAGGCGGAGTCCATACATCCGCTTTAAGTGACGGCGATAAGATTCTGATCTCAGCGGAAGATATTGGCAGGCACAACACATTGGATAAAATCGCAGGGTTATGTTTGATGAATAATATCCGGCCTGAGACAAAAATTTTGATCACAACAGGCCGCATCAGTTCGGAGATGCTGCAAAAAGCGGCGCGCATGAACGCACCTATTTTGATCTCGCGCACCTCCCCATCGTCGCTTTCAATCGAGATGGCGGAACGCTATGGAATTACATTGATCGGGTATGCAAGAAAACATCGTTTCAATGTTTATTCAAATACACAAAGAGTTGGTTTATAAATTTTTGTAAAAGCTGTTTTATTGCAAAACGGCTTTTTTCTGTTATACTTGATTGTGAAATATATCACTATAAGCAGGGATTAAATTCCCCTCAATTCATGAAGAATGCTACTAACGCAGAAATATCGGACAAGCGATAATTACTTTGAATAAATGGATTTCTCATGAGGTACTATGACAAATAAAAAGATCGTCTACAAAGCGGTTGACCCAGAGATCGAGGAACTTGCCCATCATCACGGCGGCACACAGGAAGCCACGCTGGAAGTGCTCAAAGACCTCGGCGCGAAAAATAAATTGAATCCCGCCACCATCACAGAAACAGCGCGCGCGCTCCATCTCCCCGCTCACGAAACGTACGGCATGGCAACTTTTTATTCCATGCTTTCGCTGGAGGAGCGCAAAAAAGTTTTGCGCGTCTGCGACGGGCCGGTGTGCTGGCTTAAAAGAGCCAGTAACCAGCTATCAGTGAATAGTGATCAGTTGATCAGTGAATGGCAAAGCAAGCTGGGCGAAGATTTTACAATTGAACGAAGTTCATGTTTAGGGCTGTGTGATCGCGCGCCTGCTGTTTTGGTTGAAGACGAACAAGCGGGTCCAGTCAATCCAAATGACGCCGCCAAAGTTTGCGAAGGCTGGCGCGGCGTGCAGACTGATTATTCAAAACCACGCCAAGGTGAAGTCCGTGTGATGACGGCCTTGATCGGAAAAGTAAATCCAGATGAAATCGACTCTGCGCTTGAGCATGGTCTTTACGATGGATTAAAGAAAGCGCTTCAATCCGACCCGACAGTTGTTCTGGCGGAAGTGGAATCATCCGGCCTGCAAGGACGCGGCGGCGCGGGCTTCCCCGTTGGGCGCAAATGGCGTTTCGTCGCCAGCGAAAAACGAACTCCGCGTTACATCGTTTGCAACGCAGATGAATCCGAACCACTCATCTTCAAAGACCGCGTGTTGATGGACACGAATCCACATCAGCTTTTGGAAGGCATCAGCATCGCAGGTTATGCATGCGGCGCATCGGAAGCGTGGATCTATATCCGCGGGGAATATGAACATCAGGCTCGCCGTTTGGAACGCGCAATCGAACAAGCCGAAGCAAAGAATCTCCTAGGCAAAAATATATTAGGAAGCGATTTCTCCTTCAAAATCCATGTGCATCGCGGCGCGGGAGCTTACATCTGCGGCGAAGAGACAGCACTCATCGAGTCGCTTGAAGGCAAACGCGGCGAACCGAGATTGCGCCCGCCCTACCCGCCCACTTATGGGTTTCGCGGACAACCAACCGCAGTCAATAATGTTGAATCATTTTGTGCAGTGCCGCACATCGTAAAAAATGGCGCGGAATGGTGGCGCAACTTAACCGACGATCCTACGCCCGGAACAAAAGTTTATATGGTGTTGGGACACGTAAAGAATCCCGGCCTATTCGAAGCTCCGTTTGGTTTGACATTACGCGAAATCATCAACAACTTCGGCGGCGGGATGCTGCCCGGTTCAACTTTTAATTTTGCCTTATGCGGCGGCGCGGCTGGGACGATTGTCCCGCCAGCGTTGGTGGATGCCCATATTGACTACAGCTCAGGCCCACTTAAAGGTGTGACTCGCGATATCAAGTTCATGGAAAAACGCTGGACACAAGTCATATCCATGGGCGCGGGTTCATTCCTTATTTGCGATCAGACAGTTTCGCCGGTATCATTTCTGCGCGAGTTATTACACTTCTTCGCGGCAGAATCCTGCGGGAAATGCACACCCTGCCGTGTTGGGACATGGCGCTCGCTTGAAATTCTAAATCGCATGACAAGCGGACAAGGTCAGCAAGGCGATACTGAAGAATTAAAGACACTCGCGGCCATCATGCAAGACTCGTCATTCTGCGGTCTTGGACAATCTGTCCCGATCCCAATGAAATCTGTGCTGACGCATTTCGGCGCGGAGTTTGCGAAAGCGGAGAAATAACTCGTCATTGCGAGGGCGTTAGCCCGAAGCAACCACCTGCTCAGTTGGGATTGCTTCGTCGGAAAGAGCGCCCTCCTCGCAATGACGCAATGAGGTGATTATGGTTAACATAACAATCAACGGACAATCCATTCAAGTAGAAGCCGGCAAAACCATTTTGCAAGCCGCGCAAGCGCAAGGTATTGAAATTCCAACCCTGTGCTATCACAAGGATTTGAATCCAACCGGCAACTGCCGCATGTGCATCGTGGAAGTCAAAGGCGGGAGATTCCTGCAAGCCGCATGCGTCACTCCCGTTTGGGAAGGCATGGATATTCAAACACACAGCGAGAAAGTCACCAAAGACCGCAAGCTGACTTTGGAACTTATGCTCGCCAACCATCCACAAGATTGCATCACTTGTGATGTGAGCGGCGAATGTGAATTGCAAGACCTGGCTTATGAATACAAAGCCTCCGCCCCAAAATGGGGGAGCAAAGGCGGACGCTACCCTGTGGACAGTGACCCAAATCCATTCATCCGCGTGGACATGAATCGCTGCATCCTCTGTCGCCGCTGCGTTTCAGCCTGCGCAGAAATTCAAGTCCGCGATGTGTGGGGCGTGGCGAAGCGTGGGTTTGACGAAGTTATCGTTCCGGGAGCAGGCACGACCATGCTCGAAGCGCGCTGCGAATCCTGCGGACAATGCGTGGCGTACTGCCCGACCGGCGCACTATCGAACAAGATGAATTATGGAATTGCCCGCGCGCATCAGGTGACTAAAGTCACCACTACGTGTTCGTATTGCGGTGTGGGTTGTCAATTTGACCTGCTGAAAAAAAACGACAAGGTCATCGGCGCGCAATCCAATCCGAACGCACCAGTCAACGGGATGGCTTTGTGCGTGAAGGGACGCTATGGATACGATTACATTCACCATCCAGAGAGATTGAAGAAGCCCAGAGTTAGAAGATATTTATTGGAAGGGAAAGATAAAAACGATATTCGAGATTCGATACACGATACTCGAAACTCGACATCAAAAATCGAATCTCCCTGGGACTGGGTTGAGGCTGAATGGGATGTGGCGCTCGATATTACCGCAAAGAAACTCATGCAAATCCGCGATCAATTCGGCGCGGACAGCATGGGCTTTCTCACTTCGGCAAAATGCACGAATGAAGAAAATTATTTGATGAACAAACTGGCGCGGCAGGTCGTTGGCACAAACAACATTGACCACTGCGCCCGTCTCTGACACTCCAGCACGGTAGCCGGTCTGGCTGCCTCCTTCGGCTCGGGCGCAATGTCCAATTCAATGGATGATGTCGCACAACAGGCAAAAGCCTTCTTTATCATAGGTTCGAACACAACCGAACAGCATCCTGTCTTCGGGACGATGCTTCGCCGCGCGGTAAAATTCCGCGGCGCAAAACTTGTCGTCGCTGACCCGCGCAAAATTGACATCACCGATTTCGCGACACTGCATTTACGTCAGCGCCCCGGCACGGATATTGCACTGATCAACGGCCTGATGTATATCATCCTCGAAAAAGGATGGGAGAACAAAGCCTTTATCGATGAACGCACGGAAAACTTTGATGAGTTCAAAGCCGCCGTGATGAACTATCCGCCGGACGTAGCCGCAAAGATCACAAACGTGCCCGTCAAACAATTATATGAGGCCGCCGAGATCATTGCTAAAAACAGTCCAATGGCTGTATTGTGGGCAATGGGTATCACGCAACATATCGTCGGCGTGCGCAACGTGATGGATCTTGCCAACCTGCAAATGCTGCTCGGCAACATGGGCAAGGCTGGCGGCGGAGTGAATCCATTGCGCGGACAAAACAACGTACAAGGCGCGTGTGACATGGGCGGCCTGCCCAATGTTTACACAGCCTACCAACCCGTCACAAGCGATGAAGTCCACGACAAATTTGAAAAAGCATGGGGTGCAACCAGCAACACCAAGGTCGGGCTGACCGTCACCGAAATGGTGCCGGGCATTCTTGATGGAAGAATTCGCGCGTTGTATATTCTCGGCGAAGACCCCGTTATGTCTGACCCTGACACGAAACATATTCGTCACTGTTTTGAACAGATCGACTTTCTGCTGTTGCAGGAAATCTTCCCGTCTGAAACATCGGTCTATGCGGATGTGCTTCTACCCGGTGTTACCTTCGCAGAGAAAGATGGCACATTCACAAACACGGAGCGACGCGTGCAGATGGTGCGCAAGGCGATTCCCACCCAAGGCGATGCGCGGGATGATTGGTGGATCACCTCTCAGATTGCAAAACGCCTCTTGTCCGGGACCAGTGAGCGGGTACGCTCCGAAGCGCTTTATACTAGCTGGGACTATGCCGGTCCATCCGCGATCATGTCCGAGATCAACGCCTTGACCCCATCCTATGGCGGCATCACACATCAACGGCTTGAGGCTGGCGAAAGATTGCAATGGCCCTGCCCAGCACTCGATCATCCTGGTACGCCGATCCTGCATACCAAACAATTCACGCGAGGCAAAGGGAAATTCGCGCCGATTGAGCACGTGCCGCCCGCCGAACACCCCGATGACGATTACCCGATGCTGCTAAGCACCGGCCGCGTGCTATATCACTGGCACGGCGGACAAATGACGCGCCGCGCAAAAGGTTTGATGGAAGTATATGGCCAGGCCTTGGTGGAGTTGAATCCTAATGACGCTGAAAAGCTGGGATTGAACGGCAAAAACATGGTGCGAGTCACATCACGGCGGGGTATGATCGAAGCCCAGGCCTGGGTAACTGACCGTGTGCCGCCCGGCATGGTGTATGCGAATTTCCATTTTCCAAACGCTTCGGCCAATGAGTTGACTCATGCCGCGCTCGACCCGGTGGCGAAAATTCCCGAATACAAAATCGTGGCAGTCAAAGTGGAATTGGCGTAAAATAAGGCTCAAAGGAGACTCGCCCATGACTACTGTCCGCAAATTATTAGAATCTAAAAAGACCGAAACCAATTATTCCGTGGCGTCAACAGATACAGTTCTACAGGCGATCAAAGTAATGGCCGATGCCCATATTGGCGCGGTATTGGTAACCGAAGATGGAAAGATCGTCGGCATCTATACCGAGCGCGATTATCTTTACAAAGGCGAGATTGACGGCCGCTCGGCAAAGGATACAAGAATCAAGGATGTGATGATTTCCAAAATGATCACCGTAACCATGGAAACGACCATCGAACAATGCATTGGCTTGATGAGGCAATACAACATCCGCCACCTGCCTGTTGTGGAACACGATCAGCTTGTGGGGCTGGTATCCATGCGAGATGTTATGTTTGCGGTGATCGAGAACAAGGAAAGCGAAATCCGCGGACTGGAAAATTACATCATGGGTTCCGGGTTCCAGTCGTAGAAAAATCAGCTATCGTACATCTGAAGGCGGTGCAGGATATTCATCCTGCACCGCCTTTCCTTTTAATGTTTTGGCTCTCCCGTCTCTGGCGGGATTGGATTTCAAACAACAAACCTATTGCCGCGAATTACACGAATCTTCGCAGATTGGTTTGAAAATTGGCGTGAATTAGCGACGGCGTGCCCGTGGGGTAAATTAGTGGCAGATTTTTTTAGTTGTCGATAGTTTTCCCATTTACAAACGGTAGTGCCGACGTTTTTAAATGGGAAATTTGGGGGGGATTGTATTTGCATAAAAAGGTGCATATACTGATTACGTAGACAAGGTTCGCTTCCTGTTGCTGTTCAAAAAAGGAGAATATGAAATGAAACACAAAAACTTAATATTGATTGGAACTGTGCTCGCAAGCTTGTTAATTGCATTGAGTTTCGGGGTTCAAAAAGCTCATGCCACCACAGGCTGCTTCACCGACACAATTGGGCATCCCTTTGAAACCTTCATCTGCTGGATGCTGGACAACGGCATCACGAGCGGCACTTCACCAGGCATCTACAGCCCCAATGCTAATGTCACCCGCGGGCAAATGGCTGTTTTCATGCAACGGCAAGCTGAAATACCACCGACCACAGGCAACATCTACATCAACGCTGGCCTGAATGACTGGATACCAAATGGCACAAGTGGCGCGTCCATTAATTATTACACCAACGTCATCGAATTACATGCGCCCAGCGCCGGTACGTATGGCTTTCAGATTACCCCAGATCTACCCGGCACCCTTTACAACCGCCAGATGTACTTTCATAGCGTGAAGTTATGCTATGATGCCACACACGGGGCTTCAATAGTAGGTGTTTATCTCAGGCACTATGAAGGCGGAGCAACTCCAACCATCTTCAACGAGGTTACTGATTTCACCGCCCGAACGGACGCGATTTGCCGCATTTACTCATTCACGGGTGACGGCTCTTTGTGGGGTAGCGATCACGTGGTACTGTTTATTCAGGGAAGTTTTGGAAGTTCGGCAAATTCCATTTGGATCGGCGCAACGACATTCACCTTGGTACCCTCCGCCATCACAGGCACTCTATCTCCCACAGACTCTACAGAACAACGTCCAGTCATGGAAGTGCCCCAACCTGTCAACACCGGTGAAAACGGGCAATAATAATTTCATCCAACCATTTACTTTTTCATAACCCCCTGGAAATTTCCAGGGGGTTATGAGTATATAGGATATTTGGGCCTTGAATTTCTGCCAACAATCCATATACTTGGTGAACGGAAGAGCCTGCACCTTAATCAATATAAAATAAGGAGAAAACGAATGAAGTACAAGACATTAATGTTAATTGGAACCTTAATAGCAAGCTTGTTCATGCCGCTCGTCTTTGGAGTGGGAAATGCCCATGCCACCACTGGCTGCTTCTTAGACACGATTGGGCATCCCTTTGAAACCTTCATCTGCTGGATGCTGGATAATGGCATCACAAGCGGTACCGGGGGCGGAAACTACAGCCCCAATGCCAACGTCACCCGTGGGCAAATGGCCGTCTTCATGCAACGACAAGCTGAGATACCGCCCAGCACCGGCGATATTTACGTCAGCGCCGGCTTTGGGAACTGGCATCCCTTCAATTCAACCGATCCTTTGTCGTACACTTATTTCTCAAGCCAGACACAGGTAACCAGATCATCCGCCGGCTCAAGTTTTCTATCGATCAACCCGGACATCCCCACTGTATTATACGGAAGGAGTCTGAGTTTTAAAGGCGTTCAATTCTGTTTCGACACCTTTGCAAGCACATCGTTAAATTATGTTGAGATCAACACATATTCTCACACAACTGGATCGCTTGGGAGAAACCTCAGATTCTCGGATCCTACAACCAGAACCGGCAACCAATGCCAGTTATACACACTGGCTTCACCGATTACACTGACTGCAAATGATGGGGTTAATTTCTTCATCCAAGTCAACTGGACTGTTGCCAGCACACAATTTGCAATCGGCCGCACAACCTTTATCTTTGCGCCCACCACCACTCCTGCCGCGACCCCGGTGGCTCCGCAACCGCTTGGAACTGAGTTGGAAATGCCCCTTTTGCCCATGTTCGATACTTCAGCTCCGTAAATCTTATTGAAGGTAAAAGTATTTTGAATTACATTTATTGAGTACGAACCCAAGCAAAGCAGGCCTCTTCCAAAACTACATAAAAATCCCCTGGAAATTTCCAGGGGATTTTTATGTAGCTATTTCAATTTTTCTTCGACTGCCTTTGGAACCTTGCCCAACGCAGCCTTTACTTGACCCGAATCAGGCAGACTGCCTTGCGCCAGATTGAGACGCCCGCCGCCTTTGCCACCGATGCCTGTGATGAGATCGCCAGCTTTGAGTCCGCGTTTGACGAGGTCTTCGGTCACCACCGCGATGACGGTTGACCCTGTCACGAGGACAGCGGCTCCCGCTTTGGGATATTTCTCGCGGAATTTGTCTGCCAGCATTCGCAAGGTATCCACGTTTGAGTCGGGGATTTCAACTGCCAGCACGTTTACATCTTTCACAGTTTGAACATTGGCGAGTTGAATGTTGAACGTTGCAAGAGCCGATTGTGCGCGAAGGTCAGCAAGTTGCTTCTTTAGGTCGGATACTTCATCCTGCAAGGCTTCCACTTTCACGGGGACTTCATCCACTGAGGACTTCAACACGCCCGCAGTTTGTTTGAGGGTCTTGAAGCGTTTGTTGATGAGTTCATGCGCGCCGCGCCCCGTGACCGCTTCGATGCGGCGAATGCCTGCCGCAGCCGAGCCTTCGCTGACGATGATGAACGCGCCGATGTCTGAGGTGCGGTCGATGTGTGTGCCGCCGCAGAGTTCGAAGGAGTATTTGGAGTCAGGCAGCTTGCTGCCTGGTTTTTCGGACAGCAAGCTGTCCGATTCCAGAATGGAGACTGTCCTCACTATCTCGCCGTATTTCTCGCCGAAGAGTGCCATCGCGCCTTCTTTCTTGGCTTCGTCGAGGGACTTGGTTACTTTGACCACTGGCATGTCGGCGACAATCGCTTCGTTGACCATTTTTTCGACGCGCTCGATCTGTTCAGGGGTCATGCCGTCGGGTTGGGTGAAGTCGAAGCGCAAATATTTGGGAGAGACAAGCGAGCCTGCCTGACGCGCATGGTCACCGAGGATTTCATGCAGCGCCTTGTGCAATAAATGTGTGGCAGTGTGATTGCGCATGATGTTATGGCGGCGGACAATGTCTACTTCAGCGACAGCCTTGTCACCCACTTTGGGTTGACCAGAGATGACTTGCCCGATGTGGGCAATGATGCCAGCGGCGGCACGGCGGACGGAGGTGATTTCGATCTCCCATTCAACTGGGCGGGAAGACCCCGCCCCTACAGAACGGATATATCCTTCGTCATTCACCTGACCACCAGACTCGATGTAGAAACCTGTCTTGGGCAGGATGACTTCAACCACATCATCCAACGAAGCAGAGGAAACTGATTCACCGTTGACGATCAACGCTAAAACTTCGCCTTCGACACGCGGACTGTTGTATGGGTCGTATTCAACGCCGTCTTTGCCTAGTAGGGGCGGGGTGACCCCGCCCCTACCTGATTGCAGGTCTTTCAGGATGTTTGCAAAGTATTCTGAATCTTCGCCGCCAAGTTTTCCCATGGCTTTGCCGCCGCCAGAGGCTTTGCTGTGTTCGTTCTTGGCGGCAGTGAAACCTGCTTCGTCAATGTCGAGTCCCTGTTCGCGAGCAATGTCGCGGCTGATTTCAAAGGGCAGTCCGTAGGTGGCATATAGATCAAAGGCTTTATGGCCATCGAGAATGGTTTCGTCTACCCAACGAATCCCTATGAGCAGATTCTCCAAATGAGCAGTACCAGCTTCAACGGTCCGTGCGAAGCGGATTTCCTCTCGAGTCAAGTTATCTAAAATGGTCGCCTTGTTCTTTTCGAGTTCGGGATAAAAGTCGCCATATTCCGCAATCACCGCTTCGGCAACTTTGGCGAGGAAGGGTTCATTCAAACCGATTTTCGTCCCAAAGCGCGCGCCGCGGCGGATGATCATGCGGGTGACGTAGTTGCGCCCCGCGTTGCCAGGAACGACGCCGTCGGCGATGAGGAAGGCGGCGGAGCGGACGTGGTCGCAGATGACGCGATAGGGCGTAAAGTTTGCAAGCATTTCTTTTTCGCTGTGACCCGTGAGCGAGCGCAGAACATCAAGTGAGCCTGTGAAGAGGTCTGTCTTGTAATTGGAGTCGACGCCTTGCAAAACGGAGACGATGCGTTCGAAGCCCATGCCCGTGTCAACGTGCTTGGCGGGCAACGGTTCGAGGCGACCATCTTCGAAGAGGTTGTATTGAATGAAGACGTTGTTCCAGAGTTCGAGGAAGCGCGTGCAGTCGCCGTTGACGCCGCAAACATGGTCTGTGCCGCGCAGGTTGTCGCGCTCTTCGCCGAGGTCGATGTGGATTTCGGAGCAGGGTCCGCAGGGACCGAACTCTGCCATTTGCCAGAAGTTTTCCTTGCGCCCGAAGAACAAAACATGCGACGGGTCAAAACCAGGCTGTTCCTTCCAGATGTTCGCGGCTTCATCGTCACGTGGGACATTGCCTTTGCCGCCAGGGTACGCTGCGCTATCATCTTCGAAGCAGGTGGCGTAGAGTCTATCCTTGGGTAAGCCCCAGACTTCGGTCAGCAGTTGCCATGACCAGGCGATGGCTTCCTTTTTGTAGTAGTCGCCAAACGACCAGTTGCCGAGCATCTCGAAGAAGGTGTGATGCGTATCATCGCGTCCCACGTCTTCGAGGTCGTTATGCTTGCCCGCCACGCGCATACACTTCTGCGAGTCGACGGCGCGGGTGTAGGGTTTTTTGTCGGTGCCGATAAACACATCCTTGAACTGCACCATGCCCGAGTTAGTGAAGAGAAGCGTGGAATCTCCACCCGGCACAAGTGACATGGACGGTACTGCGGTATGTCCGTGTTCAACGAAGAAGTCAATAAAGTCCTGACGAATTTGATTGCCTGTTAGTTTTTTCATAATTGCTCCGAGAAAATTTAGTGGCGGAATTATACCAAGCGCCCCAGGTGACAGTCACTTTAAAAGTGACTGTCACCTGAATTGCTGGAAAGAAAAAGTCCCGAACCTGGTGGTTTCGGGACTTTGAAGTTCTTCTTTAAGTCTCAAGCCGTGGCAGGTTTCAATAACGCGCATGTAGCGGCGGCGGCTTGAGCGGCGGAAGTTTGCTTGAGGTTTTGTTTCATGGAGGCGATTATACATACCGTTCTTGATTTTGGGGAGGGAGGAAACGGACTTGAACACGGCAATTCCCAGAGGCCAATTAAATGCCAGTTTCAGTAAATCACGAATTCGTTTTGGAGTGCGGACTTTAGCCCGTACTTTTTTCCAGCCAGGCAGACTAAAGCCCGCACTCCATGCAAACGGGCAGGAGGGATTTCTGACAGGCTTATCATGACACAACTCCGCACCCTTTCGTTGGAGCGGATGTTATATCCATATACCTGCAAACTTTAGTAGTAGGAGAGAAAATGAAAAGCATTCCTAGAATCATTATCCTCATGCTTGTGCTGTTCGGTTCGGCGTGCAGCAATAACATCCCGGTCAATACAGCCACCAGCGCCCCCTCAAAAACGCCCACCCCTGAATCAACAAGTACGCCATCTCCAGAACCAACACCGGCCATGACAGTCTATAACAGTCATTTGGGGGTTTCGTTTGTCCATCCAGATGGCTGGTTTGTATCGGAATCAGAGGGAATCATCTCGATTGCCAGTGACAATAGTGTTCAGATCCCGCAGCCTGGGGAATCACTTGGTCAAGGTGAAATCTTGATGGAGATCTTTATTGCCCCGCTGGATTATCAAACATCCAGCAGTTTACTGGATGTACTTGGTAGTTACGTAAATTTCCTCGGCGTAGACATGCCTGACAAAGAACCTGCGCACATAATCGAATTAAGCGGCAGGGAATTTGCAATTGGAACGTATAGCAAAGACTACATGACAACCACAGCGCATGGAAATCGAGCGCCCCTTTTTATCGCAACGCTATTTACAGAGGTGAACACCCTCCTTCTGGATATGTATGCAGCGCCCGACAACGAATCCAAACTACGAGAGATATTTGAGGATTTTCTTATATCAATCGAAGCCCTGCCCTAGTGGTGCGTTTGAAAAGTAATTTAACATAGTCAGGATAATTTTTTCTCAACCCAATTATGGAGGTCGCGACGAGTCCATGACCAATTAATCGGTTGAGCCCATAAACGATTATATTCTGGCGTACTATCGTATAAA
>JACRBH010000188.1 GCA_016234535.1 Chloroflexota bacterium
TAGCCCCAAGAAAAGCTGGGAGGGATATGCTGCCAGTGTATTTACCGCTACGTTGGGAGGGATGTTTTTTACGTATGCTTTTACCACCTATGGAAACCTTACAGGCGATATCACCATCTGGCAGGGCGCGATCCTTGGCTTTATCCTGGGCGCGTTCCCGCCGCTTGGCGACCTTGGCGAAAGCATGTTCAAACGACAGTCCGGCATCAAAGATTCAAGTGACATTATTCCGGGTCACGGCGGCTTTTTTGACCGCATTGACTCATGGCTATGGGGCGCGGTGATAGGGTATTATTTTCTTACTTGGTTCATCATATAAACCCTGGAGGCAACATGAGTGTGCTTGGCGCTACACCTACTCGTAACCTTGCGCTTGAATTGGCGCGAGTCACTGAAGCGGCGGCGATGCTGGCTGGCCGCTTCATGGGACGCGGGGATAAAGAGGGAGCCGATCAGGCCGCAGTCAACGCGATGCGCCTGGTCCTCAGCACGGTGGATATGAACGGCATCATCGTCATTGGTGAAGGGGAAAAGGATAAGGCACCGATGTTGTTCAATGGAGAGAAAGTCGGCAACGGTTCGGAGCCGGACGTGGATGTTGCTGTAGACCCAATTGACGGGACCCGCCCTTTGGCATTCGGCCGCTCAAATTCGCTTGCGATGGTGGCCCTTGCACCGCGCGGCACGATGTTCGATCCCGGCCCGTTCCTTTACATGAATAAACTGGCAGTCGGCCCCGAAGCAAAAGGCGTGATCGACATCGAGAAACCCATCACTGATAATCTCAAGGCCATTGCCAAAGCCAAAGGGAAACGCATAGAGGACTTGACCACGATCATTTTGGATCGCCCCCGTCACGATGAAATGGTTGCCGAGATACGCAAGGCCGGCGCGCGCATCCGCCAAATCCCCGACGGCGATGTGGCCGCCGCTTTGATGACCTCATGGGCTGATGCGGGCGTGGATGTTTTATTGGGAATTGGCGGCACGCCGGAAGGTGTGCTTACTGCCTGCGCCCTGCGTGCAATGGGCGGCGAAATTCAAGGCAAACTTTTTGCGCGTGACGAAGATGAGCTGCGGCGCGGACGCGAGGCCGGTTACGATTTCGATAAAGTGTTGACCATGAACGATCTGGTATCTTCCGAGGATGTGTTCTTCGCAACCACAGGCATTACCGATGGCGAATTACTGCATGGCGTGCGCTATCATGGCGACCATATCACAACAGATACCCTCGTCGTCCGCGGCCTGACCGGGACGATCCGCCGCATCAACGCCACACACAGCACAGAAAAACTCGACAACCTAAGCTCGATCCATTATTAACTCACCTTACGCGGTAGCGCGAGATTTATCTCGCAAAATGGGCGACATAAATGTCGCGCTACAGGCTGGACTGCGTAACGTCAGTTATTAAATTCTGGACTGCACCAGCTTGCTGATGCGGTTGCCTTAATCATGTGGGTATTCCCGCGGCCAGCGGGAATATTTTTATAAACTCTTACACTCCTCTTATTGACGCTCTTCATTTTTGCATGTTAGACTATGAGCCGCCATGCCCGAACTTACTGAAAGACAGCGAACCATTCTTCTTCTGCTCATTCGCGACTATATTGAGACGGCCCAGCCTGTCGGCTCAAAGCGATTGGTGGAACGCTTCCATCTTGACCTGAGTCCGGCCACCGTCCGAAATGAAATGTCTGCGTTGACGGAGATGGGCTGCCTAAGACAGCCCCACACATCCGCAGGCCGCGTGCCAGCCGAAGAGGGCTACCGTGTCTTCGTCGGGCAGATGATGCAAAAAGCGGAACTGCCTGCATCGGTGCAAAATATGATCTCGCATCAATTCTTTCAAGCCCCCCCCGATGTGGAACAGTGGATGACACTGGCCGCATCAGTGCTGGCGCATCAATCGCAGGGCGTATCGCTTGTAACTGCGCCTCATGCAGAGACAATCCGCTTCAAGCATATTGAATTGATCTCCACCCAGGGGCGGCAGGTCTTAATGGTGTTGGTGATGGAAGGCGGCGAAGTCAATCAACAAGTTTTGACTTTGGCCGAACCTGTCACTCAGGAACGGCTGAGTCAGGCTGCGGCACGACTTAATTCGCTGGTGGCCGGTCTTTCTGTCGAAGCAATTGCAAACCTTTCATCCCGCACCGAAGTGCTTGAGCAGGATATCATCACGCTTCTGGTTCAGGATATGAAACGCACATCCGAAAGCGCTTCGGGTGAAATCTATACGGAAGGACTCACCAACGTTTTGAGTGAGCCCGAATTTGCCGAGTCATCTGATGAAGCGCGCTGGGCAATGAAGTTGTTTGAAGAAAGATCAACCTTGCAGGGATTACTTGCACGCGCATCCACCAACAGCAGTGTCGGCGGGCTGCAGGTGTTGATCGGCGGCGCTGGCGGGTGGGAGGAACTCCGTCAGTGTTCGATGGTGATCGCAAGATATGGTGCACCCGGTTTAGTGACAGGCACATTGGGCGTTTTGGGACCCATGCGAATGTCCTACGCGCGCACGATCCCCACGGTGAGATATGTCGCCGGGCTGTTAAGCAATTTGGTGAATGATTCGATTACGAATGAATAATCATGTCGTTGCGAGGACGTTCCTGTTCTTCGCCCGAAGCTACCTCCAACACAACAAGGAGGTTGCTTCGTCGGGGAGAGCATCCTCCTCGCAACGACATATAAAAACTTTGAGAGTGAGAGCATGACTGATAATAATAAAAAGAATGAAGCCGAAGAAGTTGATAAGACACAAGCCCCGGTGGAGGAAATGCCAGTTGAACAGGAACAGGCCAACGCGGAAGCCGATGCGCTGAAAAGTCAATTGGCAGAGATGGAAGCCAAAGCGTCCGAGTATAAGGATGGCTGGTTAAGGTCTCAGGCGGAGTTCATCAATTATAAAAACCGCATGGCGCGCGATAATGAGATGATGTACGTCTCGATGAAAGGCGACATTGTCAAAAAAGTGCTGCCTGCGCTGGATGACCTGGAACGCGCTTTGCAAAACCGTCCCGCTGACGATGCATGGGCGAGCGGCATTGAACTTATTGCGCGCAAGCTGCAAAATATTTTGGAAGCCGAAGGCGTGAAGCGCATTGTGGCGGAAGGCGCGGCGTTCGACCCGAACTTCCACGAGGCGATCTCGCATGAACCGAACGATGATGTCGAAAGCGGACACGTGATCGCGGTCGTACAAAACGGTTATATCCTTGGGGAAAGAGTAATACGACCTGCGTTGGTTAGAGTGGCACAGTAAAATAAAAAGTAATTGGTAAATGGTAATTACCATTTACCAATTACAGATTTTCATAGGAGCATTCATGGCAAAAATTATTGGAATTGATCTTGGTACGACAAATTCTGTTGTGGCGGTGATGAGCGGCGGGGAACCGATTGTGATCCCATCTTCGGAAGGCGAACGACTTGTGCCTTCGGTGGTGGCAGTGAATAAAAATCACGAACGATTGGTGGGTCGTGTGGCGCGCAATCAGGCGATCACGAATCCGCAGAATACTATTTTTTCAGTGAAGCGTTTTATGGGACGCAAGGCCGACGATGTTCAGGTGGAGCGCACGAAGAAGCGCGTCCCTTATGCGGTGAATGCCGCTGAGAATGGCGACGTGCGTGTGAGCTTGGATGATAAGGATTATTCTCCTCCTGAAGTTTCGGCCATGATCCTCGCGAAAATGAAAGCGGATGCGGAAGCGTATCTTGGCGAACCCGTTACGCAAGCCGTGATTACCGTCCCTGCGTATTTCAACGACGCCCAGCGCAATGCCACCAAAGATGCGGGCAAGATTGCGGGACTCGAAGTTTTGCGAATCATCAATGAGCCAACCGCTTCGTCTCTGGCGTATGGTCTTGATAAAAAGAAAAATGAAGTCATTGTTGTTTATGATCTTGGCGGCGGCACGTTCGATGTTTCCATTTTGGATGTGGGCGAAGGCGTGTTCCAGGTCCGCGCTACCAGCGGCGATACCTTCCTCGGCGGAGATGATTTCGACCTGCGCATCATGGATCATTTGATCGAGACATTCAAAAAAGATAACGGTATTGACCTGCACAATGATCGTCAGGCCTTGCAGCGTTTGAAAGAGGCTTCTGAA
>JACRBH010000002.1 GCA_016234535.1 Chloroflexota bacterium
GACTTTGCAAAATGAAACGACTTGCTTGCCTAAACTTTGATTGAAAACCTTGAAGCCGATTTTAGCGACCTGAGCCGATTTGACACGAAACTTTTTGAACCAAAACCATGAGCCGATTTTGAAGCGAATAAAATTTTGGAAACTGCCACCGCTAAAAATGCCAAACTTTATTGAACCAGAAAATTTGCTAAAACCAAAACCCTGATTTGCAAGACTCCAAACGCCAATTTGACCAACAAGATAATTTTGAAAAGCAACCTAAAGGTTTAACGCAAGTTCTTGCCAACGGCTCGCGTTACCCGCTGGTGGGCGGGACGCGATAACGACACTTTGACGGAACCAGCTTCAAGCCACACAAACTGCCTGAAAACGCGCAGACTCCCACCAGTCGGGTGCACGCATTGTTAGGCGCTGGATGAACTACAGACTCACCTGCCTTTTGAAAACACCCTTTCATTTTACGACAACTATTTCTGACTCGTTCATGGCTGTTCATACTTACAAGCGCCCCACGGTGTGGGATCTACATTTGGTTGTAGAAAGAAACCATACATTTGCCATGCTCCGTCTGGATTTTGGAGCAGAGTGCTCTCAAACGCGATCAGTCCTCCTTCATACCGAAGCAAACCCGTTCCAGAAAGTTGTTTTCCTGATTGTCCAAAAAACACGTTGAACTCACACACAGTGAGCTGTTGGTATGTGACGATTGAGCTTTCGTTTGCCAAGATCTCCAAGGCTTCAATTGTGATGCTGTCACGATTCTCGTCCGAAAACATGCTTTGAGCGACTGAATATTTCTTATCCTGCAATGCGGAAACAAACGCAACTGTGATTCTTTGAATCGTATCTGTATTCGCGGGTGCTCCGTTAGCACCACGAATAAAAAAGAAGTAAACACCGACACAGACTAGAAGACAAAGGAATAATGAGCTACACCCCAAGCCCACCCAAAGTAGAACTCGTGATTTCTTAGGTTGTGAAGTTGCTGTTTCGTTGGCTGTCATGTTTCACCTAATTGTTTTTGAAAATTGATCTTTTATAGCATCAAACCAAGCGCCTAACGGTTTGCGTTACCTGCGCTGGGGCGGGGACGGCGAAGCCGTCCAACTGGAAAAATGATAAGGCGTAGAAAAATGCTTGGGATGTGCGCAGAATCCCCAGCGTCAGGTGCACGCTTTGTTAGGCATCTTTTCATCATCACAAATCAATTTTGTGTAAAGCCAATTGCGCCCATGTTTCTAATGCTTGATTAGCAACACTTGGTAACGCATCAAGGGTGCAGACCCTTATAGGTAAATTGCCCAGTAACGGATAACTCCAATTAACTAAAACTTGAGAAATTGGAGTTACTATGGCGTCACCTTTTTCATTCAGATAGCAATCGAATAGAGGTGCGTCAACAACAATCATAGGAAAAGCAAGGTAAGCAAGCACATACTGAGCGGCATCGCCTTCTTTGCTGACTGTATCTGATCTGGTCGTATAGTATTGAAGAATACTGTATGTAGCCTTTGCTACCTTCATTAGTGCGTCAAATGCTTCATCTTTATTGGAACTTTGCCCAGTTTCATTTGTGCTTTTCATGCTAATCTGAGCCTGAGTCATGGCATATCCTAAAGGACTTGTTGGCGAAAAAAGAGATAGTTGGTTAATAATTCCGTTGGACACGATTTTATTGACGAACTGTTTGCCAACTGGATTCGCCTGTTGCAACTCAGGATTTGGGCTTTTTGGCGTTCTATCAGAATATGAAAATACAACAAATGGTTTCTTCGACCATTTGCATTCAATAATAAATTGGAGCATCAATGGATGACCAGTATTAATATTGCAGAACGCTAGGATGTCTATTTCCCTAGGTTTCCCTTCTTCTGGATCAGTGAAATACCAACCTTGTCTAATTCCAAAGCCAAGAGTAGATAAGACATTGGCTACTTTCATCTCCAAGGGAAATCCTTGTTCTTTTAGCCAACCATGTACTGCTTTTTGCAAATCATCAGTGCTCATATTTGACATGATAGTATCCCAATAATGTTCATCTTGTGCAAGGCAGATGCCTAACGGTTTGCGTTACCCGCGCTGGGGCGGGCGGCGGGACGCCGTCCGACTGGGAAAATGCTGAGGCGTGAAAAATGCTTGGAATCGCGCCAGACTCCCCAGCGTCGGGTGCACGCTTTGTTAGCCGCCTTTTGTCTTTTGCAATGTATCTTCTAAACTGGAAAGAGCCTGTTCTAGAAGAGGTAGTGGAAGAAAACCAAACCCTAGCCGAAAGACTCTTTTTTGCTCACCAAACCATTCACCAGACGCAAGTTGTATTTGTGCATTACCAGCCCGAGAATGAAAATTATTAACTTCTGAGTCGTTGAATACATCTGGTCTTAAGCGAACACAACACAACGCGCCAGCATTTGGACGTACCCATTCAACAAATTCTGAATTTTCTTGAATCCAGTTCTCGACAATTGTTACACCTTTTTGAAGTAACATCTTTCTATCGCCAAGTATGTTCTGACTGTTTCTCAATATGTGAAATCCAACCATCTCATCCAAAACAGAACAGGAGATGACAGTATTCATCTTTGCTAATGCTAATTGTTCTAGCAGTTCGCCGTCATTGCAGGTCAACCATCCTAACCGAATTCCAGGTGCGCCATGACATTTTGATAAAGATGTTGTTGTAAGTGTACGCTCGGAAAACCCCGCCATAGAAAGGGCGGCTTGATTATCCCCATAAGTTGCTTCACGGTAGGTTTCATCAATCAAAATATAGGCTCTGGGGCTTTTTTGTTGGATAAGACTCATAGCCGTTTCAATGGTCTTTTGTGTTGTTGAAGTTCCAGAAGGATTGTGCGGAGTGACAAAAACTACAAGTCTGGTGCGCTCTGACAGGACTGAAGATAGCCTTTCAATATTGAGTTCATATTTTTCATCAAAGGATAAAGGTATTGTTTTTTTAGTTGCCCCAAGTGCAGAAATAATATCCATCGTTGGGGGGAAATTAGGAGAAACAGTAACAATTTCATCACCCGCATTGCATAAAGTGAATGCTGTTAGAAATATACTGCTCGATGCGCCATTGGTTGTCATCACTGTATTGGCTGGAATTGATAATCGATTCGCAATCTCGTTTCGCAAAGGCTCATACCCGCGAGATGTGCCGTAACCTAACTCAAGTTTATTGAGTTCTGAAAGGAATCCATCATCGGCAATTTGTCCAAAAGTAAGGTTTGTTGCCGTACTTTCTGCAAGGTTGAATTTTAGATTGACATCTAAAAGCGAGATAATTTCATTAGGAGGAAATTTTGTCATGTTTACCTTGTGCTTGGAGGTGGCGGCTAACGGTTTGCGTTACCTGCGCTGGGGCGGGGACGGCGAAGCCGTCCAACCAGAAAAATGATAAGGCGTAGGAAACTGCTTGAGATTGCCGCAGAATCCCCAGCGTCAGGTGCACGCTTTGTTAGCCCACTTTTTGCCTAAAGAGGGTTTTGTTGTGCAGGTAATAATCACTCTCTGAGTTGTACCAGATAATAACCCAGCATGAAGTCCATCCGAGAAGGTTTATCGCTCCATATCTCGTATTTCCATCACGTACGCTCAACTCTCCATCTCGATATTCAACAATCAATGGAGGAAGTGATAATGGGCTTGAAAACGAATTGGCTAGTTTGCTGATGCGAGCAAGCCACTTATCTTTATCTACCACGAACTCCATTCCTGCTTCCGTTCCAACCGCTGGCGACAAATCAGCAAGGTTAAATTCAATTGGTCCATTCCACCAACGTTTTTCTCGTTTTAAACCTTCTGAAAACTCTGGGTTCGATTTTCCGCCTTTACCACTCAATAGGTATTTATGAACCCATTCTTCAATTTTTCCTTCGCCGCCCCATTTTTGTGCAGAAAGAGTATCGAGTTCCAAAAGCCTGATTTCTTCTTCAATGTTTAATTCGTTTGCCATGACTTATTTTCTCTTTAGGAATATTTTGAAGTTTAGTGCAAATTATTATTCATCGCCTTTGTATAGAAGGTGTGGGCTAACGGTTTGCGTTACCTGCGTGTGGGCGGGCGTGGATTCTGTTTGGGAGCAGGAAAAACTCGAAGTGTAGAAAATGCTCGAAAATGCCGCAGAATCCCACACGTCAGGTGCACGCTTTGTTAGCCCGTTTTTGATTTTGGGATACCTACTCTTTTAAAAACTCCATCCAATATTTCTCAGATGATTTTGCGGTGTCTACTCCACGCAAGTTTACCCTTAAATCTTCTATAAAGGAATTTGCTGCTGGGCGACCAATGTAATGTTCAATACAGGCAATCGCAGTTATAGATGCAAATTTTGCTGATACGCTTAAGTTTCCAATAAAAGTGTCGAGATTAATGTTTTCTCCATAATCATAGGATAAGTAGATAGAGTCTCTGTAATTTGCTTTTGTTCTTTGCCTATAAGCGCAATGTAAAAAACCTATTTCTGGTATTAAGCGACTGTCTCTTATTTTTCGAGCATTTTTACTACGAAAATTTTCAATGTTTTTGTTATCGCGCAATATGTTGCTTTTTGTTTTCTCTACATTCCAAGTTGCTGTTCCTTGAAGGTATTGCGCTAACATCCCTTGAGCAACGGAGTCTATTGGAAAAAAGGTGCGATTTAAATCATAATGGACAGGTTGACTACCATTAATAAAAATTGCGTATTCTTCGCCTTCTGTTCTTTGTGCAAGCATGTCAAACGGATATGGAAGATGTGTTCGAAATGTGGACGAGACAAACTTTGCGGTTTTCGAATGGTCTTCAGGTATTTTGTGACCAAAAATTGGCAACATGGAACGAATCGAAAAATAGACTGCATAATACCAATCTACTATGGCTGTAGGACGAATCCAAGGGGTTTGACTCAGTTCAAGTGCGAACCTGTCTACAGTCATGGCATAAATGACTGAAAAAGTTAAATGCTCAAATATGTCACTATGCGGGAATATATGACTTGGTTTGTTCGACTTGTCTTTCCTGTAAAAATTTCTACAGGATTCGATTTGCTCAGTAGTGCTTTTTCCATGCTTGTTTTCAATTTCAAACTTTAAGGCTTTATACCAATTGCTAACTGCTTGCACAGAAAATGATGGCTTGCGGCTATTGTCTTGATTTGAAATTTGTTCGTAAAGCCAATGATTCATGTTTTTATCCCAACATCATAAGCAGGCGTTGTTTTTACAATTGTTGTGCAAGGGACGGGCTAACTAGGGTTTATACGGCGTGCTGTATAACACCCCAAATCGGGGGTTTATACAGCACGCTGTATAATACCTTATATACTCCTGTCATATCAACTTCATAATCGGGGGAAAAATGCAGTTTCCGCCGCTGTGAAGTAATTATAGAAGCCTGACCTGTAAAAAGCAATAGCCAAACAAAAAGCCATGCCGTCAGCATGGCTTTTTGTGCGAATCATTCAAAGAAGTGCCCCCGCGCAGACTCGAACTGCGGTCCTCGGCTTCGGAGGCCAATACTCTATCCACTGAGCTACGGGGGCGACGAACGAAATTTTACCATACGCATCGGGCACCATTCTCTCGAAGCATCGAAAAGGCTGGTGAAACAGTCACCAGCCCGGAGTGAGAAAAAGAAGCGCGGTTTACTTCACGTGCGGCGCCAGGGACGCCAATTCCCTGCGAAGCGATTCGATGATGGCCGCATTGCCGCTTTCGTCGCCGTGTTTCGCCATTTGATCCTTCTTGTGCGCCAGTTCGCCGCAGGCCTGATAAAAGCGCGCCGTTGACCTGCCGCTCAAACCGGCAATGGACATTGTCCACGGGGAGAGGGCTTTGTGATATTGCGCCGCTGAGATAAAACCTCCGATCACTTCGGAGTGCAAATGACTCTTTAGGATATTGCGTTCATTGGCGATCATCCAGATGATAAAGCCGAACATGATCGTCCAACCGATCCAATCCACGAATGTGCCTGCGGCCAGGCCTTCCAACCCGCCAATCAGACCGCCAAAGGTATTATGAAAGGCGTGTGTGGTCACCGCCACGCCGTACCCAACGAAGGGCGCAATGAATCGGATGATCGGATTTTTATTGATGCGGGCAGTTGCAAACCCGATACCTGTGAACGCCGTGTAGAAGGGATGCTGCCAGCCTACGACGATCACGCGGATAAAGGTCAGCAGGAACAGCCCCTGCCAGCCGCCGTCGAGATAACCGTTGCGGTAAATGTAAATTGTATTTTCGGTGGCGGCGAAACCCAGGGCCGCGATTCCGCCATAGATTATTCCATCCAGGACAGAATCAAACTCCTTGCGGAACAGGAGGAATACGATTGCCACCGCCAGCCCCTTGAGGAATTCCTCCACAATTGGCGCGACAATGGAAGTGGTGCCCACATCGGCAGCCCCTTCCGAGCCGGTGAAAAGATAAATACCGACACCGAATGTCGTGTTGATAATGAACGCGCCGCCGGCTGCAATCACCACACCCCAAAAGAACGCCGCGCCAAGCAGGATTTTAGGTTCCTTCTCGTAGCGGTCGAGCCAATATACAAAAGCCGCAAACATGAACATTGGAACAAAGCCAAAGAACAAGGATACGATCAGCGCCATTTTATTTCTCCTCCAAACAAAATAAGTGAATTGGTAACTCACCTTACGCAAAAAATTGGACTGCGGACTTTAGTCCGCGTTTTCGGCAAGAAGCGGACTAAAGTCCGCAGTCCGAATAAAAAAATAGGCTTCTCGAAGAAAACTGCGTAAGGTGAGTTGGTAATACTGAATTATCAATATTGTACGATCTATTCCTTGAAAATCAACCTTATTCTTTCCACGCGGGTATATTCGGGCTCGATGCCTAAAACATTCAACACCTCCTCGGGGCGGCCTGTGGCCCCCTCGCGCGCGGCAAGTATCATAAACAGGCAATGCTTTCCGTCCGCCTCTGTTTCCAGATCAAGTCTTTCGATTAGCGGACGCAGGTCATAGAACCTTCCACGACGCTCACGCGGAAGCGCTTCGGAGTTTTTGATCTCCTCGATCTTACGCATCAGATCGGACCCTTGGACTGGTTCTGTCAAATGGACCTGGTACTCCGCTGAGAGCACAAGTGTCTGTAATGCCGGCAGGCGTTCCTCAACGCTTTCAACCTGCGTGATGTGAATATCCCTGGGGAGGCTGTCCTTTAATCTATCCGCGATTTCCTGCGTGGGAATCTCCTCGTTAAAACGCACATCCAGCACCTCGCCGCGTGAAGAGAATCCCAGCGGCAGGGCTGAGGCCAGGCTGATCTTCGGCTGTGGATGAAATCCCTGTGAATACGAGAGGGGCAGTTCCGCGCGGCGCATGGCGCGTTCCCATAAACGATGCAGGTCAAGGTGGCCTGTGTATCTTAATGCGCCTTGTTTGGTGAAAGTAATGCGGGCGCGCATTTTCAGTTTGATTCCGTGGCAATGGATTTTAACCAGCGGTTGATTTCAAGGCTGGCTCGGCGGTATGGTTTATAAGTGTGTTCCGCAACACGATGAAAGAGATCGTGATCGAGACACTGGTCATGAGTCAACTTTTCGAGCGCCGAAATGATATTTTCATAAGCTGCAAGTTCCTGCTCGACAATATCGTCCACGCCGATGTTTTTATGTTTATAAGTTACAGTGTGGTTTCGGTTATCCTTTTCCAACAGGGGAGATTCGTAATCTGGATATCCAAATTTGTCTTGAAATTTATCCAGCGCGCTATGAGATGTGCAAGGCGCATACGCTTCCCCGTGTAATATCTCATTCAAGCGGTCTGCAATAAACTCCTCGCGCGAAAGAATATCGGCCAATAAGTCTTTGATGGATAAACTCCCCGAAACGCCCTTCATGGTCATGCGGCGCGAAAAACCGACCTGGTTCAGCAGCAATTCAAATTTATCGCGTTCGCGCTGCAAACGCGGCAGAAAGGTGATTTTGTTCATTGTTAAGTTAATCCCCCGCCACTGACGACGGATGACTGATAACTGTCAACTGGCCACTGACAACTTTTGCCGGGCTTTTCACATCCGGGCACTTCCAACCTTCACCGGGATTCTCGCGGCGCAGGTTGGCAAAGGTCGGCAGGATGCCGCAGGCAAAACAATTCAAGCGGCAGTCCACGCGGATCTGGCCTTCGAGCGACTGGCGGAAATCTTGAAACAGGAAGCTCTTGCGCACGGCGGCGGTGATGTGTTCCCACGGGAAAACTTCATCGGTGCGGCGCTGGCGGTGCGTGTAAAAGGCTGGGTCGAGTCCGTGTTCTTCAAAGGCGGTCAGCCAGGCTTCCTGCTTCTTGGCTTCGTCCCACGCGTCAAACTTTGCGCCGTTCTTCCATGCCGTGTAAATGACTTCCGCCATTCTGCGGTCGCCGCGCGATAGCCACGCTTCGAGCAATGAGTCTTCGGGTTTGGTCCAACTCAACTTGATGCTTTTATCTTTTAAGAGCTGGCGTTTTAACAAGGCTTGCTTTTCAAGAATATTCTCTCGTGTATCGCACGCGACCCATTGGAACGGGGTTTGCGGCTTCGGCACAAAAGTGCTCACACCCGCGTGCAACTTCACCTTCCAACCCGCCACTTTTCGCCCTTCATCAATCACGCGCCTGCACAAGTCCACGATGGCCTGCACATCTTCCAGCGTTTCACTGGGATGGCCGATCATGAAATACAGTTTGATCGTTGTCCAGCCGCGCGCGTAAATATCACGGGTGGTATTGATGATCTCTTCGTCGGGAATGAACTTGTTGATGATGCGGCGCATCCGTTCGCTGGCGGCTTCGGGCGCGAGTGTGAATCCCGCGGAGCGATGCTGTTTCAGTTTGTTCATCAAATCCACTGAAACAGATTCAATTCTCAGCGACGGCAGATTGACCGATAACTTGCGACCCTCAAAGCGTTTGCTGATTGCGTCCACCAGATCGTTGATATAGGTGTAATCAGAGGATGAAAGCGACATCAACGCGAGTTCTTCAAACCCCGTAGAGCGGACTGCCTCATCGGCAGCATCCACCACCTCTTGTACGCTTCTCTCTCTAACGGGACGCGTGATCATACCCGCCTGACAGAATCTACACCCGCGGGTGCATCCCCGCATGATCTCCACCGACACACGGTTGTGGACGACGTCGATAGTCGGCACGATGAATTTTACTGGCGGCGGAAGCAGTTTCGCAACAATCCGCTTGTTGACCACTTTTGGCGCTTCGGGGATGGTCGGCAGTGTGTGCGCTACTGTCCCATCGTCGAGGTAGGTGGTTTCATAAAAACTTGGAACATACACGCCGGGGATTTTGGCAAGTTCAAGAAGTAAAAGATTTCTGTCGAAGGTCGAAGGTCGAAGGTCTTCGTCGTTGACTTTTGACTTTTGACCTTTGACTCTTTGTATCGTGTTGACAATATCGTGAATGACTTCCTCGCCTTCGCCGATGACAAATGCGTCAATGAACGCGTGCATGGGTTCGGGGTTTGTGGCTGAATGTCCGCCGGCGATGATGATGGGATGAGTCTCGTCCCGGTCTGCCGAGCGGATGGGAATGCCTGCCAGGTCGAGAATGTTGAGGGCGTTTGTGT
Source organism: Chloroflexota bacterium (assembly GCA_016234535.1). Taxonomy (GTDB): domain Bacteria; phylum Chloroflexota; class Anaerolineae; order Anaerolineales; family Villigracilaceae; genus Villigracilis. The sequence goes on from JACRBH010000002.1 coordinate 9,564, forward strand.
AGAGAGTCTCGTAGGGTAGGGTAAAGCCGATTAGGTCGAAGCAGGCCAGAGGTTGTTTTGATTCGAGCGTGTAAAGCGGAATCCCATGTTCGCGCATGAGCGCTTCCATATCCACCCAGGGCGCATAGGCGCGTTCAGCCAGCGCGTCCTCGCGTTGATTGATCTGGTCGTAGAGAATCTTCAATCCGACATTGGAGACGCCAATATCATATATATCGGGGAAAACAAAGGCGACCTTGGTTTTAACTTTGTCCCATTCTTTGACTGTGCTATTCAGTTCGCCGCCCACATAACGGCCGGGCTTTTGCACCTTTAAAAGAATGCGGTCAAGTTTTGTTTCGATCTGCTCCGGAATTAACATGGCGCGAATTATACCTGATAAGAATTATCTGATTGGATTAGATTTTTTTCCTTGAAAGAATGAGACTTTGCAAAATTGTAAGCGTGAAGGGCTTTAATTAGCTCCTTTGGGTAATCTCTGGAGCGTGGGGTTGGTTTAGAATTTCAGGCTATAAAAGGAGCGAAAAATGAAAAAAATCTTATTAATTTCATTAGTTTTTGTGCTGGCGGCGTGCGGGGTTGCGCCTGTTCAGCAAGTGCAGCCAACCGCAGTTATTGCCACTGTATTAGTTCCTGTCAACCAGCCGACTGAAGTGCCTCCAACCGCACAGGTGATTGTAGTGACGGCAACCAGTGAGCCTGCTACGCCTGTTCCACCGCCAGCGCAAGTGATCGTAGTGACGGCCACAAATGCGCCAGTTGCAAATGTGACAAGCGGCGGATCAATCACGCTTGACGATATACTTGGTAGAGGCGTATTTTCCAATATGACCATGTCAGGCGATACTCTGACTTTGCGATGTACTCCAAGGGAAATAACCTTTACGGCAAAAGCGAACCTTCCGGAAATTGTTGATGCTTTGCTGTATTATCGCATCGTGGATAATCCCGTAGGCTTGTATCCTTCCGAGTGGCAGAACGGCGGCAAGATGACGGGTGATGGAAATGGGAATTTCACGATTGTGTTTGGCGGGGATGATGTTAACGAAAACCTTCGCCTGGATAAGGCCTGGCTTGATATTCAATTCATCGGCCTCAACAAAGGCGGCGCTGCAGTCGACCGTACTGAAAAGATCGAGAAGTTGATTACCTATCTAAAGGATTGTCCATAAAAAATAATCAACAACAAAAAAAGGACAGGCATACGCCTGTCCTTTTTTTGTTGTTGAATTTGAATTATGCGGTTTTGCGTGCCTGCATTGTTTCGCGTCCCCAGATCCACAATGCGCCGAGTCCGCACAGGATGACTGAGAAGTTGATAAGCCAGCCGAAGAAACCAATTGGAAGAAGCGGGAAACTGAACATCTCGACGATGAAGATGAGCAGGGTTACGCCGATTACCATTGGCCAAACCTTGTGTTCCGCAAGCGAAGGATTGAAGCGGTTCAAGATCCATTTGCCCATCATGTCGCCAACGATGATCTTTGTCAGGTAGGAAGTGACAAGCACGAATAGGACAGTGAAACCGAAGAGTGCGAGAATTCCAATCCAGATGATCGTCCCGCTCACGCCGCCCAGTGTGAGCAGGCCGAATAACATCCCGCCGAAGATCATAGCCAGAACGATCACAAGCAGACCGACAAAGAACGCGGCCCATGCAATCAGACCCCAGCCAAGGCTTCCCCATGGTTGCGATTTTATCTTTTCAGGCAGGGCCTTCATAAAAGCAGGGAACAGCCAGCCGAGCAAAAGACCGAACAAAACCATTGTAATCATGGTGCGGATCATATCCAGCGCCCATGTTCCAACTTTTTGAGCGGATGTCGGGGGAACATATTGTGCCTGGGCGCTGACTTGCGGCGCAGTCCGCGTGACCTTGCCGCCCACCGCTTCACTTGGCACGGGCAGATCGTAGGTGCTTGTATATTTCAAATTTCCCTTGATTTTGGCTGTATCTGAAATTGTCAGGCCAGGTTGAACACTCGGAATCGAAATCGGAATGTTGGTCATGTACATGCTCATGGGCGGGGCGGATTTGGTGTCTTCAGTGACATCCACGTAAGCCTCCACGTTACCGCCGAAGGAACCATTGAGCTCAAGTGCGCCTGTACCTCCGAGAACATCACCAGTCACATCGCCGTCAAGCAATGCCTGTCCGCTGCCAAAGACCAGTTCGCCTTCAACAACGCTTCCGTCCTTTGCTTCAAGGCTCGCGCCACCGACCAAAAGGTCGCTGCCGATGACAGCATTTTCGCCAAGCTGAAGCGCCGCACCAGCAATGCGGGCATCATCCGCGACTGTACCATTGATGATCACAACTTGACCGGCGGCAAGCAAATCGCCCTCGACGGTCCCGTTTATGGTGATGGTTCGGGCAAATGCGATCAAATCGCCTTTGACAGTTCCGTCAAAGATGATCTCATTTGCGGTGATATACAGGTCGTCATTAATGATCTCGTCAGCCTTGATAACAACCCTGTCACCTCCGCGGCCATCGAAGGCCAGCGCGGGCGTGGCGAAGGTCAAGGTAAAAA
>JACRBH010000191.1 GCA_016234535.1 Chloroflexota bacterium
AGTTCGGAAGAAAAGGTCCGCGGTAAATTAAAAAATTTGCCGGTTTCCAAAGCCGCCAGGCAGGTGGAAATGTTCGATGAATGGAATACAATGATGTTATGAAAAAATTGGAGCAATTGATTCCTCCAAATTATTTTGGGGGGATATTTGAGAATATCCATGCCATGATCGCTCTTGCGGAAGGCGATGGCGTTCTGGTTACATGGAATCGCGCGTTCGGGGAATGTAAAAAAGAGTCCACGCCCGTCGACAAACTGGAGGATATTTTTCCCGAAAAGGACAGGCATCACGTTGTTTCGAAATTATCCGGCGGCTCAGGCGGGCATTGGACTGCTGAACTTGCATTTAACAAGGAAGATAAGCCCATGTTTTGTGATTGCCACCTTTTCCCGGTGGCAGATGGAAATTTTCTCTTTATCGCCGAAAGGATCGAATCACCGCCCGATCTTCAAAAACTTATCGGGCGGTTGAGCAGGCAGGTGAAAATGTTCCGCCGCGAGAGCGAGGCCGCCAAGAAGATCGCGCGCAACAAACAGGTCGAAATGGAATCGGTCATGGTGCAGGCCAGTGAGGTGGCGCAAATCGATCCGCTGACTTTCCTGTTCAACCGCCGCATGATCGTGAAGGAACTTCAATCCGAGGTGATACGCGCCGAGAGATACAATTCCCTGCTTTCCATCTCTGTGATGGATATCGATCATTTCAAAAGAGTGAACGATACCTATGGGCATCTGGTGGGGGACGAGGCCTTGAGACAGGTCGCTTACCAATTACGCGACCACATCCGTCAACCGGATATCGCGGGGCGTTATGGAGGCGAGGAATTCCTTATCCTTCTGCCAAACTCGGATTCGAAGGCTGCCGCAGAACAGGCTTCCCGTTTATGCAGGCAGATCAGTGAAACCCGGGCTTCCATTCAGGAGCATGTTGTGAGCGTTACCGTCAGCATCGGCATCGCGCAGTTCCGCAACGGAGTGGACACCTGGGACACCCTGCTCAACCGCGCAGACAATGCCATGTACGAAGCAAAAAGGAGCGGGCGTAATCGCTGGGTTGTGGATGAGTAAATTTGTGTAGTAACGACTTCAGTCGCTTTGAATTGAACGACTGAAGTCGTTACTGCTTTTTTATCGATAAATGCCCAGCGGATTGTATTTGCTGGAAAAGCCGGGGAAAATATTTTCGATGTTCGAATTCCCAAGCCGTTCGATTAATAACTCGCTCAATACCTGACGATAATCGGTTGTGACCGCGAGGTCGGCATGGTCGTAGAGTTGATCATTGTGCAGGCCAGGCCATGCGCCGAAGACCTGTCCGCCGTTGACGCTGCCGCCAAGAGTCAGCATGACCGAGCCGTGACCATGATCCGTGCCGTAGGATTCATTCTGCACGAGGCGGCGGCCAAATTCACTGATGACCACCACCGATAAACGGTCGGTGTAGCCTGAGTCGAGGTCAAGATAAAAGTTGGCGAGTCCCGAGGAGAGTTGGCCGAGCAGGTCGCCGATGTAACCGCCGTTGCCGTCCGCCTCGTATTCGTGCGTATCCCAGCCGCCGAAGTCCACTGCGGCCACGCGCAGGCCGGCATCAAGTTTGATCATCTGCGCGATGGTTTTCAACTGCTGACCGAGTTCATCATCGTTATAACTTGCGCCGTTGGAGGGTTGATATTCATGCTCTGTCAACGAGCTGACGATGCTCAATGCATCCAGCGTGCGCGAGCCTGCCTGATGCAGCAGGGTGTCACCTTTATACATTTGACGCAAGGCATTTTGCTGTGACCCAACTAGGTCATTGCCCCATTGCGAAAAATCGGACGGGGAATTGATGCTGACTGTCGGTGAAAAATTCAGCAGGGAGGTCGGCTGACCGGATGTGGAAATAACCGGCAGGATGGATGAAACTCCTGTCGCCTGCAAGTGGCGTGTGATCCAGCCTGTGGTTGTGTTCTTTGAGCCGGGCGTGCCAAGCTCTATAAACTCCTGCGCGTCAAAGTGACTGCGGGTGTCGTGATCCAAACCAACAGCGTGGACAATGCCCATTTTGCCGTCCCGGTACAGGTCATGTAATGAAGCGAGCGCAGGGTGCAGTCCAAATTGATCGTTGAGCGGCAGCAGGTCAGTGATGCGCAAGTCGGGGCGCGATTTTTCGTAGAAGCCGCGGTCATCCCCTTGCAGCGGCGGGACGACATTCAGCGCGTCCCAGCCGCCGCGCAAAAACACGACCACCAAAGTATCCGATGGATTATTATCCTGCGCGAAAGATAAATTGGTCAGGCGCGCGCCAGCCATGGATGCGATGGCGTATGAACAGCCTTGTAAAAATTGTCTGCGGGGGTTGTTAAGTTTGGGCATTTTGCTTCCTTTATGGGCGGGAGAACCTCTATGGGCGAGGTGACCTCGCCCCTACTTCCATTGAAAATCGGGACTCATGATGATGACTTCCACCATCGCGGGCAGGACATATTGCACGTGGTCATCGGGCAGGGTGTCTTGCGGACCGTATTCCTGCGCCATCACTGCGATGACCGCGGCGCGGTCGCTTTCAGACATGGCGCGGCCAAGCAAACGGTTGACCCAGAAATCGGCGAGGCCTTCGGCGGTGCGGATTTCTGCGGGAGTTTGTGAAAATACATCGGTGCGGATCGTGCGCCCCTGATCTTCATCGTCGAGCCAGTTTTCAGCAATGCCCACCGCAAAGTTCCAGCGGTACAAAATGGACATCGAGTTTGCCCAAACTTCCTTCACATCGGGGTAGCCATCCGGCGGACGCCGCTCGAAGAGCGCCTGTCCCATCATACTGAGCATCCACGGGACTCCGCTTGGAAGTTTTGTGAAATCAGTGTCGAGCGCGCGCATGGTGGAGATAACTGCTTCAAGCGGACGTTTGATCTTCGCGCCAAAAGTTTGCCTGAACTCATCTGATAGTAAAATCGTTTCGACCACGCGCTTGAGTTGATCGGGCGCGTCTTTGTTGGCGAGGAATGTATCGGCGGCGGCCTGCACTACTGCGTCAGGCGGCGAGTCGCTGATGAAACGCCGGGCAAGTTTCAGGGCGATGTGACGCGCCGTGCCCGGGTGTGAAGCCAGCAAATCCAGCACGTCACGCCCGTCTTTTAAATCCTCCTGATCGGCGGGGATGTAAATTCCCAACACCAATTTATTGAAACGGTCATGCCAGGGTTTGTGATAAATAAAGCTGCCGGTCTTTTCGATGCCGTCCTCCCAATCACCGAGATCATCATCGACTCGCCAGCCGGTGAGGCAGCGCGCCGCTTCATAGACGTCATTATCGACATATCCGACTGCAAGGCCGTTCGCATCTTTCTCAACTGTGACAGGGTCGCGCACACCCAGATAATTTTCAGCGCCGAGAGTGTGCAGCTCGAACAACTCACGCGCGAAATTTTCGTTGGGGCCGGCGTCGGAACTGTTATTTTGATTCAGGTAATACAACATGGACGGATGCTGTGCGACCGCTTCGAGCATCTGCCTGAAATTGCCGAGCATGTGTTTGCGCAGCGCGTCGCGATTGTATGAGACCAGCAGCGGCACGCCGTCGTCCTGCCAGAAAAATATATTGAAATGATTATGCCAAAAATCCGCGAGGACTTCCGCGAGTTGTTTGCGGCTGTAGACCGCGCGCAAAATTGTCGCATCCACAAGTTCATAAGCCGGCTTGCTGTACCATTCCCAATAAGCATCGTTATTGGAGTCGTATGGATTGCTGGCGATATGTTCGGCATAAAGTTGTTCATGCGGTTTATGCAGAGTCTCGAAGCCTGCCGCGTTGTAACGCGTTTCGAATTCGCTGTCGTCAATCGAATCGGGATTCAACTGCTGGTCAATGTATGCGCGCAGGCGTTCTTCGTCTGTTGAGCCGAGCGCGCTGAAAGCGTCAATGTCGCCGGGGCGCGGACCAAACCCCATGCGGTTTAATGCGGCTACAGCCAATGGGACAGATAAATTTACTGTTTGCTGCGGTGGAACAACAACCTGGGGGATTTGTGGTTCGATTGGCGATTGCGTTGCGGTTGGAGTTTGATCTGTTGAACATGCCGCAAGGAGTGATGATGCGGCGAGCGTGCCGCCAAGTTTTAGAAAATCGCGCCGGGTTATTTTTGAACGAGTTGGAAAAGTCATTGCGCCTCCAGTAAGTTTTTGCGTGGTTTTTTATGGCCCTGCGGTGCGCCTCAGTGTGACCTGCCTGTAAAAAGAAACTGTCGTAAAGTATTTATTCAACACCCAGTCCCAGTTCGAGGATGGATGGCAGTTTCTCGCTGTATAACCAGTCATTCAGGAAGCTTGTCAGGTCTTTTCCGCTGACTTCGTTGATCACGGAGAGGAAGTCTTCAGTTGCGGCATTGCCGCCTTCGTAGCGGTCATAATAAGCCTGCATGATGGAGAAGAATGTCTCATCGCCGACTTCAAGACGCAATGCGTGGAGTGTCAGTCCGCCGCGCACATACACGCCGCCGTTGAAAAGATCGTCCGCGGGCGGGTTGCCCGGCGCTGGATAGTATTCTGGAAACGCGGACACGCTTGAATATTTTGACATTACCCAATCATCCAATGCTGCCCGCCCGCTGGTGTGTTCGATCCACAGACCTTCAGAGTAGGTGGCGAAGCCTTCATTGAGCCAGATGTCGCTCCAATCCGCCACGCTGACGCTATCCCCAAACCATTGATGTGACAGTTCATGCGCAACGACCAACTCGGTGCCTTCAACGTCTTCAGTATCGATCATGTCGATCCCAAAAATGGACATGGTCTGGTTTTCAAGCGCGGTGCCAAATTCGGTATCCATCACGAGTGAGCCGTACACTTCAAAGGGATATGGCCCATAAACGTCACTAAAATACGCGAGCATTTCGCCCTGCCGCGCAAACGGCTCGCGGACTTCTTCAGGCAGTCCCGTCGAATAATAATTTCTGATCGGGATCCCGTTTTCCGATGTCATCGTTTCAAGTTCAAACTCGTCAATGTTGATCGTGGCCAGATAGCTTGCCATCGGGTCGCGCGCTTCAAAGATGAAGGTTGTTGAATCGTCGTTGTCAATTGTCTCGGACAATACGCCGTTCGCCGCGACCTCAAACGGCTTGGGAACTGTCACGCGAAAAGTGTAGGATGCCTTATCCAGAGGATGATCGTTCACAGGGAAATAACTTGCCGAACCATCCGGTTCGCTTAGTACAAAACTGCCGCTGCCAACGGTCACCCAGCCTGTTTGAAAAGGCAGGGCCGCTGATTGCATTTCTTCCGGCGAGCCGTTGTATTGAACTACAACTGTAAAATCCCCGCCTTCCATCAGCGGCTTGACCGGGCTGATGGTCAATTCCTGCCCCTTGCGTGAATATATGGCAGTCTCGTCATTGACCGTAAGGTCATCGATCTCGAAACCGATAAAATCCAGATTGAAGCTGTCCAGGTCCTGGGTCGCTTTTGCTTCGATGGTCACTGTGGCGGTCAGGTTGCTTGTGGCAATATTGTTGACTGTAATATCCAGCGTGTAATGCGCCACATCATAGCCGCCGTTACCGAAATCAGGATAGAGAGAATCGCCCAATCCGGATGAACCGGCATTTGCCGTCAATGACTCTGTCGGAACAATGACAGGTACTGCCCCGGTCGGATGCGTTTCCGTAGTTGCAGTTGGCCTCCCCATAACTTGGTCACATGCCAGAATCGCAGATAGTATTAAAAGGCAGGCAAGAAATATCCTTATTGAGTTTTTATTTTTCATTTTGAATCCCTGGAGTTTAAGGCAGTATATCACGCCGGGTTGTTGTAGAATTGAGCCCATTAAAACAACACCAGGAGATTTATGTCCGCATCCCCGCTCTTTGAATTTGCATTGCTTAGTTTTATATCCATGTTTACGATGGTCAACCCTATTGGAGTCATTCCCGTTTACACTGCGATGACAGCCAAGCTGTCGCCGCAGGAATCACACCGCGTCGCGCGGAAAGCCAGCCTGACAGCCTTGTTCATTCTGCTCGCCTTCGCGCTGACCGGCCAGTGGATATTCCGTTTCTTTTCCATCTCGGTTAATAGTTTGCGCGTGGTCGGCGGCGTGATCTTTTTCATGATGGGATATGAAATGCTGCAAGCGCATCTCTCACGCACGCAATTCGATGATGAGACCAATCATGAATACATCAACGATATTTCGATCACGCCTTTGGGAATTCCCATCATCTGCGGGCCGGGCGCGATCACCACTTCCATTCTGTTGATGAACGAATCGAAATCTCCGATGGAGTCGGGTATTGTGCTGGGCATCATTATACTGATCGTCGCCGTCACTTATTTTTTATTACTCGGCGCAAAGCAGGTCACACATCTCATCGGCGAGAATGGCAACAAGGTCATGCTGCGCCTGATGGGCTTGATCGTGATGGTGATCGCGGTGGAGTTTTTCTTCAGCGGGCTGACGCCCATCGTTCGTGAAATATTGAAAATACAATAGTTTGCTTGTGGAAAAAAAACGCCCCGAAAGTTTAAACTTTCGGGGCGTTTTTTTTCTATTTTATGTTTTACACGACCGCTTCCACTTCTTCCTGCTTTTTGAATTGACTCATATACAGTTCGTAATAGAAGCCTTGTTTATCAAGCAGCTCATCATGTTTACCGCGTTCGATGATCTGCCCATCCTTGAGGACAAGGATCATGTCTGCATTGCGGATGGTGGACAGGCGGTGCGCGATCACGAAGGATGTGCGGCTTTGGAGCAGTGCGTCAAACGCTTTTTGGATAAGACGCTCGGTGCGTGTGTCCACGCTGGAAGTTGCTTCGTCGAGAATGAGAACTCTCGGGTCTGCGAGAGCGGCGCGCGCAATCGAAAGCAGCTGCCTCTGTCCCTGAGAAAGACCCGAACCGCGTTCGCCGAGTACTGTCTGATATTTTTCTGGCAGACGTTCGATGAACGAATCTGCGTTGGCGAGTTTTGCGGCGGCGAAGACTTCTTCATCGGTGGCGTCGGGGCGGCCAAAGCGGATGTTGTCCATGACAGAGGCGCTGAATAGGAAGGTATCTTGCAGCACGATGCCAACCTGCTTGCGGATCGATTCAGCGGTGACATCGCGCACATCCACATCGTCAATTTTGACTGAGCCGTGCGTTACATCATAGAAGCGCGGCAGCAGGTTGATGATGGTGGTCTTGCCCGCGCCTGTTGGACCAACGATTGCGATGGTTTGCCCAGGTTCGGCAGAGAACGAGACTTCCTTCAAAACAGGCACACCATCTTCGTATTCATGGCTGACTTCGGTAAACTCAACCTTGCCTTTGATCTCGGTCATTGCTTTCGCACCGGGCTTGTCTACCACGGCGGGTTTTTCATCGAGAATTGTGAAGATACGTTCCGCGCCCGCGATTGCGTTTTGGATATTTGTCCACAACACAGCGATCTGTTGAATGGGTTGGTTGAAGCGCTGCACATAAGCGAGGAAGGTGATCACTAAACCAAGTGTGACGGTCGTGCCGAATAGCAGGCCACCTGTCAGCAGGTACCAGCCGCCCACGCCAGTAACGATGGCTAGGCCGATATAGGAAAATGCTTCAAGGGTCGGCGCCAATGCGGATGTGTAAGCCACAGCACGCACATTGGCATCACGGTTGGCGGCATTGACTTCCTTGAACTGCTCGATGTTTTCATCGGCGCGGTTGAAGGCTTGCACTTCGCGGACAGAGGAAATGGTCTCCTGCAATTCAGCATTGACATTGCCGATCTCTTCGCGGCTCTTGCGGAAGGCTTTGCGCGCCTGTCCTGAAAACCAGACAGTGGCAATGAACATCAGCGGCGAGACAGCCAGTGAAAGCAAGGCAAACGGCAGACTTAGCGTCAGCATGTTGTACGCGATCCACACCAACAAAAGAATACCGCTGAACACATTGACGAGTGCGAACGAGAATGCCTGCTCGATTGCGGATGTATCATTGGTGATGCGGCTCATCAGGTCGCCCGCTTCATGCTCGGAGTAGTAACTAAGCGAGAGCGTGTGTAACTTCTCGAACACTTCCACGCGCAGGGAGCGCAGAACGTGCTGCCCAGTCCATGCCATAGCGAAGAAAGTCATACCAGTGAGGACTGCGCCAATTACATACAATGCAATGACGATCACGATCAGACGGAACATGCCTGTGATGCGTTCTTCATTCGTGGCCGTTGCAATATCGGGGACTGTGTATCCGCCGAGATGATAGGCTTTATATACGATCTGGCGCGAGTACGATAACGTGGACGGGTCTTCGGTTGTCCCAAGCCAGCAGGAGGAAACTGTTTTTTGGTCTGAAGCAGTTGTCGGGGCGAGTTGAGCGAAAGCACTGCTTCCAGCAGGTACGAGGAAACAGTCCGTGGCTTGTCCCATTAATTCCGGGGAGGTTACTTGAGTCCAGGTGGAGATGACAACGAAGACCACCGCCAGAACGATCATGTACCAGAATTGGCCGAAATATTTACCGAGGCGACCGAGCGTTTCGCTCAGGTTGCGCGGCTTCATTGTTTCTTGATTGAGAAAACCACCAGCGCGGCCGTGCATCATAGTGCCACCTCTACTGTAAACATGTCATTGCGAGGAGCGATAGCGACGAAGCAATCCCAAAATTGGCAGGGAGGTTGCTTCGTCGGGGAGAGCCCCCTCCTCGCAACGACATCGTTATTTTGATTAAAGTTATTTTTCATGTTCATGTACCAGTATTTGCGAGTTGTAAATTTCAGCATAGATCGGTTCTTCTTCCATTAATTCGGCGTGTTTGCCCTGTGCCACAACTTCACCTTTTTCGAGCACAAGAATTTTATCGGCGTTCATCACGGTGCTGATGCGCTGTGCGATGACAAAGGATGTGCGGCCTTTCATAAGAGTTTCAAGCGCTTCCTGAATATGCGACTCGGTGGCGACATCGACGCTGGAGGTTGAGTCGTCGAGGATCAGAATGCGCGGATTAAGTAATAGCGCGCGCGCAATGGCCACGCGTTGTTTTTGTCCGCCACTGAGGGTTGTTCCGCGTTCACCGACGTGTGTGTTGTAGCCGTCGGGGAAGGACATGATGAAATCATGCGCGGCGGCGGCTTTTGCTGCGGATTCAATTTCTGCGTGCGTAGCTTCGGGTTTACCAAATGCGATATTCTCGCTGATCGTGCCGCTGAACAGAGTTGTCTCTTGAAGCACGATACCGATCTGTGAACGCAGCGAGTCGAGCGTGACATCGCGCAGGTCGTGACCATCAATTGTGATTCCGCCTTCGGTTGGATCATAGAAGCGCGGGAGCAAGTTGATGATGCTGGTCTTGCCTGAGCCTGTCGCGCCAAGCAATGCAACCGTCTCACCTGATTTAACTTCAAACGAAACATTCTTTAGCACAGGTTCGCCACCGCCAACATAACGGAAGGTGACGTTCTCGAATTTCACGTCGCCTTTCACGGCAGGCAGTTTCGATGCGTTGGGTTTGTCCACAATATCACTCTTGGCATCGAGAATTTCAAAGATGCGGTCAGCGGATGCGGCAGCCTGTCCCATCTGCGTGACGATCATGCCGAACATCATGATGGGGAAGAACAGGTACATCAAGTAAAGAGAGAATTCCTGCCATGCGCCAATGGTCAACGTGCCAACAATAATTTGCTTGCCGCCCACATAAAGGATCGCGGCTTGCCCGAGGTTGGCAATTAAGAAAACCAGTGGAAACAAAAATGTGAATAAACGATTGACGGCGATGGCTTGATTCATTGTGTCATCTGCGGCGTTGCGGAATTTTGTCTGCTGTTCCTTCTCGCGCGTGAAAGCCTTGATCACTTTGACGCCCGCGAGATTTTCCTGCAAGACCGTATTCAAGGTTGAAAGTTTTATCTGCACTTTCGTAAACAGCGGCTGGCTGAGTCCTGCGAATACGCCGAACAACACAATCGCAATCGGCAAAATCGGCATCGCCGTCCACGCAAGCGAAACGTTCGACGAGAACAAAATGATGACCGTGCCCGTCAACAAAATCACCGCGCCAACAAGCTGCAGCAAACCCTGTCCGATAAACAAGCGCACCTTCTCCACATCGTCCGTCGCGCGGATCATCAACTGGCCTGTCTGATTCTTATCGTGATACGCGAACGATAAATTCTGGATTTTGGCATACAGGTCATTGCGCAGGTCATACGCCACCGACTGCGAATTCTTCTCCGCCCAATAAGCTTGCAGGAAGGAGAACAGTCCACGCAGCAGGGCGAATCCGACAATCGCGACAAGAGCAGTTATCAGGGCGCGGGGAGCGTTATTTAAATCCGCTTCAAGCGTGACCTTGAGCTGGTCCAGCGTTAAAGCAGAGTCATACTTTAGGGCATCGAGAATCTTCGGCAGTGCCGCGCTGACAAATGCTGCGGGGATCTTATCCAGCGCCTGCAAAACCTGGTCGGCGAGAAATCCGCTCGTGACCGCGTCAATTACGTTACGGATCATACGCGGTACAGCCAGCTGCGAAAGCGTGGCGATGACGAGGAAGATATACGGCAAAACAGCCTGGCTCTTGTAATGAGTCAGGTATTTGATGGCGCGGCCAATACCTTTAAAGGATGTTTTTTGGCGCTTTGCGCGGGGTGGGTTTTGGGTCATGGTTGCTTGCAAGGGAATGCTCCTTTATAAAGATCGATCAAAAAATAGCATACGAATGTGGAGGAATTATGTAAAAGTGGGAGAGACTTTATAGAGACTGTTTTTTCTCATCCAATTGATGTGCTGCTTCAGCAAGAATCTTGAACATCTCAACCACCTGTTCGAGTTCTTCTTCGCTCAAATTTTGTCCGATTTCTTCCATCCAACTGTGCTGGCGATGAATTCCCTCTTTAATAAACATTGTTCCTTTTGATGAAAGAGTCAATTGTTTCATACGGCGATTTTCAGGATATTCGGTTCGCTCCACCAAATCAGATTTAACAAGTTGTTCCACCAATTGGCTTGCGGCTGCGGCAGTGATCTTCAAGAATTCGCTTATGTAGTTAATATTGCAGGAGCCTTCATAATACAACCCCTGCAAAACATGTACTTGTGTTATTGAAAGTCCACCTGCTTTTGCAAGGCGATTCCAAGTGCGCATGGAACGATCTGTAAAGAGATCGAAGAACGAACGCAATTTAACATCGAATTCCGGCAACTCAACTTTATGTTGGTTGACTTGGTCTACAAGCATAACCAGATCATCTAAAGGCATTCCGCCGCTCTTTTTGTTCTGTTCAAACCCTACCCCCATAGTCATTGCAGGAATTTCCCCGTCACTTGGGAACACATGATCGACAAGTAATTTGAAAACATGAAGGTCGTCTGCAAATCTGCCGTATTGTTCAAATAAGCTTATGAAATCCGTTACTGGATATTCATGTTCAAGGTTTTCTATGAGGCGGACTACCCACAATTCAAACGCATTAAAGGCAAGTGGAAGGATTTTCATATCTGATTTACCTTCACTTGCCCTTTGGTGATTATGGTCGTGAACACTGTCAAAAGTTCGTTCGGACGTTTTTGGCGAAACGAAAACACAATAACACTGTTTTTCAGGATTTTTTGCTTTTGTCTCTTTCAAATGACTGCGGATAGACTGAAATTCCCGATCCTGCGCCGCGCTTTTTGATTTTGTCACTTCAAAGATCAAGATGTAATCTTCATTGAAGGCGACAATATCTGGCTTCCCTCCAGGCGCATGACTATCCATTGTGCCGTTATGAATAACAGAAAAACCGCGCTTTTCCAGCGCGGATTGTAAGTCACCCACAATTGCCTGTTCAAATTGTGTATGAGAATTTAGTGAAATATAACTTGACATAGTATTTCAATGACCTAAAGTCATTGTATCATTATGGTTTAAAGGTGGGATGTTAGAAGAGTGTTAGAGTTTAAAAAGAGACAGTCACCTCAAAGGTGGCTGTCTCTTGGTTTTCTGCTTTGGGAAAATATGTTTGATGCTAAGTTTACAAGGTTTGCTTATAAGATTGCTCGATCAAATAAATAACTGTGTCCAATTCAGATAAATCAGAGGGGTTTGTTTCCGTGACGCCAATTCCATGATGTCCAATTTTTGAAACATCCCGGCTTAGTTATCCATCCTTTAGCTATCTCACCCGGGTGATATTAATACATTTCGGCACGCGGCTGGGAGGAGTATAGGCGCAGCCAAACAGGTATTTATTTTCAAAATGGAAAATGATCAGAGACTCGGTTGTGCCAAATGCAGACATCGGCCTCGTGACCGGCAATTGATCCACATCACTGCTCCACTCAAGAGTATAAGACCCTTTTGCATGTGTGGAGAATCCATCCACATCAATGAGCGGGTTTGGGAGGTCTGTCCCGTTTTCAACGGCTGAAATTCCTTCCAGAACCAAAGCGTTTCCATCCTGCAAAGCCTGACGCGCTTCCGGTGCAAGGATCGAGAACCTGCCCCCGATGACAGCCAGCGCAACAAGCACCGTCAGCGCCAAAAAGGGACTTCCCTTTCTACCGCTTGAGATTGATGCAGCCCGGTCGAAATTACCCAGCACCCAACGGAAAAAGAACGCGAGCGGCAGGTAGATAACCAGGCGCGGCAGGAAGGTGAATAGGAACAGGAAAAATGAAGTCACCCCTTCCGATACCCCGGAGTTGATATATGCCTGCACAGAACTTAAGAGCACAATGAACATCGATCCGCCCAGCACTCCCCAAAAAGATTCCTCTTCCCAGGCGATGATCAATCCCAAAACGATCATGAACAGGATTGTTAAAACGACAGTTGTCACCCGTCCCATCGGCAGCTCAAACAGGGGAATACCGGGCAGCATCCAACTGTTGATGAATTCTGAAATAATTGCAAATGGCAGGCCAAAGACCAGGCCGATAACTATTCCGTATATTCGACGATTACGATCGCTCATTTTCTAATCTCCCAAATTTATTGATTTACAACTTGCAACGTGGCGGCCATGACCAGGGTTTATTTATGGCAAAAGTGTGGCATTCCATGCTGCTCCGCTCCTTAGAATGCCACACTTTTTTGATTTTGCAAACACACCCAGGGAGGGGTTTTTCTTTTTATGGTGATAATTCGAATCCCCGCTGAGCATAACTCAACACGCAACAACCCTGAACGGCGGGACGGGCAGGCCGAATGCTTCGAATACCGGCACGCCTTCCCATTCAGGCGGGATGGGCAGGCCGAGCACAAAAGCTGTTGTGGCGGCTGTGTCCATCGTGTGGACTGGCGTGGTGAGCGGACCGGGCGTCACGCGCGGCCCGCTGATAACCCAGGGAATGGTCATGTCTTCGGGGGCATCGGTGCCATGCTTGGTGTCGTGTCCGCCATGATCGGAGGTGACGATGATCATCGTGTCATCGTACATGCCGCGGTCTTTCAACGATTGTAGAATTGTTCCAAACGCCTTGTCGTCTTTGGCGTATGCCTTCAATTGCTGGGGTGACATCCAGCCTTCCTCGTGCCCGACCAGATCGCCATTTGGAAAATGCACAAACATCAGGTTGAAGCCGATCTTCACCTGACTGATGGCAAGTTTCTCGATGGTGGTGAGATCATCGATCTTGTCTGTTTCATCGATGAAGGCAAAGAAGTCGGTGCTGGGCGGTTCGGTAACCTGACGAAGTTTTACCTTGCCAACCACCATGGCGGTCTGCAAGCCGGCCCCATGCACAAGATCGAAAATGTCGGTGCCGCGCGCGTATCCGTTTTCGGGGACGTAATCGTTCCAGCGCACGATATGTTTTGCGGGACACATCCCCGTCAGCATGGAGGCGTGGGATGGCAGCGTGCTGCTTGGCATGATGGTCCGCGCTTTAAGAGTGTATGCTCCGTTCTGCATCAACGACAGCACGTTGACCATGTTCGCTGCGACTATTGCGTCGGCGCGCAGCCCGTCAAAGCTGACTATCAACACACGTGAGATCGGCGGGGCGGGTGTGAATGTGATCGTTGGGGAAATACTTCTGTTGGCGGTGGGTGGCGGCGTACTGCTTGGGGTGAGAGTCGCTGTCGGGGGAGGATCAATGAGCGGCGGCGGCGATGAAGCGAATGCTCCGCAGCTTTGCAGGATCACGGCCAAGAGAGTCAAAATCCAAATGCGTTGAGTTGTTTTCAGGGTTGGTCTCCAATTAAAGTTTATGGCAGGTTGTTTATTCGCAGACTTTTTCAGGATGAGATTTTATTCTGGGTTCGCCGAAGGCTTCATAGACAGGAATGCCGTCCCAATCCGGTTGAAGCGGCAGGCCCAGGGCGTACGCTGTGGTGGCGGCTGTATCCATTGTTTGCAGTGGAGTGGTTATTTCAACGGGAACGATGCCCGGGCCCGATGCGATCCAGGGGATGCGATAATCTTCGATGACAAGGCCAATATGATTCTTGTCGTGTCCGCCGTGATCGGCTGTAACAATAATAAGCGTGCTGTCTCGCAGGCCATTTTCATCGAGCGCGGTCAAAATATTTCCCAGCGCTTCATCGCCCTGACGCAAGACTTTAAACTGCTGGCCGGACATCCAGCCATATTTATGCCCGCGCAGATCAGCGCCTGCAAAGTGAACGAACATCAGATCAAAGCCTTGCGAGATCTGCGCAGCCGCTTCTTTTGCAACCGCCGACTCGCCGTAGCGTATTTCGAAAACATCCGTTGTTTCAGGCTCGGCAAGTTGTCTTAATTTTGACTTGCTGACGATCATTACGGTTTTCATTCCCGCAGCGTGCGCCAGGTCGAAGATGTCCACACCTTTCGAATAACCCATGTATATAAAATACCTGTCGTAGATTACGCCGTGCTTTTCCATGCACAACCCTGAAAGCATGGAGGCATGGCTGGGTGATGTTGCCGGATATGCAATCGTTCGCGCGCTTGTCAGATCATATGCGCCGGTCTCCATCAATTCGAGCAGGTTGTTCATTGGCGCGGCCGCGATTGCATCGGTGCGCATTCCATCGTAGCTGATGATCAGGACACGTTTGATTTCCGCCGGTATGGGCGTTGGCGCATCCGTCGGCTCAAATGGGACATTCTCCGCGGTTGCGCCTGTGAATAATACAGGCGTTGCCGTCAGCGACGGAACGATTGTGGCGGTTTGAGTTGGCGGAACGAAAACAGTTTCAGTGTCAGCCGGTATTGCGGGAATCGATACAGGCGCGTCTCCCCAAAGGCTGGGAGTCGAAATACATCCTGCAAGTAGAAGGCAAACAAATAAAACTCTGTAGTTTTTCATGCGGGATTATTTCAACATCGGCATTTTCAACCCGTGACGTTTTGCGGCGTCAATCGCAATTTCATAACCCGCGTCAGCGTGCCGCGCCACGCCCATGCCTGGATCTGTTGTAAGAACACGTTCCAGTCTGAGAGCTGCTTCCGGGGTTCCGTCTGCGACAATGACCTGTCCCGCGTGCTGGCTGTATCCCATGCCCACGCCGCCGCCGTGATGGAACGAAACCCAGGTCGCGCCGCCCACTGCATTGATCAATGCGTTAAGGATCGCCCAATCTGAAATTGCATCCGAGCCGTCTTTCATGGCTTCGGTTTCGCGGTTCGGCGAAGCGACAGAACCTGAATCCAAATGATCGCGGCCAATGACGATGGGCGCTTTTACTTTTCCGCTCGCAACCAATTGATTGAACATCAAACCCGCCTTGGCGCGTTCGCCATATCCAAGCCAGCAGATGCGCGATGGTAGACCTTGGAAGGGAACCTTTTCCCGCGCCATTTTTAGCCAGCGATGTAGATGAGCGTCATTGGGGAAGAGTTCCATGATGGCTTTGTCGGTGGTGTAAATATCCTCAGGGTCGCCGGAGAGCGCCACCCAGCGGAACGGTCCCTTGCCCTCACAAAACAACGGACGAATATAAGCCGGCACGAAGCCGGGAAATTCAAAGGCATCACTGACGCCATTGTTGAAGGCCTGCTGGCGAAGATTATTTCCATAATCAAAAACTTCCGCGCCCGCGCGCTGGAAATTCAACATGGCTTTCACATGTGTGGACATGGAATCCATAGCCATCTTTTTATATTTTTCAGGGTCGGAAATTCGCAATTGATTCGCGGCTGTGATGGATAATCCAGATGGGACATAGAACAAGGCTTCATGCGCTGAGGTTTGATCTGTAACTACATCGGGGATCACGCCGCGCGCAAAGAGTTCGCTGTAAACATCTGCGGCATTTCCGATCAGCCCGATGGATTTTGGAATTCCTTTTTCCTTGAATTCCTCCACGAGAGTCATGGCTTCTTCGAGATTATCTACAACCATGTCAATGTAACCAATGGCGCGGCGGCGTTCGGCGCGTTCGGGGTCAACTTCAACGACCAGGCCCACGCCTTCATTCATGGTGATGGATAAAGGCTGAGCGCCGCCCATTCCACCGAGTCCTGCGGTTAGAACGAACTTGCCTTTAAGCGAATCCCAACCTTTGAGCTTGGCAAGTGCGCCGAAGGTCTCGTATGTGCCCTGCAAAATTCCCTGTGTGCCGATGTATATCCACGAGCCGGCGGTCATTTGGCCGTACATGATGAGTCCCTTTTTATCCAGCTCATCGAACTTTTCCCAGGTCGCCCAATGCGGCACGATGTTTGAATTTGCAATCAATACTTTGGGCGCATCCTTGTGAGATTTGAAAACGATGACCGGCTTGCCTGATTGCACGAGCAGGGTTTCATCCTCTTCGAGATTCTTGAGTGACTCAAGAATTGCATCGAACGATTCCCAATTGCGCGCGGCCTTCCCGCGCCCACCGTAGACAACGAGGTTTTCAGGCTTCTCAGCCACTTCGGGGTCAAGGTTGTTTTGTATCATGCGATAGGCGGCTTCGGAAAGCCAGTTCTTGCAGGTCAATTGTGTGCCGCGCGGTGCGCGGACTATGCGAGATGTGGACATGGAATTTCTCCTTTGAAAATCAGTGCTTTTCGGGTTATTGTTGCTGCCCAATTACATTGATCGAATCAATTATGGATTTCACATCTGTAATTATTTGAGCATGATAGTCCTCTAGGAATGTAAATGTTATGCGAGTTAGTGACGTGGGCATGGGCTTGAAAAAAATAAGCGTTGTATAAAATGGAATGGTTCCTCCCTCGCCGTCGCTCAGCGCGAAGCGCCCACCGATCTCGATCATCGTCACTGCATTACCGTTCTCACGCAGTTGGACGGTATCAGCACGAAACCCCGGAATGTCGCCTGAAGATTCCAGATCCCGTACCAACTCTCCCATGGTAGCGCTGTCAATGGAGTTGGTTGTATCTTTTGGATCCCATGCCAGCTTTGAGAATCCAAAGATGATATTCTTTTTAATATCAGGTCGAAGAACATACGAATAAAGCCTGTCAATGCTGACATCATATTCAGCCATGTCGGCTGTCATTTGATCGCTCAACATTTGGTTGCGAGCACCGTCTTTTGCCATGGAAGCATTGAATTCGTCTGGATAGTTCGGGCGGACTGCCAGCCACCCGGCTGGGAATGTCACCTCGAAGCCGCCATCGTAATCGCTGTATTTGGTGATTCCACCCTGAACCTGCTCAATGTTTGACCCTGTTAGTATGGGGGCCACAGTGCCTGCGGGAATTTCGGTTCCAACAGACTGTGCTGCGGCTGTCTGCGCAATGGCCGCTTCTGCTGTGGACGCAACAACGGTTGAAAGTATGTTTGGATTAAAGGGGGCGGGAGCTGGAGCACCCAGTCCTGGAATGACACATGCAAGTGTTGAGATCAACAAGAGCGCCAACGGATACAATTTTTTTAGTTTCATATTGTTTCCCTTTAGTTTAAATTATACAGTACGAGGACGATGATCTTATTCCCTACGTATTTATTCACAAACAGAGAGTGTGCTGCCCGCCGGAAAACACAAAGCCTCCCGGCTATTATAGCCGGGAGGCTTCATTGAATTCATTTGTTTTATACAGGAATCTTACCGGATTCCATGATGTCGGCAAAGTTCGTCTTTTTAAGTCTGCCAACCAAATCCTCCTGCGCGTCACACCAGATCGGGCGCAAGGGGCAATGGTCGTCGAAGGAGCAAGTCCCATTTTCGCCGACACATTCGTTGAGTTGAATGGGGCCGTCAATCGCCTCGATTACTTCAAGCAATGTGATGTCTTTTGCCGGGCGGGCAAGCACCACGCCGCCGCGCGCGCCGCGTGAAGTATGCAGAAGTCCTGCTATGGATAATTGCGAAACTATTTTTGCCAGAAAAGACGGCGGGATGTGCTGTTCTTCTGCGATCATGCTTGTAGCGGTTCGTTGATCCCCGCTGCGGGTAAGGTGGAGCACCGCGCGAACGGCATAATCTGCTTGACGGGTGATTTGCATAATGACCTCTTTGAGATTAAATAAATAGGTAAACTTTACCGATAAACACGATTTTATTGTGTAATCCATTACAAAGCAAGTGATGTAGGTCATAGATAAATTATGACCTTTTACTCCGAATAGTGGAGACTCAATAGCGAGAAAGCGGAAGGCAGAAAGCAAAAGTCAGCTTTCCGCTTTCCGCCTTCTGCCTTTGCCCTAAATCACACCCAACTTCTTCCCCACATTCTTGAACGCTTCCAAGCCTTTATCCAAATCATCCTTCGCATGTGCTGCAGAGATCATCACGCGGATTCTCGCTTTGCCTTGCGGAACGGTTGGGAATCCCAGCGCCATCGCAAAGACGCCTGCATCGAACAACTCGCGGCTGAATTGCTGCGCGAGCGGAGCTTCACCAAGCATGACGGGAGTGATGGGAGTTTCAGTTACGCCAGTATTGAACCCAAGCGTCTTCATTTCGGCTTTGAAGTATTTGGCGTTCTCCCAAAGTTTATCAACCAATTGAGTTGAGTCTTCGAGCAAGTCTACAGCAGCGAGACACGCCGCCGCATCAGGCACAGTCACCGCTGACGAGAACAGGAACGGCCGTCCGCGCTGACGCAGCCAATCGATGATGACCTGTTTGCCCGCAACAATTCCGCCCACCACACCAAACGCCTTCGACATCGTGCCAACTTCCACGTCTACTTTGCCGTGCAAGCCGAAGTGATCCACGATGCCGCGTCCGCCTTTGCCGAGCACACCTTCGCCGTGCGCATCATCCACCATCAAAAGAATATCGTACTTCTTCGCCACTTCATAAATATCAGGCAGCGGGGCGATGTCACCGTCCATGCTGAAAACGCCATCGGTCACGATCAATGCGCGGCGGTATTGACTCAGGTTTGCTTGAATCTGCTCATCCAATGATTTCACATCGTTATGTTCGTACGGAATAATTTTTGCGCCAGACAAACGCGCGCCGTCAATGATCGAAGCATGATTCAATCTATCTGAGAAGATCACATCCTCTTTTCCAACCAGCGCCGGGATGGTCGCCAGATTTGCGGTGAAGCCCGATTGAAACGTGATCGCGGCTTCCACGCCTTTGAATTGCGCGAGTCGTTTTTCGAGTTCAATATGCAGGGTCATTGTCCCGGCGATGGAACGCACAGCGGCAGGCCCAACGCCCATTTCATCCGTCGCTTTTTTTGCGGCAGCTACCAGCGCGGGATGATTCGCCAATCCCAAATAATTGTTCGAGCAAAAATTTAAAACTTTTTTTTCATCCACGGTCAGCCAAGAGCCCTGCGGTGATTCAATCGTGCGGATGCGGTTGTACAATCCTGCGTTTTGCAGGGCTTCGATTTCCTGTTGGATCCAATCTGTCTTTGACATTTTTTTCTCCTTTAATTTATAAGACCTGATAGGTTTTGCGAAACCAATCAGGTCTTATTATGTTTCGATTTCCGATAACAGCCCCAACTCTGCGAGCGCTGCCAGTACTTTGGATTCCGCTCCGCTTTTGATGATGACTGCGTTTGGGCTTAATATCTCTCCCAGAAATTTACTCGCCTTCGACTTGCGCATCTCTTCCAAAATCTCGGGCCTGTTGACTCTTAGCACAAGCAGTTTCTCCACCCGGGCCTCAGTGCCGTGCGCGTCCCATTGCTTGAGCGCCTTCACCAACGCAGGCGGGACAGTCCCATTTGTATATTTCACCAGCAAGGATAATAACTGCTCGGCTTTCAATCCCTGCCCTTTGGCGTTTGTCAGTGAGTGCGCTGAAACGTGATATTGATACTCATCCGCTTTCTCTTCATCCCATTCACAGAAGCGAGATATTTGATAACGCACTGCTCTTGAAAAAAATCTTGGAACAACAATCTTCCCGTTGGATGAAACTGTAATCTTTCCTCTTTCTTCTTCCTTCTGCGCGAAAGAGGAAAGACGGAAAGAAGTAGCCTCTTTCCCTTCTTCCGGTGAAGCCAGGTCCGCCATGCCAAGCCAATGCATGATTTGAATGAAGAACTTTACCAGCGCGCCGTCCACTTGATCCCAATACGCGAATCCGCGCAGGTATTGTCCATCAGATGTGCGTTTGATGAACCACGAATCATAGTCACCGGCGGGGCGTTGATAGTCTGGGAATTTTTCTTTGATGGCGCGGACGAACGCGGGGATGCTCCACCATTTATTTTGTGGGATGGCGTTAACTAAATCCAGTAAAAATTCGCGCGTAACCAGCGGTTGATTCTTCCATTCGCCTTCGCAGGTGATGGTTGGGATTAGGCGCAATTCGTCAAATTCATGCGATGATTGCCATGCTTCGGCCAGCATTTTCAAGGCGTTGGCGCGCGAGGCTTCGAGGAAGGATTTTACTTTTTCAGCTTGAGGGGCACCCTTTATTAATATTCCTGCTGTTGCCAGGAGAGCCGCGAGCTGCGTGTCGGGCTGAAAACCCGATCTACTCAAGCGCAAAGCCGCAAGCAGTGTTGTTGCATCGTCTAATATGCGATCTGATGCTGGGGTTTCAAAGGCTTTTTCAAGCGGTGTCGCGGGGCGGCCAAGAGGCTCGGTACTCTTTCCTCTTTCTTCTTTCATCTCTTCCCCAATGATCTCGAACAAGTCTTCGGGAATATAGGCAAATTCCTGCGCGCCTTTGTCTGTGTCGAAGAAGGCTTTGGCGAGTATGCCGCGATAGAAAAGATTTTCAGCGATGGAAATCGGTTTGAGATGCGGGCGTTCCCTGTCTCGTTTGCCTTCGCCCATTTCGCGGATCTCGCCGTATTTACGGGCGAAGACGGCCCACTCTATTTTGCCATTCGATTCAACAAGCGCGGTTAACGCGGAGCGTGCATCAGCGGGGAGAATCTCGATTGTTTCAGTAACAGCTTCCAGGTCCAGGAAAGAGGCGCAGAGTTCTTCGGTGGCAGAATCCACTTCGCTCGTTTCCAGTTCAAGTCCCCATGATCCTGCGATGATGCGGAGATGTCCAATATCGTATTTGAGAAGGGTGTGAAATAAGTCAGGCATGGATAGGTAAACAAGTACACATATTGTACCTGTCTACCTGTTTACGTGTCTACGTATTTACCCTTTAACTACCCTCAACGCCTGCGGCAAAATTTTGAAACTTGCTTTGCGAAGATTGCTCCCGAAACTGGTGAAGATCTCGCCGTCTGCATGGATATAAAGCGGCAGGTCGGATGTGAGCGAGAAGGTTTTGAATTCGCCCATGCGGATCTGTTTGAAGCGCATGTGTGTGCCTTTCATGAATTCCGGCACGAGGCGGAACATCATGCCACGTGAGACTTTGTTGACGGTGAGGAATTCCATTTTGCCGTCATCGTTTTTTGAATTGGGCGAGAGCATGAAGCCGCCGCCTTCACGTGGACCATTGCATAGGGTGAGCATGATGACGCTTTCCTCCCACTTTTCGTTTTCTGTTTCGATCTGCATTTTTGCGGGGTTGTGATTCAAGATGATGGTTTGAATCACCGCCGTGAGGTACATGAGGAAACCTTTTACGATGGGCAGTTTGTGCGAACGAATGGTAACAACGGCGTCAAAGCCAATGCCAAGGGAGTTATCAAAATATTCCTTGCGGCCATGTTCGTCAGTCATCAATCCGATGTCCACAGGATGAATGTTTTCACCTTTGAGTGCGTGCGCAAGCGCATGTGCGGATTTTTGTGTGATGCCTATCGAGTATGCAAAATCATTGCCTGAGCCCATTGGCACAACGCCCATGACGGGTCGTTTGTCTTCGGGGACTTGCATGAGACCATTCATTACTTCGTGGACAGTCCCGTCGCCGCCCATGGCAATGACCATGTCGCAGCCTTCTTCTGCGGCCTGCTTTGCAAGCTCGATGGCGTGTGTCGGGTAGACCGTTCCGCTCCACGAGAGTTCGCCTTGAAATTCCTGCGCAATGGGGCGCAGGTCGTTGGCCGTCTTCCAGGCACGTCCCATATCGGCCATGGGGTTTAGGATGAGTTTTACTTTGCGGGGCTGGTAGATTGACGCGAAGCGTGTCGAAATCATGGAAATCTCCTGACCTTGAGTTTGAATCTATAACCCCATATACGGTTGTTTGGTTCTATGCCGATAAACCTGATTCCAATTGCTCCGCCTGTGTTTGGATGTGGTTAAAAAAACGCCCGCTGAAAATATTCAGCGGGCGGGTCATGTTGTCATTCTCAATCTGAAGCAAGCATGAGCGGGTTTAGCGGGCCTGTCGCTCCATTTGCAATAATGAATGATCCGCGGTTGTGTTTTTTCGCATGATACATGGCTGTATCCGCTGCGCGCAAAAGATCACCCGCCGTGTGCGCATGGGTCGGATACACTGCAATACCGGCCGAAATGCCCAATTGAATCTCGGTTGTTCCAGGGAATTGGTATTCATAGTTCTTCATCAATTCAAGGATCTTAAGCGTAACCGCTTCGGCGGCCTCAAGATCCGCATTCCGTATCACCAGAGTCAATTCATCGCCGCCATAGCGGGCGAGAAAATCCGTTGCGCGCATATTTTCCGAAAGATAATTGAAGAGTGAATTCAATAACTCATCGCCAATGGCATGACCGTATAGATCGTTCACGCTTTTGAATCCATCGAGGTCCATCATCACAACCGAGAACATGGATCGCATTCGCTTTGCATATTGCATCTCATCCTGAAGGCGTTCATCCAGCGCCCGTCGGTTCGGCAGGCCTGTGACGCTATCGGTGTTGGCAAGATCAGTAACCTGTTTGTGCAGGCTGGCGTTATAGATCGCCACTGCGGCCTGGTCTGCCAGCAGACTGATCAAACGCATTTCCGCTTTTGAAAATTCCCCTGTGATCGACCTGGAGAGATTCATCACCCCAACAATGGAGTGATTAAATTTTAACGGGATGCCAATGACTGAACCGGTCCAATCGATGGGGGCGGTTTTGTAAATTGGATGGCTGGCCATATCCTCGATGATAATCTGCTCCCCGCTGTTCGCCACGGAATATGTAAGCCCCTCGGCGCGCGGCATGGAAATGATCTTGTTTTTTATACCCTCTGAATTCAACGATGCACCAAAATCCAGCCTCCCATGGGAATACAAAAAAATATTCGCCGAGCGTGAATTCTTCACCAGACTCATTGCTTCATTCACCACCGCATCCAGGACAGTTTGCAGGTCAAGGCTGGATGTTAAATTCAAACTGAGACGCTTGAGGGCATCCAACTCATCCGCCTGTTGTTTTACCAATGCCATCAAGGAGTGCCTC
Source organism: Chloroflexota bacterium (assembly GCA_016234535.1). Taxonomy (GTDB): domain Bacteria; phylum Chloroflexota; class Anaerolineae; order Anaerolineales; family Villigracilaceae; genus Villigracilis. The sequence goes on from JACRBH010000191.1 coordinate 23,549, forward strand.
GAGATAACCTCCTGTGTAAAGGTCTTAACCTGGCCGGTCGCCTCGCGGTGATAGGGCGATGACTCGGCGGCAGAAATCAGAACTTGAATTAGCTTTAGTATTCCCTTTTTTTCATCGGGCGGCATCGAAGTGTCTTTGTTGATAACTTCCCATGCGCGGCGAAAGGTACCATCGCGATCTTCTCTCTCAATATTCATTGTTGTTTTTTATCACATCGTTTGATTTGCAACAACTCACCGTTTGTACTATTCAACACGAAGAGTTGAAGTGATTCAGGCGTTTTTTTCTGTCAATTGGACTGTGTTAGAATGACATCCAAACAACTTTTTAAGAGGTCTCACGTGTCTGACTCATCGAAACCTTTCGATCAAACCCAGCCCAGGCCTGCTCCTGCCACCCCATTGAATCCACGCCGACGGGGAATTGTGGTCGGCGCCTCCGGCGGCATCGGCGCGGCGCTTTCGCGCAAACTCGCCCGCGAAGGTCTCACTCTTGCATTGATAGACCGCAATAAGAATGCCCTGCAATCCTTATGTGATGAAATTAACCGCGCAGCCGGGGAGCCGCGCGCGCTTGTCTACGAACACGATGTTACTCAATATGATTCTGTTCCTGATATTTTGCGGCGCGCCATCGCCGACCTGGGCGGACTGGATACATTTGTTTATATCGCCGGTGTGATCCATTTCCCCGCCATGGACGAATTCAATTTCAGCGAAGATCATAAAATGGTGGAAGTGAATCTGCTCGGCGCAATGGCGTGGATGAGCGCCATTGCGCCGCTTTTCCAAAACGCCAAAAGCGGACAGATCGTTGGCATCTCATCCGTCGCTGGAGACCGTGGCCGCGTCGGCAACCCTGGCTATAACGCATCCAAAGCCGGTCTGACCAATTATCTCGAAGCATTACGCAACCGCCTTACCCGTCATGGAGTAAATGTGCTCACGGTCAAGCCGGGCTTTGTCAAAACGACGGCTACGCTCAAAAACGTGAAGAATCTCATGTTCGCAGTTGAGCCTGACATCGCGGCAGATTTGATCTGGGATGGAATGAAGAAAAGAAAGCAAACCATTTATGTTGCGGGCATTTGGAAATGGATCATGCTGGTTATTCGCCATATTCCGTCCGTTATTTTTAGACGGCTTAGTTTCTAACTGCTAAGACCTGACAGGTTTCGGAGACCGTCAGGTCTTTCATTGAGTAAATATGAACATCACAAAAAACTTCACCCAGCTTGAAAACTTTGGCCACTCATTGAGCGCGCCCGCCTATCTCGTCCAGCCTAATACAACTGAAGAAATTTACGAGGTTTTTCAACTCGCAAAGAAAAAGGGACTGACCGTCACCGCGCGCGGCGCCGGACGCAGTTATAACGATGTGGCGCTCACTGGCGGCGGCATTGTTTTGGATATGCGCGGCATGAACACAATTACAGACTGGGATAACTTCACTGGTCTTATCACCGCACAACCCGGCACAACACTCGAACAACTCTGGCAAAAAGTGGAACCCGATGGCTGGTGGCCGCCCGTCGTTTCCGGTACCATGAAAACAACCCTGGGTGGATGTCTCAGCGCGAACATTCACGGTAAAAACAATTTCAAAATGGGAACAATCGGCGAGCATGTTGTGGAGTTCACGGCCATTCTACCCACAGGCGCAGAGGTGATCTGTTCCCCTAAAAAGAATGCGGATTTGTTCTACTCGATGATCAGCGGACTTGGGATGCTGGGCATCTTTACCTCCATCACACTGCAAATGAAGCGCATCCATTCCGGACTTTTGACCGTGGATGCGTTACCGGTGCATAATCTGCACGAACATCTTTCCGCCCTGCTGGGCGGCGCGCCCAATAACGACTATATCGTCGGGTGGCTGGATTGCATTGCGGGTGGAAAATCCCTTGGCCGCGGACAAATTCATGCGGCGCGTTATCTGCATGAAGGCGAAGATTCAAATCCGCAGGAGACGATGAAGGTCAGCAACCAGATTTTGCCGCCCCGTATTTTTGGCGTCTTCCCAAAATCCCTTTTGCATTATTTCATGGCGCCGTTCACGAATAACCTTGGGACTTGGGGAGTTAACACCGCGAAATATATTGCTTCATTGCGTAAGCATACCTTCCGCCAATCTCACGCCGCCTTTCATTTTTTACTCGATTATGTCCCCGATTGGGAATTGATCTACGGCCGCGGCGGGTTGATCCAATACCAATCCTTTGTGCCAAAGGAAACCGCCGAAGCCGCCTGGACAGAAGTATTAAAACTCGCGCAAAAAAATAAACTGCCCTCCTATCTTGGCGTGACCAAACGTCACCGCCCCGATAAGTTTTTGCTGACCCATGCTGTGGATGGTTTTTCACTCGCGATGGATTTCAAAGTTACCAACAACAACCGCGTTAAATTACACGGAATGTTACAGGAGTTTGATCGCATCGTTTTGCAGGCGGGAGGTAAATTCTACTTTGCCAAGAATAGCGAAACCACAGCCGCAACCGCGCAAAGTTTTTATGGAAATGAAACCATCGCCAAATTCAAGAAACTGAAAAAACGCTGCGACCCGAACGGTCTGCTGGAATCGGATCTGTATCGAAGGATATTTGGCTAATCAATGTTGGGGCGGGGTAACCCCGCCCCAACGAAATTTAATGATATGAACCTTGATGTTATAGACCTTGGTTTGATCGAATACGAAACTGCATGGAAATTGCAGAATGAATATGCGGTGGAGATCGCAGAGGGGAAACGTCCGCCAACGCTGCTGTTGCTGGAACATCCCCACGTTTATACATTTGGACGAAAAGGTCATGCCGAGAATCTTCTTTGGAATGAAGAGCAATTAAAGCAAAGGAGAATTTCCGTTCACTGGGTGGATCGCGGCGGTGATGTGACCTATCACGGGCCGGGTCAATTGGTGGGATATCCGCTGTTGCCGCTTGCCCCGATCAGACCTGACAGGTTTCAGAATGAGTCTTCTGATCTGGAAAACGACCCAGTAAAACCTGTCAGGTCTGATATGGAGGCTGATTATGTTGGTTATGTCCGCAGGTTGGAGGAAACACTCATCGCGGCGTTAATGCGTCTCGGAATAGAATCAGGCCAAAGGTCAGGGTTGACCGGTGTTTGGATTCAGAAAGAGAAGCCTGCGAAGATCGCCGCCATCGGCGTCAAGGTGGATGCCCGAGGAGTGTCGCGTCATGGCTTTGCTTTGAATGTGAATCCAAATATGGAATATTGGAATGGAATTCTTGCCTGCGGGTTGTCGGAACCTGTTGTGTCGCTGGCCAATTTAATGGACGCCGTTCCTTCGATGGCAAAGGTTAAGGAAGAGGTGGTTAATGCGTTTTACGAAGTTTTTGGGGCGATTGGATAAAATTCGTCAGGGGAGTTGGGTAAATTATAAATCCCGCCAGTTACACAACTAAATTAAATGATGACCGCCAGGGTGAGGGGGGCACCCTAGCGGTCATCGATGTCAATATTACTACAATACATAAATACGTCAAGGCTTTTGTATTAGAACTTTCTTAAAATATTTTACGAGTTCAAAACAAGCGTTTATGTGGTGTGCCCCGAGTAGGAATCGGACCTACATCTAAGCCTTAGGAGTGCTTTGTTCTATCCATTGAACTATCGGGGCGGACATGCGCATTATACCAAAGGATGAATTCCATTCATGAGTGTGGTCATTTTTTGCGCTGATTAATTTCCAGCCGCATGGCGGGGAAGGTTTGTTCTTTTTGCGTTTCGAGATTCAAAGCGGTGACGATCAAACGACCCTCGGCCCGGACCTCGAATGTAAACTGGATGCGGGGCTTTGCGCGCGGGGCGGGCGCAATCTCGTCAAAAGTAAAATTGCCGACATTGCGATTTTTCGAAATATGGTCAGACTCACCCTGAACGATATGCACGCTAACCGAACTTTGGTTATCTGTTCCTGTGGAAAAGATTTCAGTGACGCTGGCGGGCAGGGCGGTCCACCTTGGGATGAGGATGGACGCGACTTCGTTGATGGTTTCGATGCGAAGAGATTCGGTCAACACCACCGTCGCGACCTGATTCATGCTCCCGCAATAGGGGCATTTGACCATGCCTGAGGTGGAGTCAAGTGCGGCTCCGCAACTGATGCACTGGAATTCCATCTTGACTCTTTAACGATTATCGCCATCGCCCTGAATTTTTCCGCGTGACTGCCGATCCAACAATTTGGCGATGTTATGTTCCGCGATCTCATCCAGTGACAGGTCAAGCTCTGTTGCGACCTGTGCGAGATACCAGAGCACGTCGCCCAATTCGGCTTTGAGCGCTTCGTGCGTTTCGGCGCTGATCTCTCCGTTTTTGTCGCGGAAGACTTTCTTGATCTTGCCCGCTACTTCGCCCGCCTCGTTGACAAGTCCCAGGGTGGGGTAGATGACTCCGTGCCCAATGGCGGGATATTTTGCGGTGGCGCGTGATTTTGTTTGGTAGTCGGTGAAGTTCATTTGATGATTTCCTTTTTTTATTCTCGAAGATTAGCGCATAAAATACTAAACAAACACAGCTGCTGAAACGCTGAATTTCTCTGATAGCGCCCGAATCTGTCGGACATTCAATTCGCGTTTGTTGTTTAATATTTCCGAAACCACACCTTGCGAACCAACCTCTGGCAAATCTGATTGCGTGAGACCATGCTCATCCATTAGAAAACGTAACACCTCTATGCCTGTGGCTTCTGGAATTGGATAATGCTCTTCTTCATACGCATGAACGAGCGTGCCAAGAGTGTCAAGCAGAGTGTAAAGCGGATGTTTTTCGTTGGTTCCGATTTCATCCAGTAGTTCATTCAAATGTTTTACAGCCGCGTTGTATTCCTTTTCATTGCGGATGGTAAGCAATGGGCTGATGTTTGCCCAGTAGGTTTGAAGTTGATCAGTTACTAGAGTCATTTTTCCAATCTCCTTTGTCATATTCAACGTGAGTAAGAACATGACGGATATAAACTTTTCCACGATTAAAGTGAATAGAGACAATTAGCCTATATTTATTGCCGCCAATATTGAAGATGATCCATTGGTCTACTTTGTCTGCCGAAGGAAATGCGGCGCGCAGTTCTGCAAAACTATTGAAGTCAGTTTTTTGAACGATTTTGAACCAACGCATTAATGCGGTTCGGCTGTCTGGATGCTTCTCCCAAAAATTGATCAGTGTTTTGCGTGTGATGATATGCATAATTTAGTTTATCTCAAATTGAGATAAAGAACAAGGCTGGTTTTCCGCCAGCCTTGTTTGATCTCGGAATTAATTAAACGCCTTCGCCAACTCTCGCCACCACTCATCCTTTTCTTTGGGGACGAAAGGAGTATATAAAGTGATCCGATCCGCGATTCTAGCAAAGCGTTTTTTCAAGTCATCTGCCAGTTTTTCCTGCGTGGTGACCAGACAAAATTCATTTAGCATCTCATCTGTGATAAGCATTGGCATTTCGGCCCACTCGCCTTTTGCCGCGAAACCTGAAAGCTGCTGAGCGGTTTCGCCCCAGCCGTGCATTTCCATCACGGCTTGATAGGATGGCGTGGATGCGTAGAATGCGATCTGCATCCGCGCGAAACCTTCCTCTTCTGGAGAAGTCGCCACGAATGGGGTCATTGAAACAGTAATATCTTTGCGAGTCCTTCCGCTTTTTTGCAGGCCGTCTTCAATTGCAGGCAAAAGAACTTCATTCATATATCGCGGACTATTGAACGGGTGCGCGTGGAATCCCTCGCACATTTCACCGGCCAGTTTGGCAAGCCCAGTATTTACGCCGGCAATATAAATTGGAATATTGGGATGTTCGATTGCGCCTGGATTAAAGAACGGCGACATCAAAGTCGCTTTGTAATATTCACCACGGAAATTTAATTTCGTGCCGTTCTGCCAGCAATCCCAAAACGCGCGGATGACCTGAATCTGCTCGCGCAATTTTCCCGTCACTGATTCGGGCCAGGCCATGCCGAAGCGCCGCTCGATATGCGCCTTGACCTGCGTGCCCAACCCCAAAATGAATCGTCCGCCGGATTGCGCGGACAAATCCCAGGCAGTGTAGGCTATATTGGCCGGTGAACGCGAAAACGACACGGCAATGGCTGTGCCAAAGCGCAGAGTCTCTGTATGTTCAGCGACCAGCGCACAGGGCAGAAAAGGATCGTGCTGTGTTTCTTGAGTCCACAGCGCGTCGAATCCAATTTCCTGCGCGGCTTTCGCAATCGCGGGGACATCCTTCAATTGAATGGGTGGAAGTGCGGCGTCAAATTTCATAATTCTCCTCTTTTGTGGAGTCCAAAGTCTCCTGACTTTGGTTGCGAAGTCGGGACGCGAAGCGTCACACTCCCATTAATTATTCAGCAAATAAGCCATGATCAAATTTGTTGTGGCGTTCAAACCATCCAGGTGGGCGCGCTCGTAATTGTGCGATGCATCGATGCCGGGGCCAATGAGGGATAATGCCACATCGCCGCCCGCGCGCCAAAATGCCTCGCCATCCGAACCGTAAAATGGATACACATCCGTTTTGTACGGAATATTATTTTTCTCGGCCAGCGCGCGCATCTTGTTGTTCAATTCAAAGTGATACGGCCCGCCGCTATCTTTGATGCAAAGCGTAACATGAAATTCATCGGACTCCTGCCCATCGCCAACGACTGCCATATCCACTGAAATTAATTCCGCGACATCAGATGGGATTCCCGCCGCCGCGCCGTGACCGACCTCTTCATAATTCGATATGAGGAAATACACGCTTCGTTCTGGACTTCGGCCTGCTTCTGCCATTGACTTGATCGCCGCTGTGAGATTCGCCACGCAAGCCTTGTCGTCGAGGAAGCGCGAGCGGATGAATCTGTTCGTCACTTCCACGCGCGGATCGAACGCCACGCAATCGCCGATGTTGATTCCAAGTTCGCGCGTCTCTTTCTCGGAAGTCGTGTACGCATCAATGCGGACTTCCATGTGAGCATCATTGCGCGGAGTGTCGCCGCCCGCTCCGCTATAAATATGACCCGAAGCTGTATCAATCAACACCGAGCCGCGAATCTTTTCACCTTTGGATGTGATGACCCAAACACCTTCCGTTTCGACAGTCGGCCATTGGATTCCACCGATGCGGCTCAACTTCAACCGCCCATTGGATTTGATTTCCTTGACGACTGCGCCGAGTGTATCTACATGCGCGGTCAATGCAACGGGAGGCAAGTCAGATTTGACTTCCCACTTCGCAACGAGCGCGCCTTTGCGTGTTCTTGATAATTCCAATTGTTTGTACTTGGATAATTCCTTTTCAACAAACGCGATGGCAGGTTCCGCAAACCCGGTAGGGGATGCGATGTTGAGCAGGTCAACCAGGAAGGTGGTGAAATACGTTTCGTCAATTTTGGGCAGGGACATGATAAATCCTTATATTGTGAAATAGTCTGAGTCAATACGCTTAAGTTTGTAAGATGTTACTTCAGTTACACCTACATTGTAGTCAATCATTAATCCAGCTAACTTTTTTCCATCAATCAATATGACTTTTGAATCAATCTCTGTCACATATCTTGTTGCTTCAGACGAAAATGATGATGTAGTAATAAAAATACCTTTTCTCGCTCGTTTTCCAGCCAATGCCCCAACAAATTTTTGGATTTCTGGCCGACCAACACTATTTGCCCACTTTTTTGCTTGAATATAAATTGTGTCCAATCCCAGTTTATCTTCATCAATAATTCCATCAATACCTTCATCGCCCGTTTGTCCCACAGCTCGGGCAGCCTCTCTCCTTGACCCGCCATAGCCCATTTCCACGAGTAACTCAACAACCAGGCGTTCAAAAAAAGCTGGAGAGCATCCCATCACATTTTCCAATACATCTAATGCAAGATTGTCTCTAATTTCTTGATATGCAAGTTCAAGGTTTTCTTCCGGTGTGCTGCTGTCTCCGATATTTTCAGGTTTCTTTTTTTCTTCTTTATCGTTTTCTTTTTCTTTAAACTGAATATATTCAGGAAATCTTTTTAGATAATTCATGTCAATACGGCTCGGATTACTTTTTAAAACATCTTGTCCCCGCTGTGTTATAGAAAAATATGATCTTCTCGGAATTTCTAACAACTTTGATTTAATTAGGTATGTCCTTGCCCAGCCAATTCGGTTGTAAAACTTTGTTTGTTTCCCGCTGGGTAATAATTCATTTATATCAACATCGGTTAATTCGAAATGTTCCGCAAGTTTTTCCAAGGATTCATGACCAGAATGTTCTTGGCCATCTTCAGCGATTTTTAAAAGGGGAAGCATTATTGATTGGAAGTCTGGGACAGTCATAGTTGTTCCTTTGCGTTCAGTTTTGAACTTTCCAACTTTTAAACCTTCAAACCTTTAACCTATATTCCTTCAAACGCCTTTATCTTTTCGCGCCACTCGTGCGGAATATTGACCGTTTTCTCTTCGCGGTAATCATACGTCACCATGATTACTTCCCCTTTGGCTAACACTTTACCCGTCTTTGCATCCACAATATTCTGCTCCCACGTCATGGACTTGGTTCCCAGTTTTGAAATGTGAACTCCAACTTTGATATGTTCCCCAAAATATATTGGAGCATGATAGGTAATGTGGACATCCGCCAGAATTACTCCGATCTCCATGAAGGATTGGACTTTCGTGAACAATCCTAATTCGATCATATAAGCAATACGCGCCTGCTCAAAGAAGGTGAGATGTTTCGCGTTGTTGACATGTCCCTGCGGGTCCAAATCTCCGTAGCGGACTTCAGTTGGGTGGAAGAATTTGAATTCAGTCATGGCGGGATTATAGTCAAATAGTCCGTAGTCGAATAGTCGCCAGTTGAAGACCGATCAACCAGCGACCACCTACTCCCTGATTCCTAATTACCTATTTACTAACTCACCTTACGCAGTTTTCTTCAAGAAGCCTGTTTTTTTGTTCGGACTGCGGACTTTAGTCCGCTTCTTGCCGAAAACGCGGACTAAAGTCCGCAGTCCAACTTTTTTGCATAAGGTGAGTTACTAACTCACCTTATGCGGTAACGCGAGACGCTTCACAGTCTCGCAAAATGGGCGACATAAATGTCGCGCACAGGCTGGACTGCGTAACGTCAGTTACTAATCACAAAACCGTGCCAACCCCGCCTTGTCGTGGACAATAAATCTTCCATCCGCGTCTGTGCTGGCAAGTCCCTGCTCTTTGAAGAACACCATCGCCTGATTCACACGTTTGCGCGAAGCACCGACCAGATCGGCAAGGTCGCCTTGAGTCAACACAATGCGGACTTGAACACCGTCGCTCACATCACGGCCATAGCGTTCCGCGAATGCCAGCAGTTGACGCGCCACACGGCCATTCACATCCAGCGTTGCGAGCGATTGGATTACCTGATCCGAAAGCCTCACACGCGAGGATAAAATCTTTACCAAATTACGCGCCACTGGCGGAAAGTTATCCAACAGATAAGTGAATGTGGTTTTGTCCATCCACAGCATGAGAGAATCTTCCAGAGTCAATGCGCTGGCAGAACGCCCCATGCTATCGATCAAACTCATCTCGCCGAGCAGGTCGCCGCCGCCCAAAATGGACAGGATCACATCGCGCCCGCCCTGCTCGATATGGATTTTTGCTGTGCCGTGCAAAATAATGAACACGGCCTCGCCCGGTTGCTCCACGGTCAATACATTTGTTCCAGCCGTGAAGACTCTTCGGTGCGCGTTCTTTGCGACCCAGTCCAATTGCGCCGGCGTTAATCCTTCGAACAGGCTAATATCCGAAAGCAGATTGCGTGTGTCGAATTTTCTTTCATCCATTGTCAACATATTTTACATCCATTCTTCAATGCTCCCGTCATTGCGAGGAGGGTGTACTTCCCGACGAAGCAATCTTCGTATTGTTGATGGGATTGCTTCGGGCAAGATCGCCCTCGAAATGACGAACAGCTTTTAAATCTATTTCCATGCCTTCATATGCCGCGCGGGAGGCGGGGAATATTTTTTTTGCGGCAGCTTCCTGCGCGGCGACCATTGCATCAGTGTAGGCAGGTTCGTGGTGAAACAGAATCAGCTCACCCGTCTGGGCTGAAGCGGCTATTTCACAGGCCATGGCCGGGGTCGAGTGTCCATATCCCTGCGTGGACGAGAATCCAGCAAGACATCCGCGATAATGTTCTTCACTGTATTGCGCGTCGTGGATCAACACATCCGCATCGCGCGCAAATGCGATCAGCTTGCGATCCATGCCCACATAGCCTTCGGTGTCTGTGGCATATACAACAGATTTGCCGCGCCACGTGATGCGATAGATATAGACTCCGCCGGGATGCGCGTGCGATTTATAAATGCGGATGACCAGCGCATCTGGACTTAATCTGATGTTTGATTCAGTTACCCGTACATTTTCCTCATCCCAAACAATGACCTGCGACTCGCGCACTGATTGAATATCTTTCATGGCAGGCATATCCCGCAAGCTGACGGGAAACGTCTCTGCGGATTGGTTGTGTTCCAAAACGCGTTTCACTGTTTCGGGCGTGCCGCCCGGCCCAAAAATGTGAAGGTTTGCGTTCGGGATATAAGCAGGCACAAAAAATGGAAAGCCCTGCGTGTGGTCGTGATGCAAGTGACTGAAAAGCAGAATCATCTCCGAGGATTTTCTTTTTGCAAGTTCGCGTCCCAGCGGAATGATGCCGGTGCCGGCGTCCAAAATGATCGTGCGTTCGCCGGCGCGGATTTCCACACAGGAAGTATTGCCGCCATATTTGATTGTCTCCGCGCCGGGTGCGGGGTAACTTCCGCGTACGCCCCAAAATTTGATCTTTAGTTCTTCGTTCATGAAATACCTCCACCTGTGGTACGTTCCGAAGATTTTGGTTCAAAAGTTTGTTTGCGATCACAAACCTTCGGGACGGTATTGGTTACATTCCTATTATCTTCATAATGGATTCTTCCTCAAGGAAAGTTTTCGCACGCAGGCTGGGAAATATGTCACACATAAAATATTCTCGCTCCGGGGCGTAAACCGTAATATCTCATGGCGGTATAATCTTATCCATGCTTCCCGATTTGCAATTGAAAGATCACTTGCGCCTGCGAAAGCCGCATCCGTGCGGGTCTTATGAGTGGACAGTGGTGCGTCTTGGCGCGGATATTGGGCTGGAGTGTAATGGTTGCCAGCATCGCGTTCTGCTTACCCGCCGCGAGCTGGCGAAGCGTATGAAAGCCAATTTAACGAAGCATGAAGAAGATAATAAAGAAACAAAATAACAGGTGACAGTCACTTGCGAAGTGACTGTCACCTCATTTAATTTCAGGAGAAACTCAACATGGCAGAAGCCGTAACGGAATTAAGTCCAAAGCTGAACGTGGGATCACTTCGCATCGGGTTATTCACTGATACGTATGCGCCGCAAATCAACGGCGTTTCCATTTCCCTGCAATTGATCTCGGAGGGATTGCAGCGCGCGGGACATCAGGTGACGATTTTTGCGCCGCGCATCCCCGGCTATACAGACGATAAAGCGGGCGTGGTGCGCCTGCCTTCCCTGAAATATTTGAACGACCCGCCGATCTATGTTGCGGTGCTGGGTACGCCGCGCAGTACATGGTCGCTGACGCGCAAGCATTTTGATGTGCTGCACGCGCACAGTCCGTTGACCGTGGGGCTGCTGGCTTACTTCACGGCATCCACCAAGAACCTGCCGCTTATTTACACCTATCACACGTCCATTACAGATTACACCCACTATCTAAAGATCATCGGCGGCACGGGCGTGATCCGTCATGCTGCGCGCTGGTTTAGTACAACTTCCACGAATCTCGGCGATCAAATTGTTGTGCCGTCGCCCAAGTTCCGCCGTTTGCTGTTGGAACAGAAGGTCACCAAGCCGATCCACACCATTCCAAATGGAATCGATCTGAGTCATTTCAAGGCGGCGAAGAATCCCGCTAGTTTTAGAAGCAGACTTGGGTTAAAGTCGGATGCGCCGATCCTTTTATCCGTTGGCAGAGTTGACCCGGAGAAACGTCTCGATTTTCTGATCGATGCGTTCGCGTGTCTGGCAGACCGAGTCCCGGAAGCGCATCTGGTCTTTGCGGGTGATGGAAGCGCGCGTAAAAAATTGGAGGCCCATGCGGCGGCTACAAAAGTAAATGACCGTATTCATTTTCTTGGCATGGTCAATCGCGCCGACCTGCCTGACCTGTTGCATGATGCGGCTGTATTTCTTTCCGCATCCACAACCGAGGTGCATCCCATCTCGGTCATCGAGGCGATTGCGTCCGGGCTGCCTTTGGTGGCCGTGCAGGATGAAGCCTTCGAAGGCATGATCGTGGAGAATGAGAACGGTCATTTGACTCCGCTAAATGTGGATGTGTTTAGCGATACATTGGTGAAGCTTTTGTCTGATCCTGAAAAACTTAAGCAATATGGAAAACGTTCCCTCGAGTTGAGTGAAAAATTTTCCATTGAAGGCCAGGTGCGGACGCTGGAGAATCTATATTTCGAATCCATTTTGCAAAACTGGCGCGGAAGTTTTGTTTCGCGCATTTCCGCGAAATTGAAATTCTAGTGAACATGGACGATAGACTGTGGACAGTAGACCCACTACCGTCCACAGTCTATCGGGGTATAGCGCAAAAGTGTCGGAGAGAATAAGAAAAGTGGAGTAGACTGTGGTAAGAGGAGTAAAACAATGACCCGACCACAGTCTCGCGCCAAACGCCAAGCGGCATTTATGGAAGAAGCAAAACGAATGTTTGAGCA
>JACRBH010000192.1 GCA_016234535.1 Chloroflexota bacterium
TCAGGGCATTGTCACCGGCGCAGATTCCATTTCCGCTCCTCCCGGCGTCTCCATCCTCGGCGCCAGTGAAGTCGGTCAAACCGATTTCGATTGGGATCATTCCAAACTGCGTTCCCGCCTCCGCAACAATCGCATGCCCCCAGGTTGGACATTCGATATCACCGAGACCAACCGTGATGGCCTGTGCGTGGAAATCTCTGCCAATGGCGCTGCGGTCGTTCCTGGTGAATACGGCTGCGAACTCAACAGCGTCGGCTTGATCGGCGCCTGGGTCGAAGCCGGCGCACCAGAAACCGATCCCTTCGCTTATGGCGATGCGCAACTCACCTTCGAACGCGATGTGCTGCCTTTCTTCACCGAAGCAGGCATGTGGTTCGACGGTTCACAAGCCTGCACCGGCTGCCACTTCGCCAACAGCGAGAACTCCTACCACGAGATGGATCTGACCTCCTATCAGGGCATTGTCACCGGCGCGGATTCCATTTCCGCTCCCCCCGGTGTTTCCATCCTCGGTGCCAGCGAAATTGGCGCAACTGACTTTAACTGGGCAGGCTCCAAGTTACGCGAACGGCTCCGCAACAACCGCATGGCCCCCGGCATCGAATTCGACATCACCGAAGAAAACCGCGATGGCCCCCTGGTGCTGGCTGGCAAGAAGAAATAAACAGTAAACTGGCGAAATAAAAAGATGGTCGAAGGAAAGTTTATCTTCGACCATCTTTTTCAATTGCCTGCTCCGCTCAAATTTCAATTATCTGTATATCCATACACAAAGCCATCCGCATCGCCAATGAACAGCCACCCACCGGAAATACTCGGTCCCGTCCGCGCGCCGACAATTCCTGTGGAGATTGTCCAGCGTAATTCCCCAGTATCTGCGTTCAACGAGAACAATTCCCCAAGCTGGGTAAAAAAGACCAAATCGCTCGCTGCGCGTACAGGAGCTCCAAGCACATAATTAAAAGTTCCCTTGGGAATATTGAACTGCCACGCAAGATTACCTGTATCAATATTTATGGCATGGACAATGGTATTCGCTGATCCATAATAGACCATGTTCCCAGATCCGGATAACGTTGGAACCCAATTTCCAGTATCCTGCCTCCAACGCAATTCTCCGCTGGCAGTATCCACTCCTACGGCAAAATCCTGATATGCGATATAGACCACCATATTTTCTGCAGCATAGACTTGTTTGGCGAAGCCATCATCAGATTCATAAATCCATCGCACTGAACCATCAGACGCATCGAGTGCATACAGGCGCATGTGACCGCCTTCATCAACAGGCCTGGGATCGCTGAAACTTCCGGCAAGATAAATTGAATCGCCATATCGAAACGGAGATTGGAGAACGTAATTATCGCTTTCGAACTCCCACAGGATATGACCATCCTGCGGATCCATCGCGAAAAGTTTGGCTTTCCCGTTCGGGTCGCCGACCAAGCCTGCTCCTGCATAAGTGGTGGATACGTACACGACGCCATTTGCCACCAAAGGCGGGACTTGCGCATTGATGCCCAAATCTGTTTCCCAAAGTTTTTTACCATTCGAAGGATCGAGCGCGATTAAGTTCCCGCCTTCAATGCCAACAAAGACATGCCCCCCATCGGATGTGTATGCGCGATCCCAAACGCGAACGCCGGGATCAAATTCCCATAGCTTTTTACCTGTTTTTACATCCAAAGCAAGCATGGGCATTTGATTTGGAACCACAATTAGTACATTCCCTACGCGCAGCGGCGGATGATTTACCGGCGCACCAACATCCTGTTTCCAAGCTTCGTGGAGTTTGTCGCCGTTCAAAGCGCGGTCAGCCTCATATTGAGAACAAGCGCTCAGATAGATAAGGGAAATCAAAAAAGCAAGTTGGAGCCTAAGAAATTTATTGAACGGCAAATGCATACAATTTTCCATCCGGGTCCCCAAGAATATAGAAGTTATTGAACAAAGCCCCACCTACACGGGAGGTCTTCCCGGTAAATAGATATTGTGTCTGTTCGCCGTTTGACAATTCAAGGGCATAAATTTCTCCGGTCACAGAATTGAACCAAACCGCATCACCGCGAATCAGCGGACGTCCAACTTGATTCAATGATGACATGTTGATGACATGTTTCCATATCTGTTGTCCAGTCGAAGAATCATATGCCTGGAAATTTTCATCGCCCGACCCGAAAAATATCCTGCGATCCTGCATCAGCGGGAATTGCATCCAATAGCCGGCAGCTGATTGCCAGAGGAGTTTTCCGTCCGCGAAATCAAGCGCGTAGATGGTTTCAGATGCGGCAGAATAAGCGACAACATCACCGTCACTTTCCGCCCAGCGAACCAGTCCGTCATTCGATTCGTGTTTCCATTGCAAACTGCCATCGGCAATGTTGAAAGCATAAATGCGGGAAGCGACAGTTCCGGCGGGCTGCCCTTCCACTTGATAAGCTCCACCGGTGATAACTGTTTCCCCGTTTACCACCGGACGCCGCAGGATGTAATTATCGGTTACGGCTTCCCAAACGATTTCGCCTGTGGCGGCATTGAGGGCAAACAACGATGCCTGGCCGGCGTAATCATTTGTCAGCCCGCTGCCTGCCAGGGTTGTAGGAGCAAACACTCGGTCGGAAGTGACCGCAAGGCGGGATTGAACCTCAAGCCCCAGATTGGCAGTCCAAATCGGTTGACCAGTCAGTGCATCCAAACAAGTCACCAGCCCGCCTTCCATTCCAGTGCAGACTCGGGTTTCATCGCCATTGACCGAAGCGTCCCATGCTTTGGTCTCCGGGGAAAAATCCCATGCCAGCTTGCCCGAATCGGCATGAACAGCATGGATAACACCGTCTGCTGTGGCAGCAATAACAAGGCTGCCGCTAATAAAGGGCGCGGAGTTCACGGCGTTGGACAATTGAGCAGTCCACGCAGGAGAGGCGACGGCCGGCTGGGTTGGAGCCACTGAAGTTGGGGATTGCGGCTGAGTGTGAAGACTGGGCGGGGCTGTTGTTTCAACTGGGGCGCAGGCAGCAAGCAAAAGGGCTGCCATAAGAGTCAAACAAGCACGATATGAACTTTGCATATTTATCCTGTAACAAATTGGTGTGTTATGCGCGAAGGATGAGCGCAGCTTTCAAATCAGTTGCCACCCGCCAGTATTTGTAAAATTTCTTCACTATGATTTGCAGGTCGAACGTTTTCAAATACGCGCACAATCAAACCCTCAGCATCAACTAAAAAAGTGGTGCGGAGAACGCCCTCATATTCCTTACCCATAAACTTCTTCGGTCCCCACACTCCATATAGATCGCATACTTTATGGCCTTCATCTGCCAAAAGAGGGAAAGGCAGTTGAAATTTATTCTTAAACTTCACGTGCGATTTAACATCATCCGGGCTTACACCTAAAATCACAACGCCTGCTTTTTCATAGGCGGAATAATCGTCGCGGAAATTACAGGCTTCCTTTGTGCAACCGGGCGTATCATCCTTGGGATAAAAATAAAGCACTACATTCCTGCCGCGAAAATCAGATAGTTTTCGCAGGGTGTTGGTATCGTCCAGCATTTCAAATTCAGGCGCGGGGATTCCAGATTGGATGCTCATAAAACATTCTCCTTGTCAAAGATGCGGGCAATTATAACGGTGAAAAAGTTCGAGGTGTAATGGGTAATGTGCAGCCTCTTTTTGGCTTTGAGAGAACTCCACCCATCCCTAAAAAAATCTTACCAATCCCAATATTAGGCAGTATAATTCCGCCCGCTTAATGAACCAAGCGCTGGACTGGGGACGTGTTGGAATTGGCAGACAAGCATGACTTAGGATCATGTGCCGCAAGGCATGTGG
The DNA here is from genome assembly GCA_016234535.1 of Chloroflexota bacterium. Lineage (GTDB taxonomy): Bacteria > Chloroflexota > Anaerolineae > Anaerolineales > Villigracilaceae > Villigracilis. The sequence goes on from JACRBH010000192.1 coordinate 3,832, forward strand.
GTTCGACTCCCACCGTCCTCACTAAAATTTTATAAGACCCTCTCAGGCTTGCGCCTTTTGGGTCTGGAGGAAAA
>JACRBH010000190.1 GCA_016234535.1 Chloroflexota bacterium
CAGACCCAGCAATTGCCCATCTGGCGTGCAAGCCTCCAAGATGCCGCGAGCGTGACCGCCCGCGCCCAGAGTGCCATCCACATAACGACCACCGCTTTGGGGTTGCAGTGCGTGTATAATCTCTTTGTAAAGTACAGGTTTATGTGACATGTTTGCAAGGGCTACGTTTCGTCGCCCAACTGGGCGGGAAGACCCCGCCCCTACGATTTGCTCTTTGAAAGGTCCAGCGCGGCGAAGCGTTGATTATTGGCTTCGGTATCCTGTAAAAGGGTCATCTGCTCATTCCAATCAGCAGGCTTCCAAACCTCGAAGTATTCACCCTGCCCTGCTACAATTAATTCGCCATTCTCAATGTCGAGGAATACGCGCAAGTTTTGTGGAACAAGAATGCGCCCGACTTTATCCGCTTCAATTGGATAGGCATTGGATAAAAGTAAACGACGCAGGGAGCGCGCACTGGGATCGGCAAGGTTCATGGCTTCTATGCGCTCATAAACCTGTTTGAAATAAGTCTCTGTCATCACCATAAGGCATTTATCAAAGCCTTGTGTAATGAAAGCGCCACCCGCCAACAAATCACGGAAGCGCGCCGGTATCATCAAACGCCCTTTGTCATCGAGATTGTGTTGGAACTGGCCTAAGAACATATGTGCTAAATATCCTTTTAATGAGACGAACGCCGGGGATGACCGGCGCTCGTTACCACTTTTTACCACTTCTTACCACATTATACAGCTTTGTGGATAAAAATCAAGTGAAATGAATGGTCATTTCATATCCATTAATTAACCCCTCAGGTGTTAACCCATGCATACCCCCCTTTTTACTCTGCTCGAATCTAAAAACTGGCAGGACTACGAATTGCTCGATTCAGGCGATGGCCTAAAACTTGAACGCTTCGGTAAATACATATTCGCGCGGCCTGAATCGCAAGCCATGTGGTCGCGCGCATTACCGTTATCAGAATGGAATAACGCTCATGCAGTTTTTCAACCGACAGCCGAAGAAAGCGGCGGGCATTGGATCGAAAAAAAGAAACTGCCTGATAAATGGGAGATGACTTACCCACTTCTAAACATCGGAAAACTTAAGTTTGATGTGATGACGACTCCCGGCCGCCATCTTGGAGTCTTCCCCGAAGTTGCATCACACTGGGACTTTATGGCTGATCTCGTCCAAAAAGTGAATCGCCCCGTAAAAGTGCTCAACCTATTTGGGTACACGGGCCTGGCATCACTTGCAGCAGCAGCAGCCGGCGCACACGTGACTCACGTGGACGCATCCAAAAAATCCGTTGGCTGGGCGCGTGAGAATCAAGTTTTGTCCGGGCTAAGCGATAAACCCATCCGCTGGATCGTGGAGGATGCGATCAAATATATGCAGCGTGAAGAAAAGCGCGGAGTGAAATATGACGGTATCATTCTCGACCCGCCGAAGTTCGGGCGCGGGCCAAAAGGTGAAGTATGGGAAGTTTACAAGTCCCTGCCAAACTTATTCGAAATCTGCCGCGCATGTTTGAGCGACAATCCATTATTCGTGATTGCAACTTTATATGCAGTGCGCGCATCCGCAATTCATGTGGCGCAGGCGCTCGGCGAGATCATGAATAAATATAATGGAAACATGGATAGCGGCGAGCTGGTCACAAGAGAAACCAGCGCGAACAGATTACTATCACAAGCTGTGTATGCAAGATGGTCATCCAAATAAAAAAATCTCCGAGGCTAAACACCTCGGAGATTTTTCAACTCACCCTGCCGCTTCAGCGGCACCACTACCGCCCGCCCCGCTGCTGCCTTTCGAACCGCTTGATCCGCTTGTTGGTGCTGTTAATTTCTTCAACAGATCATACCAGAAAGATGATCCTTGCGAGACAGCCATGGCAGTCAGGCCAAGCCCAACCACTTTAAAGAGGAGATAAACAGCCCAGTCACCAGCCGAGCTGGTCTGCGGAAATTGTTCAGTCTGCCACCAGCCGATCTTAATGGAAAACGCGCCGAGGCTGTCAATCAGTTCGGAGAGATCCGCATTCGCACCTTCGCGCGCAACAACTGCATTCGCCTGGGCGGCGGCAATGGTGCGCAGCTCGGCATTTGTCCATAAAGCCTTGGCGAGTTGAATACTGTCCGTGCCAAACAGAACGGTTATGCCGATGGAAAGCATGATCACAAAACTTCGAGCTCGGGCGCGGAAGGTGGCCGCGGCCTGCTCCATCATCCCTGTAAAGTACGCAGTGGTCCGTGCTTTCAGATCAGAGATGCTGGTTACACCTTGATTGATCCAATTGATGAATGCCTTCTTTCCTTCCGAATCGGGAAGTTTATCCACCAACTCAGCCAGTTCCAATAAATCCAATTGTTTTTTGGAAGTCAACCCCACAATGTCAAAATACGCATCCACCAAAGTTGCAACGGGAATTTTTTCGAGTTTCTTGGGTTCAGTCGCGGAGGAAAATATACTAAAGAAATTTTTATATCGAATCGGACGAAGCGCCTTCAATTGAGGGAGGCTGACAAGATCATTGAGGTATTTATTTTCCTTATGCTCGCCGACAAGTTTTATCAGATACTGCTCCAACGCCTTACCGCGCGATTCCAACACTTCGTTGATCCATTGCGTGACCAGGGAAACAACGGAACCCAAAATATAATACACGACGATAAGACCCACGGCTACTTCGAGAACTTGTGGAATGGACATGGTTTTCTCCTTGTGATGGTAATGTTATTTTTAATGTTTGTTCTTTTCCAACTCTGCGAGCCATTCAAGCGGACTGCCCCAGCGCATCCGTTCCTTCACGCCTACCTGATTCTTCTGCGGCCTGTCCCATCTGGGTCCGGGCGGGCCTGATTCATCCTTCAGAAAACTTCTCACACCCCACAACCCTTTGTATTGTACCCAATCAGGCTCGGGATTCAA
>JACRBH010000193.1 GCA_016234535.1 Chloroflexota bacterium
CGCGATGCTGGCAGCAATGGCATTTGTTGGATTGTTCGTCATCCTCGACCTGACACTCACCTGGACAAACTACGCCTCGCTGATCGCTCTCAGCGGTAACTATGCAACAGCCACAAGCGATGCTCAGAAGGCCGCCATCGTCGCATTGGCAAATTACCCAGCCACAATCTTAAAATCCAACCTCTTATTTGTCTACAACTCATTCACTCTCGCCGTCGGGATTCTCGTGACCGGTTTCGTCATGTTAAAGGGAGTCTTCAACAAGAGTGCAGCCTATTTGGGTTTGGTCACAGGCATCTTTGGAATTGTTGCGGTAGCCAGCTCCTTTTTTGCAAGTTCTGTGAGTGGCGCAGCGATTATCTTCACTTCCATTCTCACTACCGTGTGGTTCTTGTTTGTAGGCTACAGACTCTACAAGCTCGGTCGGGGGTGATTGTTACTGTGATGTTAAAATTTTTAGGAATCGGAATCGCCGTCATTCAGTCGCTCGACATCATCATCCACGCTGCCACAAACCAGCTAGAGATACTTCGAGTCTCTTCAAACATAATCATCTTGATATGGTTGGCAGTTGCAGCATCGAGTAAGTTCAACACTAAATTTCTACTAACACTTAGATTTCGCGCGAAATTCGCCCTATCGCCTATCATTTTTGGCGTAGGCGATGTGCCGAATTTCGCGCGAAAATTACGGCAAGTCCTAATGTGATTTTAGCGTAGCTATCGTGGAAAATGGGGAGCAATTCAAAAGGAGAACACGATGAACAAAATCACGGTGAGTCTTACACGAAGCGCGCGAATGAATCATGTACCCTTGGCGGCATTGGGCTATGCGTTGAATCGTGCGGGAGTGTTGAATCCATTGGAGGATGTGACGTTGCCTATCAAAGCGATCACTCATTCGGTCGAAGATAAACTGATCGAGAGTCTGGTATTGATTCTGGCCGGAGGACGAGCCACTTATCAGATCGACTTGGTGCTTCGTCCGAATGAGTTGTTGGCGCAGGCGTGGGGGCAGCAACAATTTGCCCAACAGTCAACAGTGGCCGGCACATTGGATGCGATGGAGGATGAGAGCGTGGGTCAATTGCGTCAAGCGTTTGAGTCGATGCTATTGAAACAAGGACGTACGTGCCGACACGATTTTCGGCGTGGCGATTTAATCCTCGATGGCGATTTGACCGGCTTGCCTGCGTCGAAACAAGCGGAAGGAAGTTGCAAAGGATATTTCGCAGGAAAAAAAATCGCTATGGACGACAAGTCGCGCGAGTCACCGCAGTGTCTTACAACGAAACACTGGGGTCGCTGATCTATCCGGGTACGCAAAGTGGTTTTAACAGCCTATTTCCAATGGTCAAGCAGGTCGAACAACTTTGCCAATGGAATCCGAGTCAACGACATCGCGTGTTGTGGCGATTGGATGCGGGCTTCGGGAGTGATGCCTGCATCAACTGGAATTTGGCGAGAGAGTATCAGCTCGTCGTGAAGGGACATAGCAATCTGCGCGCGAAGAAAGTCGTGCAAGCCCAGCCGCAAGATAGTTGGGGAAAAGTTGGGCGGGAGAGGTGGGTTTCTGTTGTCTCAGGGGGTGTGCGCTACGCGCGACGTACGCAAACGCTGGCAGTGAAATGGCGGGTGCCGAAGGGGAAAGAGAAATGCGCGCTGGTGATCCACACGTTGCTCGATCAAGAACCGTCCGAAGTGATTCATTGTTATGATGCGCGTGGCGCGATGGAAGCCGAGATCAAGGAAGATAAAGTGGGTTTGCAATTGGTCAAGCGACGCAAACATCACTGGCACGCTCAAGCAGCGTGGGTGATCTTGACCGACATAGCGCACAACCTGTTGACGTGGACACACCCCTGGATGTTTGCGGGCTCATCCTTTGAGACGTTTGGGAATCTACGGTTAGTGCAGGATGTGTTGTCGATTCCGGGCTACGTGGAGTTTGGCGGAGCCAAGGGGGATAAACTGATCAAGGTAGCATTACAAGAATCGCACCCATATGCCTCTGAAGTGGCGAGGTGCCTAAATTCGTTATTCAAGAATTTGCAGTGATAGCCGTTTTTTCGCGCGAAATTCGCCCATTACAAAAAAAGGCGATGTGCCGAATTTCGCGCGAAATCTAAGTGTCAAGCTCTCCAGCAAATTCCAAAAAGAATTCGGTTTGCCTGAACTGATCTGCGCTAGTCCGGATGGTATGCCATTTACCGAGGGACAGGCATTTTACCACTGGGTTGTTAGCGACAATGATTGCGAGCCGACCACTGCTTACAACTATCTCAACGCCGTCCTACTTTTTCTGACCTTCTTGTGGGACAGCTCCCCCTCCCTTCAATACACAGTTCCCGCTGAGCAAATTCGCAATCAAGTTCGTGATTACCTAAAAGAGCGACTCGGCTGTGTGGTTCGTCAACACAGCAGTGGTAACTACACCGTCAAAACATCTAAACCGATTGCGGCGACATCGGCACGACTATTCCTGACAGCATTGAAACGCTTTTATTTCTGCGCGAAATTGAAAGGATGGTCAGACACGAATCCTTTGGAGTGGAGCACTCGCCTCATGCAAGGGCAAGGCTTCAAACCCCATATGCCACCCAAATCCGGCATGACACTTCCAGAAGAGAGAAAGGGGCGCATGCCCGAAACATACTTCTGTGTGGTTTCGGGGGACTGGCAACCTCGCATTATTGACGATCCTCACCTTCGACAACTTTTACTACCTGCTTTTGCACACCTGAGGGATCGGGTGATTGCTCGTATCCTGTTTGATTCCGGCGCTCGTGTCAGTGAAGTGTTGGGGCTGGTCGTGGGCGACTGGCGTAGTCGTGGTCAGCAGGAGCGTGCTTTCACCATCAACAAGGGCAGCAGAGGAGAACG
>JACRBH010000194.1 GCA_016234535.1 Chloroflexota bacterium
AGGAGAAATCGGATGGAATTGCCTCTCCACTTTTGAAGGCGGGACTTGAAATCTCAAATGCCATTACGGCCTCCTCGGTTGATGATTGTGGAATTTGTGTTTCGGTTGGCAGGGCAGGTTCAGCAGGGGCGGGGATGTTGCCGGGTGTCGATGGCGTTGACGTAGTACATGCGGCGAGACTGATGACAAGAATACAGAAAAGAATTTTTTTCATATTTCACCTTTTTATATATCTTCTCGTGTCACTCCTGCGAATTGCAGAATAAAATCCGCGCCGTAGACTTTGCTTGGGGTTTGGAAACCAGCTTTATAGTCCAGAGAAAGGATGCGCTTCATTACTTCCACAGAGGTGAGTGAGGTCAGATAATACGCTTCGGGAGTCTTCAATTTCGCGCGGATAGTCTGCCTGCCGTCGGTCACCTCGGCAATCAACAAACTAAATCCAGTTTCATTTTGTTTGCGGGTCGGCCCGGGGGCGAAGAATTTTCCGATGAGCCATTTTATAAAATCTCTCGCCATACGTGTATAAAGAAGCGGCCCGACAAAACGAGTGATCCGCATCATATTGACCATTGCGGCAGGGAAACCCATGTATACAGTTACATTGGGAATGCCCGTGCTGTGATACGCCGTGCTCACATCGCCCCAGCCCATCGAAACCAAACGCGAAGGCCCGCGCCCGAAATCAATATATTTTGTGCCCCACACATTCGGCACGCTGACGATCTTCCCATCGCGGCGGATTCGTCCTTCTCTCTGCATATTTTCAATTCCAGAGCGCGCCGTGCCGCGTGAGACTCCACTGCCGATACTTTTTATATAAAGTTCGAGATGAGTCGCGCCGGCAAGTTTCCCTGCCACATGCGCGATCAAACAATCCGACGGCACCACATCGAATCCACCGCCGGGCAGTAACATAATGCCTGCGCGTTTCGCTTCTTCATCCATCGCGGCCAGCGCTTCAAAGCCCTCGATCTCGCCGCTGATATCCACGTAATGACGCTTCGTGCGGATGCACGCCTCGGCCATCTGCCGAAACGTCAGCACGAACGGACCGGCGCAATGCAAGACCGCATCCACTTCCATCAAAGCAGCATCCAGCATAGCGCTGTCACCCATTGAAAAGGCGCGGTATTCCAAGCCAAACTTTTCGGCTTGTGTTCGCAATAATTTTTCATCACGCCCAGCGAGCAATGGTTTGAAGCCTTCCTTCACCGCCTGCTCGACAATCAACTGTCCCGTATAACCGTAAGAACCATACACCATAAATTTTTTCACGAGCGCTCCGTCCAGGCTGGATTTGCATATTTTTCTTTGACCAATTCTTCAGCTCTTTCTGATTCGGATTGGGATAGTTCCCCACGCTGAAAGTGGATTCCCAACTGCGCTTCAAAACCTTTAACGAAGGACTGGGCCGCTGTTTCCCAATCAGTTTCCACGCCGATAACTGACTCGACCGTTGTCGCGCGCGCAAGTAATCTCTGGGCCGCATTCTCTCGCGCGGATTCATCCTTGAATATCAACGCCTCGCAGATTCGAGTCAAATCACCTGTCAGCGGAAGCGACCCATGCTGCAACACGCCTTCCTTCTTGCGCGCCTGCGCCGAGCCAATCAACTTTTTTCCATCCACTGTGATCTCATACGTGGACGGAACCTCAAAACAGACAGGGTTTTGGTAGGTCACGCTTCCAGCGTGACTGGATTGGTTTTGAGATGTCACGCCAAAGGTGAGACCTGCATCTTCTTTTATCTCAACCGGTAATCCCAACTCACGCATGGCAAACATCAAAGCCTGTGCCAAACGGTTATACGATTCCAGCACGCCACCCGCAAGGACAGGTTCTTCTGCGCTGCCTGTCACCGAGTAAGTCAATTCATCCGTATGCAGGATCGCCCGTCCCCCCGTCACCCTGCGGACAACTTCCCAGCCGTGCGCGTTGACTCGTTCCATGTCCACATCCGCAAAAGATTGAGCGTGACCCAAAGACAGGCACGGCGGATTCCACGAGTACAAGCGCAAGGTGGGCATCGACTCCCCGCGATAAATATGCTCAAGAATGGATTCATCCACAGCCATATTCCACGCGCCAGTGGATGGGGGAGTGTAAAGGAGTCGCCAAGTGTTCATGGATGTATTTTACTCCCAGACTCTGGAGGGTATAATTTGTAAATATCCTTTTGAATAAAAATAGGATAAGATAACGACAGGAACAGGAAATGCCTACCAATATTCAAAAAATCCTAAAGCAGTTCAAGCAATCTCTGACGCGCTTGTATGGCGACCGCATCAGGAGAATATATTTGTTTGGCTCCTACGCGCGCGGAGATTATGAAGATGGCTCAGACTTGGATGTTTTGATCGTATTGGATACTTTTCGTTTTCATAACACGGAAATCAGCCGCACCGCTGATCTGGTCAGCGACCTGTCTTTGCAGTATTTGATTACGGTCAGCCCGATGTTCATGCGTGAGCGGGATTGGATTTCAGGGAAAAAGCCGCTGCTCCGCAATGTAAAAAACGAAGGGATCAAATTATATGAAAGAAGAAAACATTCCACTCCTGCTTCGAGCGGAAGAAGCAATTGAATCTGCCGATCTCTTATTGAAGGAGGGTTATCTGGCAGATTCGATCAGCCGCGCATATTATGCAATGTTCTACATTGCCGAGGCTTTGTTGAATGAAAAGGATTTGAGCTTCAGCAAGCACGGAAATGTTCACGGGGCGTTTGGTGAACATTATATTAAGACTGGGATCTTCGATAAAAAATATCACAAGTGGCTGTTGGAGGCATTCAGCCGCCGTATCGCCAGTGATTATGACGCTTCTGCGAAATTCCAATCATCTTCGGTGAAAACAATGATTGATCAGGCGTGGGATTTTCTAAAAGCCGCAAGAGAATATTTGGACAAGTGAGTTCAGGTGGAGATATTATTAACATGTCGCTGCGAGGCGCTCTTGTTCTTAGCCGAAGCAGTCCCCTGTTACGGGGAGATTGCTTCGTCGGGAAGAGCAAGAGCTCTCCTCGCAACGACATATGGAAATGTTGCCAAAGGATTGGATTGGTTGTATAGTTGCGAAAGTGCGGGGAATTCTCGAAAAGTTTTGTGTAATTCTTGGTTGAGTGGCTATCCCTTAGGCAATATTTTTATATTGGCAATATATATCGGAGTTTGTGGCCTATGACAACATATCCATGCGTGGCAATGATTATTGAGAATCCTAGTCAGGAAGTGTTGTTACTATTGCGCGACAATAAACCAGAAATAGCCTACCCAAACTATTGGTCACTTGTAGGTGGTCATATAGAAGCAGGCGAGACTGCAGATCAAGCAGCCCTACGTGAACTGAATGAGGAAGTTGGGCTTAATTTAAGTCTGTTCTTATGGAAGAGATACAATTTCCAATATGCCCCCAATGTTATAGTAGATCAATATATCTTTGTCGGCAAAGTAGACTCAGAAAACCCTGCAATGATATTAGGCGAAGGACAGGCAATGCGTTTCTTTAATTGCCAAGATATCAAAGAGTTGAAAATTGGTTTTGGATTTGAATTCGATTTGAACGAGTATTTTGACCTGCGGAATGACGGTGTGTTAAAACCATAAAATATAGACCTCCGAGTTCTTCAAGAACTCGGAGGTCTTTTACATCTACATTTTGGAAAATTCTTTCATCGCCTCTTCCAACTTCTTCGCATCCACATCTTCCAGCGGCGGCTTGACTGTCCACCTTGGGAAATCATGTAACTTATGAAGCAATGCTTTCAGAATCGGCGGAAAGGGCATGTATTTTTCGAGGATGTGTCTTTGCTTTGTAACACGCGCTTGAGCGTCGGTTGGGTCTTTGCCTTGCTGATACAAGTCCCATATCTCACGCAGGTCTTCGGAGATCAAATTCGCGGGGGCAGTGATGGCTCCCTGCGCATGATTTTTCAAGGCGTGGTGAAAATATGAATCCGTACCGTTGAGGACGAGCAAATCTTTGCCAAATCTTTGACCTAGTGCTGTTGCAAAAGATTCATCATGTGATGAGTCTTTGATGCCTGCAAATTGAGTGGGGAAGGCATCTTTCAATCGCGCGAGTAAATCCAATGAAAAGCCAACCCCTGTTGCGCTGGGGATGTGATAGCCAAGTAAATATCCTTTGGCGGGAACGGCTTTTTTTATCAACTCGCTGAACCAATTGAATAAACCTTCATCTGTTGCTTTGCGGAAGTAATAAGGCGGCAGGACGACAACTCCATCATAGCCGAGGTCGAAGGAGAGTTTTGTTAACTCAATCGTTTCTGAAAGACTCGGTGTGCCTGTCCCTGCCAATAATTTAAACCCGGGCAGTTGTTGACGATAGACGCGCACCGAGCGCATGAGTATTTCACGTTCTTTGGGAGAGAAGGAGGGTCCTTCGCCAGTGGTGCCGAAGAGCAGCGCGCCGTGGCATCCTCCAGCGGCGAGAAAACGCAATAGTACGGGAACAGCTTCCAGGTCAAGTGTTGATGCGTCTTTTAGCGGAGTTACTGCCGCAGCGTAGACTCCAGCAAGCGGATGCAGATCAGACATGTTTTTTATCATCCTTCTTCACAAACTTACGCGCGGCTTCGTGCGGCGGGCGGAGTGGTTCGCCCTTTTCCTTGGATAAATAATGCTGGTGATCGAGCGTCCACATATACATATCGCCTTCGGTCTTATCGGGAAAACCTTTTAAGATATTGCTGCTGCGGATGATCTCTACAATAGGCATGTATACTTTATCGTACCAGTGTGCCACGGCTTCCTGCTCAGAGATGTCGCGGCGCAGGTCGAGACCCATAAAGTAGCGATGCACGGCGATGTGCTCCAACATGCGTTCAAAGCCGTCGGGGATGGTCAGCTTGATGTTGGCTTCCGGGCGGAGATCATCCAGTGCGGTGCGTTCGAGGAAATGAACTTTCGCGCCAAGTATCTCAAGGTCTTCGGTTTTGATCTTGGCTGTGATGTTCACGCGGGTGGCGCATTCACGGATTTCGGCCTCTATGAATTCCTGCCCCTGTTCGCGCGCCACTGAAACTCGATGATGCCCATCCACAACAAAATAAACTTCGCCTACTTTATATAGAACGACTGGTGGAAGATGGATATCCTGATAAAAGGCGCGGTCGACTTTTTGCCAGCGGCTGGCGAGTTGATCTTCCTTGGGGAGAAAGGCGCGGTCAAATTCATGATAGCGGTTCAGACTCCCTGCAATCTGATCCACACGAATGGTTTTTACGCCCCGATAAATTGGGCCGCCAATATGCAGCTTTTCCTTGACCTCGTCATAAGAAAGCAAAGTGGTTGGCTGACCTGAGAGAACAGATACAACCTGGTTGATAAAGGATTTGAGGCGCGCTTTGGAAAAATCTGCGCGTACACGGGAGTTAAGTATTTCTGACATTTTAATGGTTCACTTTTATTGTTTTATATGGATATACGTTGATGACTTTTGTGATGCCGATGGAGGTTTCAGCATTTGCAAGGTTGGTCTTATAGAAATGAGTATGGCCGTGAAAATGGTAACGCGGTTTGGCAACGCGGATCAGCCAGTTCAATGCCTTCAGTCCGTGATGTGCCGGGTCTGAGTCATCGTGGATGCCGAAAGGAGGTGAGTGGCTGATGAGAATATCCAGTGCGCGGCCATATTGGATTCGGTTAATCAGCAATTTCGGAATCAGCCTGAAGGCTCGCGAATAGGCTTCGGCTTGCGAGTATTGATTTGTCCCGTCCGGGCGGTAGCGGATGCAGCCGCCGAGGCCGCCGATCAGGAATTTATTGTAACGCACAGTTTTCAGGTCCAGGTTGGAACCGCCTTCGGCATATGCCTCTCTGGAGCCGGGGTCGAAATTCGGGTCATGGTTCCCTGGGATGTAGTACATCCGAATATTCAACATCGTAACAAGATACTCGAGGTAGGGGTAGGGGAGGTCGCCGCACCCGAGGATGAGTTCCACATCCTGAAACTGGCCGTTGGAGGAAAGCGCGTAAATACGCTCCACAACCTGGTCGCTTACCGCAAGTATTTTCACAATATATTCATTTTGCCGTATAAATTGTTTCCGTGCAAGCCCGTTAATAACAAAATTGACATTATCTTTGATTTGCAATTCCCACTACTGCACACTATAATCCATTAACTAGCGCTGAAAAATAGGAGTCTTCTCTGGAAACAAGAAAAATCACTTCGTCTATTGGTCCGGATTCAGGAAACACCCCGCGCCAACAGCTTCAAGCCGGTGTTACGCTTGTTGACCGTTACACCATTCAGGATGTGATCGGTGTGGGCGGGATGGGTTCGGTCTATCGCGCACGCGACCTGCACTTCCCGAATGTGGTGAAGCTGGTGGCAGTGAAGGAGATGATCAACCTTGCTCCGGACCCGATCATACGCCAGACCATTGTGCAAAATTTCGAACGTGAAGCGAACCTGCTTGCCACGTTGAATCATCTCGCCATTCCACGCATCTACGATTATTTTTCTCATAACGAGCATTCCTACCTTGTTTTGGAATTCGTGCATGGCAAGGACCTCGAGACTGTCATCAATGATGCAAACGGATTTTTGCCCGAAGATCAGGTGATCAGTTGGGCAATTCAGCTTTGCGATGTGCTCGCCTACCTGCACGGACATAAACCAGACCCGATCATCTTCCGCGACATGAAGCCCTCCAATGTGATGATCAATCATAATGGGGATGTGGTGCTGGTGGACTTCGGCATCGCGAAGACCTTTCAAACAGGATCAAAAGGGACGATGATCGGCACGGAGGGATATTCACCTCCCGAGCAATATCGCGGTGAAGCGACCCCGATCGCAGATGTCTATTCGCTTGGGGCAACATTGCATCATGCCATTAGCCGTCGAGACCCGCGCCTCGAGCCGCCCTTTTCGTTTGCGGAGCGCCCACTACGCCGTATAAATCCAAACGTATCCAGTGAATTCGAGGCGGTGATCAATACTGCCTTGCAATATAACCCAGCAGATCGCTTCCCAAGCGCGGGCGCGATGAAGGATGCGCTGATGAATGTGGCGCGTAAGACCGGCGCGCTCTCAAAGATCACATCCGCTTTGCCGGTTTCAAGCGGCGGCATAAAACCACTCTGGTCTTTCAAGTGTGAAGATGAAATACGCGGTACGCCGGCTTTGCATCAAGGCACAATATATATTGGATGTTATGACAACAACCTGTACGCCTTGAACGCCGCGGACGGTCAATTTCAGTGGAAATACGCCGCCGAGGGCGGGATCGTCACCCGACCCCTGATATTTGATAACAATGTTTTTTTCGGCTCGGAAGATAAGCGTTTGCACGTGGTAAACTCCCGTACCGGTAAAATGGTATGGATGTATTATACGGATGGAAAGATATATTCCTCGCCGCGTATCGCAGATGGACATATTTTCTTTGGTTCGGAAGACCAGGATCTGCACGCGGTAAATGTCAATACCGGTCGCGCAATCTGGAAGTTTGCCACAGATGGACCGATTCACTCCACTCCCCTGGTGGCGAATGAAATGATTTACTTCGGCACAGAGTCCGGTTCATTTTACGCTCTTGATTTTCGCGGCGAACTGAAATGGCGTTTCCAGGCCAAACGGCCCGTTACCTCATCCCCAGCCAGTAAGGGACAGTCCATTTATGTTGCCTCGCTTGATGGCACCCTTTATTCATTGGATGCGAAGAATGGCTGGGCCATCTGGAAATTCCGCCTGGGGAAGGGATCTGTCTCCTCCCCGGTGATCGCGGATGATTATATGTTTATCGGTGCCGCAGATGGATTTATTTATTGTGTAGACATACGCACCGCCAAGGAAGTCTGGCGTTTCAAGACCGAGAATCAAATCAGCAGCTCGCCTGCCATTTACAAAGATTCCATGTATTGTGGTTCCGTGGATGGCAGCCTGTATTGTTTGGAATACCGTACAGGCCGGCTGCGCTGGAAGTTCGAAGCCAAAGCGGCGATCACCGGCTCGCCCATCGTATTCGATGATATTGTTTATGTCGGGTCAATAGATCATAATGTTTATGCATTGTTTGCCTAAAAGGAGTCCTCGTGGCTGATTTCTTTCGAAAACTATTTGGTAAAAAAGAAGAACCCGATAAGCTGAAACCAATGGATATGGCTACGACTGCGCCGCTCTCCGATCAACAAATCAGTTCCATCATGGGATTTCAGAACTTGAAATCTGAAACGAAACAGCTTATTGCAAGCGTGGGACAATCTGTCGGTAAACAACGCGACCATAATGAAGATAGCGTGCTCGCGCTCACATCCACGATTTCAGGCAGCGCCGACAGCATTCCCTTTGGGTTGTATATTGTTGCAGACGGCATGGGTGGCCACCAATTCGGCGAAGTTGCCAGCAATGCCGCTGTCCGTATTATGGGCGGCAACATCACCAAAAAGTTCCATTCCTATCTTTATAATTTACCCACACAATCCTTGCAGGAATCTTTACAGGAAGTTATGGAATCCTCGATCGCCGAGGCGCACCAATATGTTCAGCGTGAAGCGCCGGGCAGCGGCACCACGGTCACGGCGGCGCTGGTGTTGGGACAGCAAGTGACCATCGCGCATGTGGGCGACAGCCGCGCCTACTCGATTTTTCCCGATGGAAGGATCGATACGATCACACGTGACCATTCACTGGTCAAGCGACTGGAGGAACTCGGACACCTTAGCAAAGACGAGGCCGAGAATTTCCCCCATCGCAATGTTTTGATCCGCGCTTTGGGACAGGGTGAATTACTTGAAGCCGATATCTTCACGATCCCATTTCCACAAACCGGGTATCTTATGATATGCAGCGACGGCTTATGGGGTGTAATCAGTGAGAAGGAAATCCTTCGCGCCATTACCGAAGCCCCCACCTTGAACCGCGCCTGCCAAAACCTGGTGGATGCCGCCAATGCCGCCGGCGGTCCCGATAACATTTCAGTTGTCCTTGCCCAATTGATTGGATAGTAATGCGAACCAACAAGCCTGATCATTACACTGCTCTGGGAGTTTTTCGCGATGCCTCACAGGAGGAAATTAAGCGCGCCTATTTCGATGCGGCCCAGCGCCTGCATCCGGATAAGAACGTTGCTGCCGGCGAAACGGAATTATTTCTGGAAGTACAACAGGCCTATGAAGTTCTCTCAAACCCCAAGCGTCGTAACTTATACGATGCGACCCTGCCTCCAGAGATCGAGTCCAATTCCTTTGTAAAACATGCCATCTACTTCAGCCGCCCCAACCTTGTAAAGTTGAAAGAGCAGCAGCTGGTCTATGTGCTTCTTGAAATCAACCCGCGCGAAGAAAAGGAAAGTTTGCCGACCCCTCCTTTGAATATCTGCCTGGTGTTGGATAGGTCCACATCCATGCAGGGCGATAAGATGGATATGGTCAAGGCCACCGCCATCCAATTACTCCGCAACCTGCGTCCGTCGGATGTGTTGAGCGTGGTCACTTTTAGCGACAATGCCGAGGTCGTGATCCCCGCCTCGCTCAATATGGATAATAAGCGACAGGATGGCCGT
This sequence comes from Chloroflexota bacterium, assembly GCA_016234535.1. Classification (GTDB taxonomy): domain Bacteria; phylum Chloroflexota; class Anaerolineae; order Anaerolineales; family Villigracilaceae; genus Villigracilis. Next base: position 9,535 of record JACRBH010000194.1, read on the forward strand.
ATTCAGATGATACAGACATCCGGCGCGACCGAAATTTTCAACGGATTGCAGGCAGGTATGAGGGAAATCCGTCGAACGCTGGACCCTTCTCGGGTCAATCACATTATCCTCCTTACAGATGGACAGACCTATGGGGACGAACAGGAATGCCTGAGGCTTGCCGAAGAAGCTGCTGCCCAGAATATCGGCATCACCGGCATGGGTATTGGCAGCGATTGGAACGATATCTTCCTGGATGCCCTTGCCAGCAAGACCGGCGGTTCCTCGGCATATATCTCAAAACCAAAAGATATCCAACGATTGCTTATTGACAAATTTAATGCGCTCATTAGCACTTATGCTGATGAGGTCCTTCTCGAGTTCAAAGAGAAGGAGGGGGTGAAAATCAATTATGCGTTCCGTTTACAGCCTGAGGGCGGCCCCATTCAAGTTGAAACATCCATGCGGCTTGGGCCGATCTTGAGGGATACCCCCCTGCATGTGTTACTTGAAATCGTTGTCGGTCCCGCCGCACTGGATGCGGGCGTAGTTACCCTTTTGAACGGTTCCTTGAAAACTTCAATTACGGCTCATCCGATCCCTGTTCCGCCCATACGCTTGCATCTTGATCGGGAGGTGCGTGAAAACCCGTCACCTGAACCCCCGCCTGCCAGAATTTTGAGCGCGCTTTCACGGCTTACTCTTTACAGAATGCAGGAACGCGCCCGCGCTGCGGCAGATCAAGGTCAATATAATGTGGCGGCGCGTCACCTCCAAAACCTTGCAACTCATCTGCTTTCACAAGGTGAACACTCATTGGCTAAGACCGCTTTATTCGAGGCGGATAATCTTGAAAGAATGCATGCCTGGAGCACAAGCGGAAACAAGGAAATCAAATATAATACTCGTGCGCTTTTGCTGTCAGGTATAAAGGAGAAGGCAAAATGATTATTTGTTCCAATTGTAAACATTCAAATTTGGATGGGGCCATGTTCTGTGCGGAATGTGGGGCTCAACTGGTAGGTAAGGATGAGCTGACTACTCAAAATATTACAACGAAACAATTTGGGGAACTGAACAAGGATATACCCACACAGGATGTGTATCAAGCGTTTGAGGGCAGCGACGCCTGGGGCAGCCTGCATTTGCTGGATACCGGCCAGGTGCTCCCGCTTTCCACCAGGAACGAATTCACAATGGGACGTATCAGTGAAGGCCAGCCGATCATGCCCGATATTGACCTTTCACCCTATCAGGCTTATGCCGCAGGCGTATCACGATTGCATGGAGTGATCAAACGGGACGGAGCCCGCATCATTTTCATGGACCTTGGCTCCGCCAATGGATCATATATCAACGGCAAGCGCCTGGCTTCCAACGTTGAGCAGGTTCTCAACCACGGCGATATCGTCGCGCTTGGAAAATTGAAAATGCAAATCCTGATCAAGAACGCCTAAAGAAAGCGAACGAATATGCCATATTCCATCATCCTGCATATTGCCGGGGAAACCTCGGTGGCCGGGGAAATAGAGGATCTTCCCAAGCCCACTGATAATATTATTGTGGTCATGCACCCGCGCCAGAAAGACGGAAAGGACCTGCATTACATTGACCAGAACGTGGTCAAGGTCATTTGGCCGCTGGTAAAAGTCAGTTTTATTGAGATCCTCGAAAGCGCCGAGGAAGAGAAGATCATCGGTTTCGTAAGGGAGTAGTATGCCTGATAATTTGGAACGCCGCCGCATCCTTGTTGTGGATGACGAAGAGCGCATGGTGCGTTTTATCCGCATGAACCTCGAACATGATGGCTTTCAGGTCAGCGAAGCCTTCAATGGCCGGCAGGCCATTCAAAAACTGCGCGATGTAACCCCCGACCTTATTTTGCTCGATATTATGATGCCCGACCTGGATGGTTTCGAAGTGCTCGAAACCCTGCGCGAGATCAGCAATGTCCCTGTGATCATGCTCACCGCCAAAGGCGAGGAGGATGACCGTGTGCGCGGACTCGAACGCGGCGCGGATGATTACGTCACCAAACCATTCAGCCCGCGCGAACTTGTCAGCCGCGTAAAAGCTGTCCTGCGCCGTACCGAAGGCGTAACTGGCTCGATGCATGGACTCCTCGAAATAGACAAACGCCTCAAAATAGATTTTGACCGCCGCGAGATATGGCTCGAAGGCAAGCTCGTCAAACTCCGCCCAACGGAATACCGCCTGCTCTTTCATCTTGTGCAAAATGCGGGCTGGGTTGTCTCACACGATCAACTGCTTCAAAAAGTTTGGGGATACGAATACCGCGACGAACCGCATTACGTCCGCCTCTATATTAACTATCTGCGCCAGAAATTGGAAAAGGACCCCGCCGACCCCAAATACATTCTCACCGAGCGCGGAGTTGGCTACCGCTTTGTGGATTTCAAGCGCGCAAAAGAATAAATCGAATTTTCTAACAAAACGAATACAAAACGCTTGCGTTTTTTTAACGCAGGCGTTTTAAATTAAGCGTGTAAATTCGAACCAACCAAATCAAAAGGAGGTACCTATGTCAAATTTAATTCGTTGGGAGCCCGCTCGTGAGATGATGACCTTGCGTGATGCCATGGATCGCCTCTTCGACGATGCCTTCACGCGCCCGCTCCGCCTGAACAATGGTCACATGTCCATGCTTGCTGTGGATATGTACCAGACCGATAACGAGATCGTGGTGAAAGCCGCCATCCCCGGCGTCAAGACCGAGGATGTACAAATCAACGTTACCGGTGAAGTGCTCACCATCAAAGGCGAGACCAGGGAAAAGGAAGAAGTGAAGGAGAAGGCGTATCACCTTCGCGAACAGAACTGGGGCATGTTCGAGCGCTCGATTGCCCTGCCCACAGATGTGATCGCGGACAAGGCCAAAGCCGAATTCGAGAGTGGCATTCTCACCATCACGCTGCCGAAGGCCGAGGAAGTTCGCCCCAAGACCATCAACATAAAGACCAAATAACATTGAAGCACAAAAAGGAGTCGATTGAAATCGACTCCTTTTTGATTTGGAAATGTGTTACGCCAGACTGGTGCAACGCATTCAGCCAGGTAAGTTATGATTGGGGGATTGGAGACTCTTTTTACATGACTGGATCATTCCCAACCCTGCGCGTCAATTCTGGCCTTATGCTTGATACGTTTATCCAGTTGATCTTGATCGGCGCGACAGGCGGCGGTAGCGTGAGCCGTGTCGCATTTGGTGAAGCCGCATCTCGCTGCGTGCAAATGGTTTACTGCACACGGCTTTAAAATTGGCTGCGGGGTAAAATAGGAAAAACTTTAATTGGCCTCTTGTGAAAGTCTTTTATGCCGTAGAGAAAAAGGAGGTTTGAGAGTCCTTTCTCAAAGGTCTCTGCGGCCGCTTATGCAAGAGGCCAGGTATAAACTGGTGAGCCCATGAAAAACTTTGACCCAAAATATAACGAAATTCCCAAAACCGAAATCCACTGCCACCTTGAGGGCGCCATCCGCACGCAGACGATCATTGACATCGCGAAGAAAAACAATCTGAAACTGCCTTCATACGAAGCCGGCGAGTTGGATAAGCGCGTAAAAGTATTCGATCAATTACGTGACCTGCAAGCTGTATTGGATGCCTTTGCTATTTTTCAAAATAGTATCACTTCACCCGCCGTGGTCGAACGCATCGCCTGGGAATTGTTTGAAGATTGCGCGCGCCAGAATATCAAACTCTTTGAAGTCCGCTTTTCACCAGACTGGGCGTTTCATGGTCACAATTTGAATTGGGATGAATCTCTGGAGGGACTCCTGCGCGCCAAGGAACGCGCGGAATCAGAATTCGACATGGCTATTGGCATCATCGCCATCACCTCGCGCGGCATGGGTGCGGAATCCTGCGTCAAAACAGTGGATTGGGCGATCCGCCATAAACAACACATCCAGGCTGTTGACCTTGCGGATGGAGAGCTGCTATACCCAATGGGTAATTTTGTGAAACCAATGTTGAAGGCAAAGGACGCAGGCCTGAAGGTGACGATCCACACCGGGGAAGATACTCCGGCCTCGGCGGTTTGGGATACCATCCACGCTTTTCAGCCTGACCGCATCGGGCACGGCATCCACAGCATCGAGGATATGAAAGTGGTTGACTTAATTAAGGAGCGCAACATTACGCTTGAAGTAAATCCCTGGAGCAATTATTTAACAAATTCAGTTCGGACGATTGAAGAACATCCGCTAAAGAAATTGTTCGATCTTGGCGTGCGCGTGACGATCAATTCCGATGACCCTGAAGTCTTGGAAACGAATGTGAATAACGAATATCGCATTGCTCATGAGGTTCTGGGAATGAGCATGGAGGATATTGCTGTTTGTAATCGTAATGCGTTTGAATCATCTTTTGTTGCGGATGCCGCCAAACAAAGGATTTGGGAAAAATATTTTGTTCCCAAATCTTGAGAGTGAAGAATAATGGGGGGTTACGTGGCGCTCATCCGCCTTTCCTGTCCATCATCCTTGTAATAAGCCGATTTGTCTTCGTACATGGCTTTGTCTGCACGACTGAGCGTCTTTTCAAGCGGCTCGTTGTTTTTGCGCGTGGCGCATCCCAGGGAAATACTCAGTTCCGGTCCCTGATAATATTTGTTGTTAAGCATGATCAGGGAGTGAATTCTTTCGACAGTTTCATGCAGAAATGGATGTCTTTGCACGATCACAACAAATTCGTCCCCTCCGATGCGCGCAACCACTTCGCCCTGATCGAAGACCGTTTTCAACACCTCTGCGGCGCGCCGGATCATCCCATCACCGGCCTGATGCCCCGAAGTGTCATTGATCGTTTTCAAGCCGTTGAGGTCGGCCATGATAAAACTGATCTCATCCTTTGTACCTGCCAGCTTAAGGATCTGCTCTTCGAAATATGCCCGGTTGAATAAGCCTGTCATTACATCATGAGTGCCCAGATAGCGCAGGTATTCCTCCGCCTTTTTACGCGCGGTAATATCCTGAATTGCGACCAGTACCCATGAAAAATCCTTTTCATGGCCGGGCATGAGTCGCCAATCCAAATGCACGTTGATCGGCTCGCCTGTAAGTGAATAGTTGATCCCCTCATACTCGTAGGCGGTCTTTCCATTCCACATATCCACCAGTTCATTCATAAAATGCTGACGCATATCGTCGCGGAAGACCTTGTTAAGATCGGAAAGAAGAATCTCTTTCGAAGGGGCGCCGAACAATTCAAGGGTTTTCAGGTTTACGTTGAGAACGCGAATCAGGCCCATAAATCGGTTCACCAGGCCGGGATATTCTGTGAGATGTTTTCGAAGATCGGTCACTCCCTGTTCCCTCAACTCGTTGAAAAGCTTTTTCAGGCTGCGGTAATCTTCTTCCCAAAGCGAAATGGGGGCATAATTAAAAAGATGTTGAAAACGCGCTTCTGCCATTTTGAGCGGAGTAATGTCCTCGATGGCGACCATCACACACTTCCAGGTCTTTATACATTCCGGTAATATGCGCCATTGCAGGCGGATATTAAGTGGAGTGTCTTTCAGCGTGTAGTTGATCCCCTCGCCGGCCCAGCTTGACTCGTTATTCCAGAGAGCCAGCAATTCTGTCTGAAAATGGTGACGCATTTCATCCCGAAAAATCATATCGAGATTGTTAAGCAGTTCCTCTTCTGACCCTGCTCCGAACATCACCAGTGTTTCATTATTGACGTGTAATACTTTGATCAGCTTCATGCAGGCCTCAACATCTGCCGGATGTTGATCGAAGTATTCGGCTAAGTTTGTTACATCCTGTGCGCGCAGCTCGTCAAAGAAGCGTTTGATCCCGCGAAATCCTCTTCCCAAAGCGAAATGGGGGCATACTCAAACAGGCCTTTATAATGATCGGGTTGGATGGGCATGATAATCTCCTTTGAACAGGTTGATTATACAAAAGAAAATGGTCTTGAATCAAAATTGACCGAATCAGAGCCATTGAGGTATAATTTTGCGCCACTAACTGAACAGCCTGCTCCCTATCAGAAGGGGACTTGCAATCATCTTTAAACAAGGAAGTATTTTGAATGACTAAAAGAACATATCAACCCAAGATTCGCCGCCGTGTCCGCGTACATGGCTTTAGACAGCGCATGTCCTCGGCCGATGGCCGGAATGTGCTCAAGCGTCGCCGTTTACGCGGCCGTTATAAACTCACCGTCAGGTCAAACGAGCACGTTAAGAAAACTCGATGGTAGGTCGCCGAGTGTCTTAGCGCGCGAATATCCATATTGAGGCGCGGGTGCAGAGTAAGTTTCGCCTGTCCCGATCTGAAGATTTCAAGCGGGTGCGGCGAATTGGCAAGTCCTATGCCCACCCGCTTGTTGTGTTAGTAACACAAGCGAACAGCGCTTCCACTCAAGTTCGTGTGGGTGTTGCGGCAGGCAAGACGACTGGAAATGCAGTCCATCGCAATCGGGCCAAAAGACTCTTGCGCGAAGCAATGCGGCCCATGCTGGCTTCTCTCGCTTCCGGCTGGGACCTGATCCTGATTGCCCGCCCCGCGCTTGTGACCGCCACTTTGGAAGATACCCGAATTGCATTGACCTCGCTTCTTAAACGCGCCCAAATCCTCCCCGCGGATGAATCCTGAAGAAGAAATCCATTCACATGAATATTCCAGTGAACCGCTTTTGCGTGATATGCCGCGCAAACTGGTTAATTGGCCGCGCATTGCTGTGCTGGCTTTGATTCGTTTGTATCAAATGCTGATCTCGCCCGGACTGCCTGCGAACACCTGCCGTTTTTATCCATCCTGCTCTCATTATGGCTATCAAGCCGTTTATAAATATGGCGCGCTGAAAGGTTCGCTCATGGCAACCTGGCGCGTATTACGTTGTAATCCGTTCAACCCCGGCGGATACGACCCCGTTCCCTAGCAATTTCCTCGTAACAACAAATGACGTGTTACGATTAATGTAGGAGTAATGCCAACTTGAATACTAAAAGAATGATGTTATTTATTTTGCTTGCCCTCGGCGCAATTTTCCTTAGCGCTTGTAGTGGGCAGCCCCTGGCAAATAACTGGCCCGGCCTTGCTACAGACGATGAACATGCCTATCTTGCTGCCGGCTCTTTTGTCTACGCTGTAGATTTGGAAAGCGGCAAAGAAGTTTGGCGTTATCCTGTTGAAGCCGACAGCAAGTTATTGTTTTATGCAAATCCTGTCCTTACGGCTGACGGCCAGCTATTGATTGGAAGTACGGGAACAGAGCATCCATTTATCAGCCTTGACCCTGCTACAGGGAAAGAGAAATGGGCTGAGCATTTTACTGAAGGCAAAGGTGGATGGGTGGCCCCGCCGCTTGTTTTAAATGATACGATCTATGCCCCCAATGCGGATGGCTTTCTGTACATCATCGATATGAACGGAAAAGAAACCGCTGACCCAGTTGAATTGGGAGGCGCATTATGGTCTGCGCCATCTACGGATGGTTCACTGCTATATGTTACATCGCTTGACCATTATTTCCATGTAATTGACCCCGCTATAGGTGAATTGAACGATCCCGTTGATCTTGGCGGCGCCGCTCCCAGCAGTCCTGTTGTTGGAAATGATGGCGTATATGTAGGTTCGTTTGCTTCCACAATCGAGTTTATTAAATCCAATGGCCAGCATAAAGCTCTTGCCACAACCGAAAGTTGGATTTGGGGTTCGCCCTTCCTTGACGGTGAAACACTTTATTACGCAGACTTGGATGGGAAAGTCTATTCGCTTGACCTTGCCAGTGGCAGGCAGAACTGGGATACCGTGCAGCCAGATGGTCCTGTCGTTGCGAGTCTGCTTGTAGTGGGCGACCAGATCTATGTTGGGACTGAAGCGGGCACTCTCGTTGCTTTGGACCGTGATGGAAAGACCGATTGGGAAAAAACAGTCGGCGGCAAGATATATACAACACCCGTCATCTCGGGTGATTTGATTCTCGTTGCGCCGTATCAGGCCGAGTTTGTCCTTGCCGCCTACGATGCTGCTGGCAAGCAAGCCTGGACGTTCGTGCCTGAGAAATAAGGAAACTGACCCATGTGGGACTTCATTTGGACTAACATCATTATTGCACCGATGACCAATCTTTTATTGTGGATTTATGACTTCCTTGGACATGGTCCGCATATGTTTGGTTTGGCGATCATTTTATTTACCATCCTTATCAAAGTGATTACCTGGCCTTTAAACACCTCCCAAGTAAAGGGTGCGCAAGCCATGCAGGAATTACAGAACGATAAGGAATGGCAGGATATTCAAAAAAAATACGCGAAGGATAAGGAAAAACTCGCACAGGAACAGATGCGTATTTATAAAGAACGCGGGATCAATCCCTTTGCCTCCTGCCTACCGACACTTGTTCAATTCCCCATCATTATTGGTTTATATCAAAGCATTACTCGCGCGCTTTCCGTCACGCCGTTTGATATGCTCAAACTTGCCCGCACAATCTATCCTTTTCAAAATGTGGAAGGGATCATTCCTTTGAACAGCACGTTTTTGTGGATGGACCTTGGCCGCCCAGAGTCTATTCAGATACTCGGTTTTGCATTGCCAACTCTTGCGATCATCGTGGCGTTGACTACTTATGTTCAATCCAAATTGACCATGCCTGCTTCCAGCAATCCCAATGATCAAAGCGCCCAGATGACTAAGATGATGAGTATTTACATGCCGCTCATGCTTGGCTGGTTTGCCTTGAACTTTGCTTCGGGCATTGCAGTTTATTTTATTATAAGTAATTTGCTGGGCATTGCTCAATACGCCGCAACGGGACGCGCCAATTGGAGCAACCTCTTGCCTGGCGGCAATAAAAAAACTTCCATCAAGAAAAAATAGGGAGGCACCATGAATGACCGAACTACGCTTGAGATAATCGCTCCAACTGTTGAAGAAGCCCTCTCACAAGGCTTGTCGCAGCTTGGACTCACAGCAGATGCTGTCTCTGTTGAGGTCCTGGATTCAGGTAGTAAGGGATTATTTGGACTGGGCGGCCGCCAGGTGCGCGTGCGCCTGACTGTTAATCCGCCGCCCGGGGAACATGTGCCGGCCGCCTCACCCAAACCGAAAGCCGCCGATCAGACTCCGACCCGGCCTGCTCCTGTCAAAAAAGCAGAATCAGCGCTGAAAGCGCGTGAACCCAAACCCGCGCGCCCCGCATCCCCGAAAAAACAGGAACAGGAACAACCTCCTGTCGCTGCCAAAAAAGAGGAGCGCCATGCCCCCGACCCGATTTTGGATGCCACAGAAGAGATCGTCTCCAAGCTGATCCACCATCTTGGCATGAAGGCGCAAGTCTCCGCGCATTTTGATGAGACCAGCACCGATGACCGCCGCACCATTCAAGTGGATGTGCGCGGCGATAACCTCAGTGCATTGATCGGCCGTCAGGCAGAGACGTTGAACGCCTTCCAATATGTCGCTTCGTTGATCGTTGGCAAGGAGACTCAGCAATGGGTGCAATTGGTTGTGGATGTGGAAGGCTATCGTGAGCGCCGCGAAAAACAGGTCCGCCAGCTTGCCCTGCGCATGGTGGAACAGGTCATCAAGACCGGGCGCAAAGCCACCCTCGAGCCGATGACTGCCAGCGAACGCCGTGTGATCCACATTGAGTTGCGCGGTCACCCCGCAGTGACGACTGAAAGCACAGGCGAAGAGCCGCATCGCAAAGTGGTGATTATGCCGAGAGAATAAAGCTACAAAGTAATCAGACCGCCGAAAGGCGGTCTTTTTTGTGCCGCGACATTTATGTCGCTCTTGCCAGCTAATGCGACATGAATGTCGCGCTACGGGTTAACCCCTACGGTATAATTCGCTGCATGTCCGAACTTGTCCCTCTTCAACCTGTGGATTATCTTGTGATAGGCCACGTGGCTGTTGATATTACGCCGGCAGGCATCCAACTCGGCGGGACAGTTTCATACGCCGCGTTGACCGCTCGTGCGTTGGGACTGCGCGTTGGAATTGTCACATCATTTGCTGAAGGCGCGCCCATTCAGGCGCTGGGTGGCATCGCTATTATGAATGTCTCCGCAGAACACAGCACAACTTTTGAAAATGTAAAATCAGAAAACGGACGCAGGCAAACCTTGCACCATCAGGCTGCGCCGCTGAGGTTCGAACATATTCCGCAGGTTTGGCGAAATGCGCCGATCATTCATCTTGCGCCGATTGCGCAGGAATTGGAATCATCGCTGGCCGAAAAGTTATCAGGCTCCTTGTTGGGAATCACTCCACAGGGATGGATGCGGGCGTGGGATGAAAATGGTCGGGTGGCCGCCTGTGCCTGGAGAAACAGCGAGCAGGTTCTCGGTCAGGCGGGAGCCGTTGTATTGAGTGTGGAAGATATCAATCGCGATCTCGAACTTGTCGAAGAGATGGCGCACCGCACACGAATCCTTTGTCTCACGGAAGGGGAGGCGGGCGCGGTCTTGCATTGGAATGGAGACCGCCGACGCTTTCGTCCGCTTGAGGTGGAAGAGGTGGATGCGACGGGCGCGGGCGATATTTTTGCGGCGGCGTTTTTTACGCGGTACCATTCAACACGTGACCCGTGGGAAGCGGCGCGTTTCGCGACGAACCTCGCCGCCCATTCGGTGACGCGCGTGGGGCTGAATGGAGTTCCGACCGCAAAAGAAATAGAAGCATGTTTGATGGAGGTATTATTGTGACGCGTGTTTATACGCTCGTGAATCAAAAGGGCGGCGTGGGGAAGACCACGACCACGATCAATCTTGGCGCATATCTCGCGCAGATGGGTCAGCGCGTATTGGTTGTGGATTTGGACCCGCAGGCGAATGCGACATCCTGCCTGGGGGTGGATAAACTCAGCGTGGAAGGCGGCACGTATGAGGCACTGCTTGGCGATGAAAACATTACCTCCCATATTTTGTTCAATGAAAGACTTAATTTGTCATTGCTTCCCTCATCGCCTTCGCTTGCTGGCGCGGAAGTGGAACTGGTGGATGAGCTTGCGCGCGAAGTCCGTTTGCGAAAGGCCATCGAGCCGCTTGTGGATAAATATGATTATGTGCTGATTGATTGTCCGCCTTCCCTTGGGTTGTTGACCGTGAACGGTTTGATCGCGGCGATGGATGGCGTGATCGTGCCGGTGCAATGTGAATATCTCGCGCTGGAAGGGCTGGGTCAGTTGACTCAAACCATCGAGCGTGTGCGTTCGCTGCTCTTCCCTGAATTGCGAGTGCGCGGCGTGGTGCTGACCATGTTCGACAGCCGCACAAATCTTGCCAATGATGTGGTTACGGAAGTGAATAAACATTTCCCGAAGCAGGTCTTCAAGAGTGTGATCCCGCGCAGTATTCGTCTCGCGGAAGCGCCATCGTATGGGCTTCCAATATCGGTGTATGCGCCAAGTTCCGTTGGCGCTCAAGCGTATGATGCGCTTGCGAAGGAATTGTTGAAGAGTGATAAGGCTTATGAGCGTTAACCACTGAGAACACGAAGAACACAGAGGTTTTTAAAGGCTTTTCTCAGTGGCCTCTGTGATCTCCGTGGTGAAGATTTTGAGATAAGGAATAACTATGGCTCAACGAACTGGACTCGGCAAAGGATTGGAATCACTTATTCCCACTGGCGGGAAGACCCCGCCTATTCCTACAGGCTCGCATGTTGGCGGCGTTCAACAGGTGGCAGTGGAAGCCATTCGCCCAAACCCGCGCCAGCCGCGTATACATTTCAGGGAGGAAGACCTGGCGGAGTTGGCGGCGTCCATTCGTGAACATGGAGTCATCCAGCCGTTGATTGCCTCGCCGAAATCGGATGGGACATTCATCCTGATTGCAGGCGAGCGCCGCTGGCAGGCTTCGCAGAGGGCAGGCTTGAAGACAGTCCCTGTCATCACGCGGCAGGCGAGCAATCAGGAATTGCTTGAAATCGCGTTGATCGAAAACGTCCAGCGCGCTGACTTGAACTCGCTCGAAGAAGCCGAAGCCTATCGCCAGCTTGTGGAGGAGTTTGGACTCTCGCACGAAGCAGTCGCGAAACGTGTTGGAAAAAGCCGCGTGGCTGTGACCAACACCCTGCGTCTGCTCGGCCTCCCGGATGTTGTCAAACAGGCGTTGGTGGACGGCAAATTGACCGAAGGCCACGCCCGAGCATTGCTGGCATTGTCCACTCAGAAGGCGCAAGCCTCCGCCATGCAGACGGTGATCAATCTTTCGCTAAGTGTCCGCCAGACCGAGGAGTTGGTCAGAAAACTCGCGGGGCAGAAACCGGTCAAGGCCAAGAAACCAACCCGAAACGCGGATGTGAACGATGTCGAAAAAAGATTACAGCGCAGTCTCGGCACCAAGGTTGCATTGAAACATGGAAAAAAAGGCGGCACGGTCACCATCTATTATTATTCCGGTGAAGAACTCGATGCCCTCCTCGAAAAATTGACATAGTTATTTGTCACTTAGTTAGGTGGTCGCGTGGTTGACTACGTGACCATCCGACTGCTCGACTAATGGACTACCCGACTAATATGAAACTACTTTACAACGCAAACATTCATACACTTGATTCAAAACAACCAAAAGCCTCGGCGATTTTGATCGCCGGCGGATGGATCATCGCTGTGGGGGATAAGGATAAACTGGAAAGTATCGCGCACGGTAAAGTGGAAAAACAGGATATGCAAGGCAAAACCATTTTGCCCGGGCTGACAGATGCGCATCTTCATATTCAATATTATGCGCTGTCGCTCGCGAATATCGATTGCGAAACAAAAACAAAAGATGAATGTCTGCGCCGCGTGGCGGAGCGTGTAAAAAAAGCCAAACCCGGCGAATGGATTCTCGGTCACGGCTGGAATCATAATGAATGGAATACACCCTCTCCCTCCGGGAGAGGGCAGGGTGAGGGCGGTCACTTGCCAACCGCCGCCGACCTCGATGCCATCGCCCCAAACAACCCCGTTTACCTCACAGCCAAATCATTACATGCCGCGTGGGCGAATAAGTCCGCGTTGAATCTTGCGAACATCACCAACGACACACCCAACCCGAAAGATGGAGTCATCCAGCGTGATGACACAGGCCGCGCAACAGGCGCTCTGCTTGAATCGGCAATGGCGCTGGTGGGCAGCATTGTCCCCGAACCATCCATTGAATCAATAGCGAACGCAATTGAAATTGCCCAGCCAATTTTATGGAAAATGGGATTAACAGGCATTCACGATTTTGATCGCCGTCAGGCGTTCATGGCTTTACAGCAATTGAACACACAAGGGAAACTGAAATTACGCGTCAATAAAAATATTCCGCTTGACAGCCTTGACCATGCCCATGAACTTGGGCTCCGCACAGGCTTCGGCGATGACTGGTTGTGGATCGGTTCGGTCAAAGGCTTTATGGATGGCGCACTGGGGCCGCATACCGCCGCGATGTTCCAGCCTTATTTGGGTGATGAAGAGAATCGCGGCATCCTCAACATGGATGGCGAGGAACTATTCGAGCATTGCCGCCGAGCCGCCGATGTCGGTCTGAGCATGACCGTCCACGCCATCGGTGACCGCGCCAATCATGAAGTCCTCGATGCTTACGAACAGCTTCGCAAATACGAAACCGAAAAGGGACTTCCGCATCTGCGTCATCGCATCGAGCATGTGCAGGTTCTGCATCCCGATGATGCGCCACGCCTCGCGCAGCTCAACGTGGTCGCTTCCATGCAGCCCATCCACGCGCCGTCCGATATGCTCGCTGCGGATCGTTTTTGGGGCGAGCGCTCCGCTCTCGCCTATGCCTGGCGGACTCAATTGAATCACGGTGCGCCGCTCGCTTTTGGATCGGATGCGCCAGTCGAATCGCCGAATCCATTTTTTGGATTGCACGCCGCTGTCACTCGACGAAGAGCCGACGGTTCACCCTCCGCCGATGGCTGGTACCCCGAACAAAAATTGACTTTGGCTGAGGCATTGTCCGCCTACACTGTGGGCGCTGCCTACGCCGCCAACGCCGAACATCGCCTCGGCAAACTCGCCGAAAATTATCTCGCCGACTTGATCGTATTGGAACAGGATATCTTCTCCATTAATCCCGACGACCTCTTGACAATCAGCGCCGCATCAACGATGATAAACGGAGAATGGGTACATCATTAACTTCCCAATCGAGCATCCATGACACATACTCTTCCAAAACTCACCCCTGAAATGCTCATCCCGCGCCTGGGCGAATCCATCGTCCAGAAAGGGTTGATTACTGAAAACGATCTTCGCAGAGCGCTTGCCCATCAGGCGGAACAAATTGCCAAGGGCGGGCATTATCTGCTCGGTCAGTCGTTGATGGATTTGAACCTGCTCGATCAGGATACTCTCGATGAAGTAATCACGGAGCAGATCCTGCAGCTGCGCTCCGCCTTGCAGTCGGCCAACCGTAATCTTGAACAGCGCGTAAAAGAGCGCACCGCTGACCTGAATGAAGCCATGCAGCGGCTTTCTGAATTGAGCCAGATGAAAGCCAATTTCGTGGCGAACATCTCCCACGAATTGCGGACACCGCTCACACATGTAAAAGGGTATCTTGAATTATTGGTAACTGAATCATTGGGAACTCTTTCTGAAGAACAACGCCGTGCTTTGCAGGTAAGCCAGCGCGCGGCATCGAAGCTTGAAAGCATGATCGAAGACCTCATCATGTTCTCGCTTGCTTCGCACGGTGAAATGAGCATGAAATTGAACAGGGTGGATATCGGTAAAATTGTCTCATCGGCGGTCAGGTCTGCCCATAACAAAGCCGATGAACGCGGCGTGCAGGTTATTGCCGCCGTCCCTGAAAACACCCCAATGGTGCAGGCCGACTCCGAGAAGATCGGCTGGGTGTTGAACCAGCTTCTCGATAACGGGATCAAATTCACCCCGTCGGGCGGAAGCGTAGTGGTCGCCCTGAAGGAAGACGGGAGAAATCTCATCCTGGTTTCTGTCACAGATACAGGAATTGGTATTCCATTTAGTCGTTTAAAGGAAATATTCGAACCGTTCCATCAACTGGATGGTTCGTCCACGCGGCATTTTGGCGGTACCGGCCTGGGGCTTTCGCTGGTGCGGCAAATTGTGGAGGCACACGGTTCGCTATTGGATGTACAATCAGTGGAAGGAAAAGGCTCGACCTTCAAATTCCCATTATTGGCTGTACGTGATGAATAATATGGACATACCCACCCTTACTTTTTTACACGATATTTTCCAGGAAGTTCAACAAAAGCAGGATTGGAAAACCGCGCTGGATACGCTCTTCGTATCCCTGCGCGGTTCTTTTATATTTGATAATGTGGCGATCTATCTCGAAGACCCGAAGACAAAGGCCCTGGAGGTTGCGTATGCGCGCGCTGTGGGGCGCGGCAAAACCGCCGAAGCCGACGCGATATGGGGGGAGGCGCTCTCGCACGATGTCATCACAAAAGGGAAGATGGTTTTCATGGAACCCAAGTCAGACCCGCGCCATATCGGACGGCTGACATCGTCGAATTTATTGGGCTTCCCGTTATACATTGGTTCGAGGCTGACTGGGGCGCTGGTATTCGTCCGCTTTGGCGGACCGGAATATTCCGAGATGCATATTCAACTCGCGGCCTTGCAGGCCTTTTGGGCGGCCGCGCTGATCGAACGCAGGGACCTGCAAGAGGCGCGCGCCGAGTTGGATTCTGTCCAGCGGCAGATGCGTTTGCAGGATGATTTTGTCTCCACCATTTCGCATGAATTACGCACGCCGCTCGGCTTTATCAAAGGCTACAGCACCAGCCTTCTGCGGCAGGATACGATCTGGGATGAACCCACCCAGCGCGAGTTCCTTAATATCATCGATGAGGAAGCCGACCGCCTGACGAGATTGATCGAAGACATGCTTGAATCCGCGCGACTGCAAAGCAATACCCTGCAATTTAAATTCTCGCCTGTAAGGATCGACGCCCTTCTGCGCGATGTCGCAACACGCATTAATACGCATCATCCTGCGCTAAAGATCACCTTTAATCTGGACACTCTCCCGCCCATTCACGGCGACCCCATGCGCCTCTCACAGGTGTTTGATAACCTATTCAGCAACGCGATAAAGTATGCTCCCGGCTCGGAGATCACCATCACAATGCATGTTGATGGGGATAAGATCCGCATCACCTTCGCCGACAAAGGCGAGGGCATCCCGGCGGATTATCTTCCCTTTGTCTTTGAGCGTTTCTACCGCGTACCCGGTGAGCGCACCGCAACCGGCACAGGCCTGGGATTATATATTTGCAGGCAAATTATTATGGCACATCATGGTAACATTTGGGTAGAGTCGGTATTAGGTAAGGGCACCACATTTATTATTGAGTTGATGATCGAACCAATACCGTGAGCATATTATTTAAATCCGCTTTTAAGGAGATCGTATGGCTAAACGTATTTTGATCGTGGATGATGAACCCCGTTACCTGCGTCTTTTGGAAGCAAATCTGCGTACAGAAGGCTATGAGGTGGCAACCGCACAGGATGGCGTGCAGGCGCTGGATGTATTCTCGGCGCAGCCGATAGACCTTGTCCTGCTGGATGTGATGATGCCGCGTCTGGATGGCTTTGGTGTTTGCCAGCGTCTGCGCGAATTTTCGAGCGTGCCAATAGTGATTCTGACCGCGCGCGGCGAGGAACAAGACCGCGTCCGCGGACTCGACCTGGGCGCGGATGATTATTTGGTCAAGCCTTTTTCCGCCACTGAGCTGCTGGCGCGCGTCCGCGCTGTGTTACGGCGCGCACAACCTCCGACAGAATCGAGTCAGGCGCGCTTTTTCACGCACGATGATCTTAAGATTGATTTTGCGCGCGCAGAAGTCTGGCGCGGCGAAGACCCTATTTCTCTGTCTGCCACGGAATACCGCCTTTTGCTTCAGTTCGCGCACAATATAGGCAAGATACTCACATCGGAAGATTTGTTGACCAGCGTCTGGGGGGCGGAATATAAGAACGATAAGGAGATTTTATGGGTGAGCATCG
Organism: Chloroflexota bacterium; assembly: GCA_016234535.1. Taxonomy (GTDB): domain Bacteria; phylum Chloroflexota; class Anaerolineae; order Anaerolineales; family Villigracilaceae; genus Villigracilis. Next base: position 26,495 of record JACRBH010000194.1, read on the forward strand.
CCCGCCTTCGCCAAAAGCTGGAGGAGGATGCCCATAACCCGCACCATATAGTGACGCGCTCCGGTTTGGGTTATCTAATGCCGCCTTTTGAATCGTGATCTTTGAGTTTTGCGTAATAGATAGGAATATACATCATGGCTGAAAAGAAAATCCTCATTGTTGATGCAGACGTTGCCAGCCGTAACTTCATTGCCCGAAACCTGCTCGACCAAAAGTATGAAGTGATTCAGGCTGGTTCCGGCAGGGAAGGGTTGATCTGTGCCTGGCGCGACCGCCCGGACCTGGCCATCATAGACCCGTCCATTGCGGATCTCAAAGGGGAAGAGATAGCTGCTAAGTTGAAGCAGGATCCGCGCACCGCAAATATGCCTCTCATTGCCCTCAGCAGTGACTCCAGCGTGGTTCATATCAAATCCTGCCTTGATGCCGGGTTCAGTGAATACATAACCAAATCCGGCCAGGCAGTGCAAATACTCAATGAAACGATTGCGCGTTTTTTTGGCATAGCGGCAGTGTCGGAGAAAAAGGGCGGTTTATTGATGGTGTTCCTAAGCGCCAAAGGCGGAACTGGTACTTCCTCCATGTGCGCGAACATTGCCCAGAACATATCGCAGAATCAGCCCGAGGCGCGCGTGGCCGTCGCCGACCTGGTACTGCCGATTGGTTCCATCGCACCAATTGTCGGCTACGAGGGACCGAAAAATATCGTCACGATCACGGATATGCCGCCCGGGGAAACCAATCCGAAATTCTTCAGGAGTGAATTGCCTGATATGAATATTTGGGGATTCAATTTGCTGGCCGGTTCGCCGGACCCGGAGAGCAGCAATCATCTTAAAGTGGGGCGTATTTGGGATATTGTTCTGGCGTTGAAAGAATCCTATGATTATGTTCTGATCGATATCGGGCGCTCGCTTTCCAAGATCACCCTGCCGCTGATTCAGCAGGCAGACCTCATCGCCTTGATCATTAGCACCGATATAAGCACTGTATCCCTGACAAAGACATTGTGGAAATACCTCAAAAATAAGGGAGTGGGTGCGGCTTCAGTTTATACGGTCCTCAACCGCGCCGTGGGCCTGGAGGGCCTGAGCAAAGCGGATGCGGAGAAAATACTTGAGATTCCCATCATGGCGACCATGCCGTACCTGAGCAGCAATTTTGCGTTTGCCAACAGCCATCATCAGCCGTTTACTTTAAAGTTTCCCAAGGATACCGCCTCGTTTGTTTTTCTTGAAGTGGCAAAGGATATGGCCGCGCAGGCACGCAAACAACGGGCGGCGTAAATTCACCGGGGTATTGATGGAGAAATATCATGTCGATTGAATACGATGAGAAAGGCAAGTTCTACACCGATATTATTACGAAACAGCCTGTATCGGTCGTGATCCAAACCAGTCTCCATTTGATACGCGGCTTTGTTCATGTAAGGCAGGGGGAGCGCTTGAAGAATGAGCTCGAAAATGATGAAGTATTTCTCGCGGTAACAAACGCAAGCGTGGTCGGGGCGGATGAAAAGGTTCTATTCGCCGTGCCGTTTATGGCAGTGAGACGGTCACAGATCGTTTGGGTAATGCCGCTGGAAGAAAAACCAGAGGATATGAGCGCATGACATCACTTGGTCAACCTGCACCGGGCAGGCTTACCGGTGATGATCTTATCCGATTAAAAAAATTTCTTGCCGATAATCTTATGCGCGCGTTGGAAAACGAAGGAGTGCCGGTTTCCCAGCGTAATACCTTTGTCCAGAAGAATATCGCCCAGATCTATGAGCAGACTCAATTGAGGCTGCCGGAGGATCTGCGAAAACAAATATTCGAGCAGGTACTGAACGATCTTCTTGGTTATGGCCCCATTCAATCCTTGTTGAATGACGAGCAGGTGACCGAGATCATGGTCAATGGGCCGAAGAAGGTTTTTATTGAGAAGGAGGGAAAGCTTATCAAGAGCAACGTTGCTTTTGACGATGACGATCACGTACTGCGGATCATTGACCGCATCATTCTGCCGTTGGGCCGCCATGTGGATGCTGATTCTCCCACTGTGGATGCGCGTTTG
>JACRBH010000195.1 GCA_016234535.1 Chloroflexota bacterium
GCGGGCTTCCACGGTACGGGTTTGACCTTCGATGAATTCAATTGTAGTAGCGACTTTAGTCGCTTCTTGCGGCAAACGACTGAAGTCGTTACTACGTTCAAAGAGATTCGCCTCCACATTGGCAATATCCGCCGAAAGCATGGACACAGATTCCATCGCTTCGGGCTGAATATTGAGGCTGGAGACAATCGCCTGTTGCGCGCGGTGAAAACGATGATGCGCGGCGCGCTGCGGATTTTCGATATCACCCGTCAACGTGATGAGAGTCTCTGTTGCGCGATTCGCTAAAAGGGAAAGTACCGCCAGTTGCGTGGGATTGAATTCGTCAAAGCCAGAGACGGCTAAGTAACGGGTATTAGCAAATAGTGTCGGATTTGATTCGAGCGCAATCGCCGCCAGCCAGCCGCGTCCTTCGTTATCCGCCCAGTTTTGTTTTTGCAGCCAATCCTGATACGCGGAGTAAACCAGCGCAATCTCTTCCAGCCGAGCGCCCATCCCTTTGACGGAAGCAGAAAAAACATCGGGAGTGATGCGGGCGCGTTTGAGTTCTTCAATCGTGTTGCGGAGCAGCGCGATAAATCCAGGCTTGTCGCGCAATGCCGCAAAGTGAGTCATCGCGCCGCGTTCGCACAGGTCATCCACGATGGAGCGCAGCAGGCGAATCCGCACAGGGTCGGTCAACAGCGGAATGGGTTGTCCAGCGCGAGTCAACAACTCCGCGTACAACGTGTGAAAGGTGTGAACGTCCACACCCAACGCGCCGCCCGCAGCACAAAGCCGCTGGCGAAATCCAGCGGCTTGAATCGAATTGGGTACGATGACAATAACGGGCGAAAGCGGCTCGCTCGCAAGCACGGCGCGAATCTGCTCAATAACAAATTGAGTCTTGCCGTGTCCAGCGGGGGCGAGGAGGAGGCTAGGCATGCTTGAAATATCCCCTTGCTAACGAAGAAGTTTTTCAAGCGTCTCAATAAATCGCTTGAAATGGGGCAATCGTTGTTTAAGCATATTTGGATTGACAGATTCCAAAACCTGAAATGACCGTTTCCCTTTTTTGTAAGCCTTATTTTTACCGCAGTTGTGAGTGGCGTACTCTAAAGCATCTTGTACGCGATGACGATCATATTGTTCCAGATTGGTTTCTGGCAACAAAGCGCTTTCTTGGAGTTCTGCGCCAAAAACGTTATGGAGAGCAACGCGGTCAGCCACAATCCAAGTTTCCATACAAGTCGCCATCAATTGGGCTTGATCGTCCAAGACGTGTTGAGGACGAATCCAGTTATCACGCGTTCTGAGGTGATTCCATGTAGACGTGTTTTCTGCTATTGGATCTTCGCTATCTACCAGTAACATGGGAAAGTCATTTGGTGACTTGGACTTCATTGCGGTTTTGAAATCGTCAAAAGCCGCATTACGTCCACCACAAGCGAAAATGCCAGGCATTTTCCCCACAAGACCAGACTTTTCAATGAGTTTCCGAAATCCCTGGCGGCATTGGATATGTTGATATTTACTATCACCACCACCTTCAACATAAATCGTGACTTTCACCAGCGAGTCCCTCCCAATTCGCCGCGCGTCCATAATTCACCCAAGCGATATTTTTCCAGCCAACTTGTGAGTTTTTGCGGGTTAAGTCTTTGAATTGTGGATTTCCCATCATGCTTTTCACAGACCAAAACAGATTCGGGATGTTCGGTCAGCGCGTCCACTAAAATGTCAGAATGAGTTGTGACAATTAATTGCGTGCGTTGCGACATGGCAATCATTAAGTCTGCCAGTTTGGGAAGAATGTCAGGGTGCAAGCCCAACTCAGGCTCTTCAATACAAACCAGTGGTGGTGGCTCAGGGTCGCATAAAATTGCAAGCAGGCACAGGTAGCGAAGCGTGCCATCCGAAAGCCGAGTAGCAGGAATGGTGAAATTGCCTTCGGTGAAAAAAACTTGCACTGTGCCGCCTTTAATACTTACATCAAAGTCATCAAGTCCCTCGTACAAATCATGTAGAGCAGAAAGTAGCGCATTTTTGGCTTTTGGGAATTGACGTAAATAATTCAAAAACAAACCCAGATTGGAAAAATCCTCTTCCAAACGGTCATTGCGCATGTCCGCTTTTTGCGGCTCGCGAAAGATTGCATTTCGTCCAAAAGCCCATTCGCGATAAATGCGGATTTTTTCATAAACACTTGCCAGGTACGAAATTTCTGGATATGCCTCAGGGTCGCGGCGTTGGATAAGAATTGAAACGTCTGGCTGGACATTTTCCTGGGCAAGGCTGCGTTCCTTGTTTTTTACATTAAGGACAGGATGCCCTTGTTGATAGCGATAATAAAAATAGGGATCCTTATCTGTAAGATGGGACTTTTCGTTTTCGATACGCTCATCATCCAAACGAAAAGCTTGTTGTTCTGCGCGAAACGCCAGTACGTGCCGCAAAGGTTGGTTACCGTTTGGGTTGTTGATTACTGCGTCAATAACAGCTACTCCACGGGAATTACCTTTCCAAATCCATTCACCCACGCCACCGCCTGCGCGCACTGTCTCACGCAAACCATTTGCAGATGAACGCAGCAAAACGACTGCTTCAATTAGGTTGGATTTACCTGAGCCGTTTGGACCAATAAAAACATTGAGGGGACTTAATACAATATCACAACCTTCCAAACCATAAGACAGGATATTTCTCAATGTTAGCGAGCGGATGAGTGGTGAGTTTCGGGTCATTTTTTCTTACTCCTTACAGCCCCATTTTAACCGTTTGTTCCCTTACTAACTCACCCAATTCTTTTACTGATTCAAGCAACGCCTGCCCCGTTTGCGCGGAGAGGGGAACAACTTCCTCTCCCGCTTCGGGCAGGGCGGTTAAATCCCGAACCTGGGACAACCTTTGAGATAACTCGGCGGGCAGATGTTCTGCTTCGACAAGTTGGGATTGGACAAGGCGCGGGGACGGTAAATCAGATGACGGGTCGCGGTCGGTGTGCAAAGCAAGCAGTGAAGTGAGACTCCAGCCGAGGGCTTCGCGCAGGGGACGGGTCATCTCTTCGGGGAAGTCGCCTTTGAGCAGCAACTCCGCGAGGGCGAGTCGTTTTCCCGCGAACACAAGTCCTTCGGCGGCGCGTTTACGACGGATGGAGGGCAGGTCAGATTGGCGGGCGGGCGCGGAGATTTTTTCGGCGCGGTAGGCGACATCTTCGGGGGCGGGCGCGGCGGCAAGCGCGGGGATGAACGCGGAAAGCGATTGATAGCCTTCGGAGTCCATCAGGTGTAGTTGCGGCATGTCTTCGATGTAATGCTCGCTCATGGCGAGTTCGATGACGGGACGCAGGTCGGCGGGCGCGCCTGAGACGACGACAATGATTCCATCACCCGTTGCGCCTGGCATGTGCGGCGCTTTGCGGATGAGTTGGATTCGGTTCGGGATGCGATCAAGCAACAGGTCGGCGAATCCGCTCAAAGTCGGGAGCGAAGCGGGCGGCTCTGCGGACGGAATCTCCGCCTCGGGCTTAGATTCCACTGGCGCGAGAGCAAGTTCCACATCGGCTGGAGTCTTCAACAAATCGCCCAATTTTTGCAACAGGCTTTGTCCCATATCAGCGAACTTGATCGCGGTGGGAGATTCGTCTGTGCCGAAGACAGTGGCGAAAACATTTTTCTTCGCGGCGAGGGTGTCGAGCATTCGCTCTTCGATGGTGTCTTTGGCGATGAGGTTGATGACCTGCACCGAAGATTTTTGACCGTGACGATGGGCGCGGGCGATGCGTTGTTCGAGGACGGCGGGATTCCAGGGGAGGTCGAGGTTGATGACGAGGCTGGCGGCTTGCAGGTTGAGACCGACGCCGCCCGCGTCGGTGGAGAGGAAGACACGGCAGTCGGGGTCGTCGAAGAATTTTTGGATGAGGTCGCCGCGTTTTGCTGATGGAACCGCGCCCGTGAGTTTGACATACCCGAGACCGATGCGTTTGAGAATGGGTTCAGTCAGTTCGAGCATGTTTGCCCACTGTGAGAAGATGACGGCTTTATGCCCATTGCTGGCGATTTCTTCGGTGAGGATTTCATCCAACTCGCCGAGTTTGGGCGCGGTCTTCTCGCGGTCTTGCGGCTCGATTTCCTTGTCGTGCAGGGCAAGCGCGTTGCAGATGAGCCGCATTTTGATGAGATACATCAACAGCAGTTCGCGCTCTTTCGGCGTGAGCGGGCGCTTGAAGGATTTGGCGACCAATTGTGCAAGTTTTTCTTTGAACTCGTTGTAAAACTTCCATTGCGGGTCGGTCATCTCGACGAAGAAGTTATTGTCCACGCGGGCGGGCAGGTCTTTGAGGACTTCATCGCGGGTGCGGCGCAAAACATACGGCTTGATGAGGGCGCGGAGTTCGTCGATGTTTTTGTAGCCGAGAACTTTGTACGAACCGCTCTTTGTTTTTTCGAGTTCGTAGAATCGGTCGTTGAAATGCCAAAGCGGACCGAGAATGCGCGGGTCTAAAAATTGGAAGATGCTATAGAGTTCGTCAATGCGGTTTTCGAGCGGCGTGCCTGTCAGGACAAAAGCATAACGACTCGGCAGGGACTTGACCATCATAGCGGTCTTGGCGCGCCAGTTTTTGATGCGTTGGGCTTCGTCGAGGATGATGAGGTCGGGATGCAGTTTGAGCAGTTCGTCCATGTCGAAGCGGACAAGTTCGTAGTTGATGATTTTGAAGAAGGATGGTTCGCGGTACAGTTCGCGGCGGGCTTCGAGGTTTCCTTCCACGACGGTGACGGGCAGCGTGGTGAAGCGTCGAATCTCACGCGCCCACTGGTGTTTGAGCGATGCGGGGCAGATGATAACCGCCTTTTGGATGTCACGCATTTCTTTGAGCAACGCCGCGGCGGCGATGGCTTGGACGGTTTTGCCGAGTCCCATGTCATCGGCGAGCATGGCGCGACGTCCGAAGGCGAGGTGCATCGCGCCTTGTTCCTGATACGGATACAGTTTGGTGGAGAGCACATCGAAGGTGCGGCGTCCGCGCTTGACCTGATCGAGGAACCATTCCTTTTGCTGCTGGACTTCTTCGCGGTCTTGCAGGAGCGACAGGTATTCAATCACCGCTTCGGTTACGCGGATAAGGGAGCGGTCACGAGTGGAAAGCGACTCCACTTCAGCCAACAGCGTGGGCAAAGTTTGGAGCGGCGAACCAGTCAACAGTCCAGCGGAATCGAAATAGCGGTTGAGCAAATCCTTGACGCGGGCATTTTCAGGAATCGGCAGGAGGATCCGCACGGTTACATCCAACGCATGATGCAGGTAGATTTGAGTGCCCTTGGGGCGTTCGGCGGCAAGTTTTTTGAGTTTCGTTCCATGCTCTTTCTCAAGAGAAATCAGCACGCCTTCGATGTGTTTGCAGGTGCCGATGAGATTGGATTTGTAATCGGGGCAGGTGCATGAGTTTTGCAGTTCGTCCAGCGAACGGATTTCCACCCGATAGGATTTCTTGGAAACCGAACTGACTTCAAAGAGGCTGAAAACGGGATGACTGCCTTTGTTGACAATTTTGAGAATTTCCGCGCGGGCGCGCTCGCGTCGGCGTTCGATTTGTTCCTGGATGTCTGAGGTCATGGAGGACTCCGCTGTTTTTTCTGCGGATTATACTTGCTATGAAAGAATATGAACGCTCTTGCTGGGTAAAACCACAGCAATTCCAAATCTGAAATTTTCAACACCGCCAAGGAGCATGATTTTGTTGTTTTTTCAAACTGTCCACGAATTTTCCGCGAATATACGAATGTCGGATCACAAATTCGAGCATTCGTGATCCATTCGTGTTTTTTGCTCATTGAATTTCTTATATAACTCAGACAGGAAGAATTCAAAATTCCCTACTTCCTCCACATTATGTTTCAGCCAGGCTTGCGCCATTTCGTATCCGATGAACAACGGACGAATGATTGGGTTCATGAGGAATTTTCCGCTTTTGGCGAACGCAAGATATTCGTGATTGATGAAGTCCAAAATATCATCGGCTGGGAACATTTTGTGCGCCGCTTTATCGACATGGACTTTAAGTTCTATAGACATTAAGATAAATATTTGGAATTTAAACGAGCCAAAAAGCCTTGTTTTACGGCTATTTCCTGCGGAAGGTTTTCCAAATCATTATCTTAACCACTATAGGTTGCCAGGAATATGGAAAATCCGACAACCCGTGAGCGTGAAATCCGCGCATTGAAGGATGCACTCAAAGGCGTAAAATTCGAAAGCGCATTGATCCTATCGGGTGCAAATGAGAATGAATTCGAAATTGATGGTATTAGAGTCGAGATCCGTTCAGTTGCAGAGTGGTTGCTCAGCCAATAGAGAATCTTTGATCAAGTCGACTTGCGAAATCTACACTTAAAATAATGTTGTGGCGGGGTAGAGTCTTAAATTTCATCCAAGTCTTCATCATCTATATCACCGAAAGTGTCGGCAGGATTGAACGGCGGCTCATTTGGGTCGTAGCGTTTGGGCGTGGATGGCGGCGGGATGTTGCGCGTCCATTGATGGGTGCGCTTCATCTCTTCCAGCATTTCCTTGTGCAGTTCATCATCGCCCCATTTTTCAAGTTGCCTGATTTGCTTCTTAACCCAATCCGCAGGCTCGCCAGGCTGACCCTCATCCCTGTCCAAAAAACTCCAATCTACATGGTCGGCTTCTTCTTTTTCTTCTGGGGTGGATGCCGAAAATAAATTCGCCAGCTTTGAGTCAATACTCGGAAGATAAGGCGCGATGCGCTCCTTTTGATTTTCATTTCGGGCTTCGCGGATATAGTCCTTTGTCTTCGGTGCAGACGGGTCAATGAAATCCATCATGCGGTCGTAGCGGGAGCCGTCACCCGCAGGCGGAATCCACGGGATGCGATGGGCATTGTCGCGCCACCAAACCACTTCGGCAAGCAGTCGCCTTGCGTTGGGGGCGTCGAAGCGTGAGCAGAGTTCACCCAAAGCCTCCGCTGAGTCCGCAAAGAAACCTAGATCAGCATACTGTTTACCAATCCAAAGCAAGGTGGTGCGTAGGTCTTTGGCTTTCTTCAATGCAGCCGCAAAAATTGTCCATGCGTAATCGGTGCATTCCTCATCGCCGAGGCAGTACGCGCCGAGCAATTCCATTTTGCCATCCTCCAAAATTTTGGCGACATCGGATGAACCGTGTCTTTCCTCCCTGTCATCTGCATACTTTCCTTCCCACCTGCTCATAAAACGATAGGACAAAGCCAATCTGCGGCGCTGCTGCCAGGGGCGGTCATCCCACTCGTCGATGTTTCGCTGAATAGCGACACGGTTGTCGTAAATCGTCCACTCGTCGCAAAAAAGTTCGTAGACCAAATCCTTTGCTTCTTCGCAGTCGGGGAAGAGCGCCAGAATATCAAAACACAAGGCTGCGGCGTCAGATTGTCCGCAATACCATTGACCTTCCTCACGGGCGTGGGCTAATAGACGTTATCACACTTTAACGAAATCGGACTTGTAATGCCAAGGTCTGAAATTCAAGCGAAAATTGTGCAAAGCGGCGCAGGTTTCCATGACGCGGTCGCGGAAGTTGTCTTTTCTGGCACGCACTTGATCTTTCAC
>JACRBH010000196.1 GCA_016234535.1 Chloroflexota bacterium
AGGAAGTGAAAAAGGTTTATCAGGAAGCTGAGCAGGCAGATCAGGAGATATTGCGCTAAAGCTGCAAAACATGGAAATAGTTGTAAAATAAAGGTAGAGACATCCGAGAAGCAAATCATCGCGCGACCATTCCTTCAAATCCAAAAGAGGTGATCCCATGAACAACCGTGAACTTGAAGAATTACTCGAAAAATTGCATAAAGAGATCGAAGGAACCAAGAGTGTGGATGAAAAAGGTCAGGAACTTCTACGCGCACTCTCCGCAGATATTCAGGAGTTGTTAGGCAGCACCGAAGATAAGAAGGCTGCGTCATCCATGCTGGAACGCATGGAGACATCCATAGATCATTTTGAGGTCACACACCCCGAATTGACTTCCGCGCTTTCCAGTTTGTTCACCATTTTGAGTAATGCAGGGATATAAAGGGGCATAAATTGCGCTTCTTTTGAGTTACAAAAAAGAAGTCCTTTGGTTGGGTTTGCCAACCAAAGGACTTCTTTTCATGAGAGAACGTAAAACTTTTACTGGGAGACTACGCTTCACCGAGCATAACCTGATCTGTGCCGCGATCCACTTCCCACGGATAAACAATGAACGAGTCTGTCACCGCCGCGTAATAGTCAGGGCGCACGCTTCCGAATAAATTGCGGTAAGGGTTGAAATGCAATACGCAAGTTTCAGGGAATCCGCCCGCTGCAGAGACGCGATTCTTCACCGCCGTGATCGTGCGTCCCGAACCCCACACATCATCCACAATCAGGGTTGGGCGTCCCCGCACCTTATCATCGGCAGGGAATTGAATGAACTCAGGCCACATCATCAATGACGATCTCTGGCTTTCCATTTGCGCGGGGAAATCCACAGCCGCAGTCAGGATGTGTGTAATATTCATCGCTTCGGCAAGCATCCCGCCCGGAATAATACCGCCGCGCGTGATCATCACCATCGCAGTAAATTCACGATGGAATTGGGGCAAAAGATGGTCAATGAGACGGTCTATCTCATCCCATGTAACCATTTCACGGCGGGGTTCTTTTTGCATAAATATCCTTTAGTTCCCGTCATTGCGAGGAGGATGTTTTTCCTGACGACACTTGCGCCGCACTGCGTTTGTTGCAGTGCAGGTGAGCAATCTCGATCAATGCAGGAGATTGCTTCAGGCGAAGAACAAGAACGCCCTCGCCATGACAATAATTACTAAGCCAGTGCCGCCGCCAAAGGAGCAGGGGCAGTCACCTGAACCGAGCTGCCCTCCGCTTTGGCCGTTTCCACATCACGCGCCCAGATATACAGGCAGGTGTGATAAGCCGTGTTGGTATAGGAGCTAAAAATGCTTGCAACCATCGCAAAGACAAAAAATACAAAAGCGCCGATGACAATACCAATAACGGAAATCGCTGTATTACCGCCGGAGATGAAAGACAGGCCGCCTCCTATCACAAAAGCAATTACGAAACCGATTGCGCCGAATGCAAAACTGATCAACCCTGTTACCCAGCGCACACCGACCGTGCTAATGCCGATCAGCAATAGATTCTCTTTCGTGATCGTCCAAACACGCTGAAGACTGTTCTTTAGATTCAAATCATCGATCACCATTGCCGGCAAAATAAGGTAGGCAGCTTCCGTCCATAGGGTTTCAAGCAAACCAGTCGCTGAACGGGCGAGGTTCGAAACAATGCTATTTTTGCGGTTCCGCTGTGCGGCGCTCTTCAACATATTAACAGCAGTCGAAGCCGCCGCCAGTGTGAGGATATCAAAGAAATCTCGTTGCACGATAGCCCAGGCTTTATCCATGCGGCCATCGCCTTCAGATAGATAACCGTAGATCAAATAAACTGTCATGCCTGAAAACACATAAGTCACCACAAACTGAACAAACACCAATATACCGCCCAGCACAAACATCACAAAGTTGCCCACGTTACCACCACCAAAGATCAAATACCCAATGGCCAGCGGAATGATGCCGATTACCGAAACGATCATCCCAACCACCAGCGCATAAATGGATGGTTTGAGCAAATCCTTATCCTTGAAAGCCATCCCCCACGCCTGCTTTAAGAAAGACCAACCACGCGAAAAGCTTTGCATAATTCACACTCCTTTTTAAAGATAAATCGATTATAGCAAACTTATCGGGTCAATTTCAATTCGCCAGTCATTTAGTTTTATATCGCGCAGCAGCGAAATGGGATCAGGTCCGCGCACGATGATCTGCCAGCGATACACATCATCCATTTTCGAGAAGAATGACGGGACGGGGCCGATCAATTCCGTTTGATGACGACCTTCCGCTTCAATCCTGACCTTGAGCCTGCCCGCTGTTTTCTGTGACTCTTCCTCCGCTTTGACAGGGTCGGCGTGCCGATATTCGAGGCGCGCCAATCTCGCATAAGGCGGATATCCCAGCTGTTTGCGATACTCCAGCTCGCGCAGATAGAATCCGTTCACATCATGCTCTGACGCGAATTGGATCGCATAATGTTCAGGCATAAAAGTCTGTAAGACTACTTTACCGCCCAGTTCAGACCGCCCTGCGCGTCCCGCCACCTGCGTCAGTGTTTGAAACACTCTCTCGCTTGCAAAAGGATCAGGCAAAGTTAAACCCACATCTGCGAGAACAATTCCAACCAAAGTGACCAAAGGCAGGTCGAGTCCTTTGGCGAGCATTTGCGTTCCCACCAGCACATCCGCCTGGTGATTGGAAAAATGCGTCAGGATCATCTCATGCGAATCCTTTTTGCGCGTGGTATCCCAATCCCAGCGTAACGTCCGCGCCTGTGGAAACATGGACTGTACTTCAGCCTCCACTTTTTCACTGCCCAACCCATAAGCGCGGATCTGCTTGCCGTCACAGTTTGGACAAGCCTTTGGAACCTGGCGTGTGTAATTACAGCGATGACACAATAACGTCGAACGTTGAACGTTCAACGTTAATCCCTCAACATGCAATGTCAACGGCGTTTCGCAATTCGGGCACTTCATCACATGCCCGCAATCCCTGCAAAAGACATAAGTGGCTGTGCCGCGGCGGTTGAGAAAGAGAATAGCCTGCTCGCCGCGCGAAATCGTCTCGGCAAGGGATTCTGAAAGAATGCGCGAAAAAATTCCACGGTTGCCTGTCTTGAGTTCCTCGCGCATATCCACCACTTGCACGGGTGGAAGGCTTCGCTCCACCACACGGCGCGGCAGATCCAATTTTATTGCCTGTTTTTTTTCTGCTTTAAATCTTTGTTCAATTGTCGGCGTGGCGGAGCCCATTACGCATACGGCCCCGCATAAACGCGCATATTCCTGCGCGGCAGTCACAGCATGATAAAACGGCGGCTCGGACTGATAGTATGATCCATCGTGACATTCATCCACAACGATCAAGCCAATGTCTGGCAGCGGCGCAAACAACGCAGAACGCGCACCGATGATGATTTTCAACTTCCCCATCCGCGCACGGCGCCAGGTATCGTATCTTTCACCTTCGGAAAGTTTTGAATGGACGAGTCCCACCTGCCCGGGAAAGCGCGCCAAAAACCTGCGGACAGTTTGCGGGGTCAACGCAATTTCCGGGATCAATACAATCACTTGTTTGCCGCGCTTGATCGTCTCTTCGGCGGCACGTAAATAAATTTCAGTTTTACCTGAGCCGGTGATGCCGTTTAGAAGGAAGGATGAAGGATGAAGGAACAAGGATGAAGTGATTTGCTCAAGCGCGGAAGATTGTTCGGGTGTCAGTTCGAGAACTTGTGTGCCTGTTTCCTTATTTACCTGACTACCAATGCTCTCCAACGAATCCCTAAAGATCTCGCTTTCAAACAAGCGGATCAATCCGCGCTCTTCGAGTTCCTGCAAGTCGGCCAGATTACATGCCGTTTCAGCATAAATCCAAGAAAGGTTGATGGCTTCGGGTTGATGGATGAGAAATGTCAATGCGGCCTGACGACGTACCAGAGTCTGCTTTGTGCCGAGGTTTGGCATTTGTTCCTGCGCTTCCTCTGGCGAAACTGCAAGCTGAGCAACGCGAATGAACTTTGGTCTTACCCTCGGCGGAGGAAGGATATGTTTCGTGGAAAGAATTCCCTTTTTAACAAGCACCTGCGCAGTCTTGCGCCAGTCTACTTTTGCGAAATGGGAATCGATTTGCCGTCCGCGCAATGTGCCGCGTTCTCTTAATAAATTTAGCAGCCGTTTTTGCACAGGCGGATCACTTACTGATGACTGATCTCTGATCACTGAATACTGGATGTCTGCCTGTTGAGATAATCCGGTCGGCAGCATGAGGCTGACAATGGAGGCCAGCGGATTCAGCGTGGACTCTGCCAATAGAATCGCAAGAGCAAGCTGGGGCTGAGTCAGAACGGGGGCAGGATCGAGCAGGTCAATGATCGCTTTGGGATTCTCCACTGAGGGAGAGTCAATCAATTCCAGGATCACGCCCTGCACGATCTGATTCCCAAACGGCACAATGACAAGACAACCCGCCTTGATATGCGCAAGTTCAGATGGAATTGAGTAATCGTATAAATTTGTGATGGTGGGGACGTTGACTGCGAGGCGGGCAAACATGAGGTGATTATAAATGCTTCACATCCAAAGTCAGGAGACTTTGGACTCCATTGTTACCACTGCCGCGCCATATCCGACAACGGACGATTGATCGCCTGTAATATCCCCCGAAGTTGCGTAGTTTAGTATCTGTACTTTGTTCGCGCCAAGTTCGCGCGCCGCCCACAACATGGATGCGACAGCGGCATGGCCGCAGGCGAATCCTTTTCCAGTCATCTCCGCTTCAAAGATGGATTCGGGCGCGAAGGATTCGAAACGGTTTAACATTTCATGGTCGAGGGCGTTTGCAGTTCTTTGATCGTAAAAATGGGACAAGTCAGTGGATGCAACGATGATGGCATTTTTATTTTTCAGAATAGCCGCAAGCGCATCGCCAAGTCTTTTTGCAACTTCTGGCTCCTGTCCGCGGACCATGATGGGCAGAAGTTTGAAATCATTTTTCAGCACGCGCTGTAAAAATGGAAGTTCAATTTCAAGCGAATGTTCTTTATCATTTGTGATGGGCATAATGGGAACATCGAGCGCGGACTTTAATTCTGCGAGCGCGGCCTGATCTATTTCAATATTTCCCAGGGGTGTGGAATAAGCCTGGTGCATTGTAACGAGCAAATGATGGGATGAGTAATTATGATATGGGGAAAGGATGACCACCAGATTTGGAGTCAATCCATCGAGCGCTTTGAACGCATGTGCTGCAACCTGACCCGAGTAGCGATGTCCCGCGTGCGGCGCGATGACTGCAACCACTCTCCCATTGATTTCGGGGAGGCGGGCCTTATTCAGATAAGAATCAATACTTGCCGCGAGGGTTTTGGGATTGGCATCGTACCATGTGCCTGCAATTGGAGAGGGACGGACATCAAGCATAAAATTATTGTAGCATAAGCGCGGACTGAAGTCCGCAATCCGTTAGCTGGTTAATATTTTTTGAGTCGCCTTGAAAGCCAAAGGCGGCAAATCATTTCGGGCGAACCACTCTGCGGCATCGGCATCATCGGCGGCGATCAACTCCCCGCTGATGACTTCCGCCAGATAAACGATCACAAAGTCCGCGCCGCGGTTGTGCTCGCGCCCCGAAATGATATCCAACACGCGCGTCACATGCACGCTCAGTCCCGTCTCTTCCAGGCACTCGCGTGCGGCGGCTTCAGCGGGGTCTTCCCCCCCATTCACAAAACCTGCGGGCAAAGTCCAAAGTCCGCGAAAAGGCTCATTCACGCGCCGCACAAGCAGAACGCGGCCATCCTGTTCGATCAGGACAGCCGCGGCAACTTTCGGGTCAATAAAATAAATCCACCCGCATTGCGGGCATACCGGGCGCACCGTTCCAAATTTATTTTCGCGTAACACCTTCGCCCCGCAGCGCGGACAGAACTTGATGTGCTCGTCTCCTGGCATTATGTTTTACTTACTTCCACTTTCGCATCGCAGATTGACGCAGCACGAACATGATCAACGCGCCGAGCAAAACAATGACCAGTAAACCGATCTGCCATGCCGATGGAATGACCGCTTCACTCTGACCTTGAGGCTGGTCTTGCGGTACTGGCATAATCTCCGGCTCCTTAGCCACTGACATTTCAGCTGTTGGAGTTACCGCCACACGAGAAGTATTTTCACTTGCAGAGGGAGGGACTTCAGTTGCCAAAGGAGCCAACCCTACAACTGGAGCTTCGGTTGCGGCTGGGGATTCAACTACTAATGGGGCTTCAGTTGCAACAGGCGCCTCCGTAGCGGCGAGTGCATCCGGCGCCCCTCCGCCGCCACATCCACTCGTACACCCGCCGCCCACGCCAAGCGATTCCTGCGCCGCCATTGGGGCAGCCGCGCCAAAACTTATGCGAGGCAGTAAGGAGTTAGCCGCAAAGGTAAGCATCAACATGACTGCGGCGAATGCAGTCGAAAAACGGAAGAATGAAAATGTGCGCGGCAATGGAGGTTTAAGGCCAACCATTTTACGAGTCAATGTAAAGTTGCGCGGAGCTTTGCGCGCAGGCAGTTTGCGGAGAATTCCCCGTGCGGCGCGCAAATCACTTAAAACAGAATCAAGTTCGGGGTCGGAAGAGATGCGTGACTCCAGACGAGCAGAATCAGATGGACTGAGTTGTCCATCCAGATAAGCGGAGAGTTGTTCAATATCGCGGAAATTTTTCATTAGTTGCGCTCTCCTTCCAGACGAAAGGATGAGGGTAAAAGTTCCTCGAAGCCCCGCAGGCATTCACGCAGACGTAATCGCGCGCGCGCAAGACGACTCTTGATGGTGCCAAGCGGGACGTGAGCCGCCGTTGCTACTTCGCTGTAATCCATGCCTTGAATATCGGCCAACACAACCACCGCACGAAATTCCGTGGGAAGCGCATCGAGACAATGTTGAATGGCATGTTCCAATTCATCGGCCTCGGATTTTTCAGCGGGCGTCATGTTTGGGTCGGCCAGCCAGCGGGGCGAGTCCATTTCTTCGCCATCGGATGTCTCCGGTTCAAGCGGGGTCGTGGGACGGCGTTTCTGGCGGCGGAATTCATCATAGCAGGCGTTCGTTACCATGCGCATCAACCAGGCCTTGAAGGAACCACCGCGAAAAGTGGAGATGCTTCGAAAGGCCGAGATGAACGCTTCCTGTGCCGCATCCTGGGCAAGGTCTTCATCACCGATGATGCGAAGCGCGGTATGAAAAACAGAATCCTGATAGCGTAGTATGAGCGTATTAAAGGAATCTAGATCGCCGTTTTGTGCAGAGTGTATGAGCGCTGTTTCATCCATGGAGCTATTTTACCCGGTTATTTATATGCCATCATTACAATAGATTCAGGGTTCGCAAATAGCTTGAAAAATTAAACGGTTAAGGGATATACTTTATGGTATATTTTGTTTAGGAGTACAGCCATGAATGAGCGAATCCTAATTATCGAAGACGACCAGGCTATTCTCAAGTTATTGCAGCGCGGTTTGGCTTATGAAGGCTACACCGTAGATACCGCTGTTGACGGCCGCATGGGCCTGATTGCGGCGCGCGACCATACCCCCGATCTCGTAGTTCTCGATTGGATGCTGCCCGGCATGGATGGCCTGGAAGTATGCCATCGCCTGCGGACCGGCGGTTCGATCCCCATCCTGATGTTGACTGCGAAAGATACAGTACAGGACCGCATTCAAGGACTCGATGCCGGCGCGGATGATTACATGGTCAAGCCGTTCAATCTGGATGAACTGCTGGCGCGCGTGCGAGCCTTGCTGCGCCGCACACAGCCGGAGCGCATCCCTGTATTGAAGTTCGCCGATCTTTCCCTCGACACAGGCTCGCGTCAGGCTCAGCGTGGCAATAGAATGGTGGCGCTGACCGCCAAGGAATATGAACTCCTTGAGTTATTCCTCCGCCATCCGAAACAAGTTCTCACCCGTGAAGTGATCTTTGACCGGGTATGGGGTTATGATTTCGGCGGCGAGAGCAACGTGCTCGAAGTGTATATCCGTTATTTGCGACAGAAGCTCGAAGGCGAAGGCGAGATCAGGCTGATCCATACCGTGCGCGGTGTCGGATACGTTATGCGGGAAAATCCGTAAAAATAAAGCGGCAGCCTGAACTGCCGCTTTATTTTTTTAAATTCTCTCAGGTTATCCTAAACTCATAATATTACACTCCTCTCATGTCACTTCGCCTGCGCCTTACTTTGCTGTATTCAACATTTATGGGGGGTATTCTGCTCATCTTCGGCGCGGCGGTGTATATTCTTGTCAATGTGATTCTGCTCAACCAGGTCGATACCATGCTCGCTGTTGTTGTGCGCGACATTGCCCAGGTAACCAAAGTCAACTCAGTGGGAGAACTAAACCTGATCAGCCTGCCGCAATTGGATATGACCTCGAACGCCTACGTGCAGGTATGGGGACGTGACGGAAACTTGATTGCGACTTCTCCCAGCATCGGGACATTAACCAAATCCCTCGATCCAGCGGGACTGCAAGCTGGTCTGACCATCTATGAAGATTCCTACCTCGACGGAGCGCACCTGCGCGTCCTTAGCGTCCCTTTGAAGGTGGGAAATCGTCTAATAGGCACTCTGCAAGTTGGGGCAAGTCTGAGCGTTGTGGATGCAACGCGCGGCAATCTGCTTTCGATAATGGCGGTCATCGCTGTGGTCGCAGTTTTATTAGCCGCCCTTGGTTCCTGGGTAATACTGGGACGCGCGCTTTCACCGCTGGAAGCCATCGCCGATACGGTTGACCAGATTAACCGCGCGGATGATCTTTCACGAAGAATCCCATATCAGGAACGAGCTGAAAAAGATGACGAGATCGGCGACCTTATCGTATCGTTCAACCAAACGCTTGAACGGTTGGAGTCACTCTTCACTTCGCAACAACGTTTCCTGGCTGATGTCAGTCACGAACTTCGCACGCCGCTGACGGTCATCAAAGGTAACGTGGACCTCATCCGCCGCATGAAACAAGCGGATGAAGAATCCTTAAGCAGCATTGACCAGGAAGCTGGCAGACTCACACGCCTTGTCGGCGGCCTGCTCATGCTCGCTCAGGCGGAATCAGGCAAACTTACTCTTGTACTTATGCCGGTGGAACTGGATATCCTATTAACCGAAGTGTTCACGGAGATGCGCGTACTTGCGGGCAGTAAAGTCCATGTGCATCTGAATGAGATCGATCAGGTGGTTGTCAATGGTGACCGTGACCGTCTGAAACAGGTCATGTTGAATTTAGTATCGAACGCGATCCAGTATACGCCGCAGGGCGGGGATGTCTACTTGAGTCTGGCAAAGATCGGGGATCAGGCGCGCATTATCATTCGAGACACGGGGCCGGGCATTCCTGCTGAAGATCTTCCCCACATCTTCGACCGCTTCTACCGCGCCGAAAAATCGCGCACACGTTCGACAACCAGTGGATTTGGTCTGGGCTTATCCATTGCGCATTGGATTGTGGAACATCACAGCGGGCAGATCAAGGTTGAATCTAAAGAGGGAAAAGGAACAACGTTTGTTATCTGGTTGGGGATAGTCAAGTAGTCGATTGGTCAAATGGTCGCTAGTCGAATAGTCGATTGTCAAGGCAAGCCTAAACGTTGATGCGCCTGCCGGCATAAACTTGCCCCATATTTTTCATACCATTCATTCAAAGCTGTGCTGGGATTAGCACCATTTTTCGCATCTTCATAAATGGGTACACCATATTGAACATATCTCTTTGTTTGTGCTGACCAGTTCCATTCCGCGCGGCTGATGACGCCGATGCCGCCGTTATATCCGGCCATCGCCAGCCGCGCATCCCCGCCAGCAGTTGCAAGCGATTTGGTGAGATAAGCAAGTCCACGGGCGGCGTTGGTATCCGGGTTATATGGATCATCTATTGCGTAAAAATGAAACGGCATCACCTGGAAGAGTCCCATGGCACCGGCACTCGATCTGGCACGCGGATCCCCACAGGATTCGATCTGCATGATGGTGGCAACCAGATTCGGGTCCAGTTGCGAAGCGGCCGCCCACTTTGAGATGGAGTCAGCCCAATGTTGGATTTCGATCCTAAAGATGGGAGAAATGCTTGTCGAGGCGATGGGCGGCAATCCCACAGAAGAAGGAAGCGAAGCTGGGTTCGTCTTCCATGCAAATGAACCAAGGATTGCGCTGATAAATATTACTGCGAGCGGCACTATCGTAAAACCAGACACGCTATGCGAGCTGCTCCCTTGTTCCTGCGGGGCAATGGCTCGCGTAGCGTGCCGGTACGTTTTTGTGGAACGAGCGCGGGGCATGTTTATACTCTCTATTCTGGGTCTATAGGACCCGGCTCGAAATTGAATTATTAAATTGTGGTTGAGGCGCGATATTACGCGTTGTAATGACTGGTGCTATCAGAACTGCGCGCGTTGTAGGAAACGGGATGATATGTGGGTTCGGGCGGGATGAAAGAGGTTTGTTGAGATGACGGGGTCGGTTTGGGAGCAGGCTTGAACCCAACGGTGTTTGTATTGACGGGGCGATTGATCTGCGACGCTGGACGCAAGATGGGCTGATTCACAGGCTGGTTAACCGGGCGTTGAGTTTGATAAGTGTTTTGGCGCGGCTGGGGATTGTTGTAGGAGCGTTGAGCCTGACTCTGTGATGTAGTCGCTGTGGTGAAGAGACGATCACCCGCAAGTGAGAATGTGCCGATAATAAGAAGACGCACCAGCCAGACCATCACTGCGATGAAGATCGGCACAGCCTTGGTAAGTGTGGCTGCGCTCAATACCGCACCTGTTTGCAAATTAGCATTGTTCGTGATGGCGACAGATACGCCCCACCAGGTCAGTGTGGCATTGAAGCCAGCGGCGAGGAGCCATGCGCCAAACAAATAATATACTTCAGCAGGCTCGTCGCGGCCCTGTTCGGGAGTGAAGATGCGGGCGATACCGGCAAAGTCAATTCCACAGAAGGCAATCGCCAGGATGGTGGCCCAACGCACACCTGCGAAGGTCAGGTCGCCGAGCATATCATGCAGGGCAAATTGGGTGGTGCTAAAGTTGAAGACTTCAAAGGACAACAATGCGCCAATGATCATCATGCCCCAGGTGGCACCACGATTAAATTTTCGGGCTTGAGTTAGTTTATACCAGATGGCTCGCACACCATCTACAAGAGGATTACGATAATTAGCCATTTCGACCTCCTTGTCGAGTGAGTAACGCGGATTTTAGAACACTTGTTCTGTTTTGTCAAGTTAAGTATTAGATCAATTTTGGAAGGCCTTGCGATTGTTTTCCAAGCCTTATTCGGAAGAAGATAATTGACTCGTTCTCGCTTTCCCCATTACACTTGATTTGGAATGCGGACTTTAGTCCGCAATAACAACAATATGCAGGCTAAAGTCTGCATTCCGTTATTTGGAGGAATTTATGATTTTCTCAAACACTCCGCGCCCTGAGAGTTTGGCATCTCTTGCGGATGTGAAGTTCACGCCCTATTGGTTGGATGATCCAACCAAACCAGAACCCGCTTCTCCATTAACTGAAAACATTAAAGCTGATCTCGTTGTGATCGGCGCAGGCTTTACCGGTCTATGGGCTGCGCTCACTGCGAAACAAAACGACCCTGCGCGTGATGTGGTTCTGCTCGAAGCAGGAGAGACAGCCATCGGCGCAAGCGGGAGGAATGGCGGGTTTGTTTCCGCTTCGCTCACCCATTCCCTACAAAATGGTTTGAACCGCTGGCCAAAGGAAATGTCCAAATTGATCGAGTTGGGGAAAAAGAATCTTGATGGTATTGAAGAAACCATCAAGCGATTCAATATTGACTGTGATTACATCCGTTCCGGTGAACTCAACCTTGCGCTTGAACCATATCAGATGGATGGAATGAAAGAGGAACAGGCAACGGCTTCTGAATATGGAGAGGAATATATCCTCTACGATCAGGGTCAGATGCGTGCCATTGTCAATTCGCCAACCTATATTGGCGGGTCATTGAATAGGGCCAATGGAATGGTAAATCCTGCGCGTTTGGCATGGGGATTAAGACGCGCCTGCCTTGAGTTTGGAGTCCGCTTGTTTGAGGGCACGCAGGTCACAGCGTTGGAAGAGAAGCGGGACGCGGAGCGTGTCATCGTTAAGACTCCACATGGGCAGGTCGAATCCAAATGTGTTGCACTTGCCACCAATGCATTTCCGCCCCTGCTAAAACATCTTTCTTTTTATGTTGTGCCTGTCTATGATTATGTGTTGATGACCGAGCCGCTTTCCAGGGAACAACGCAATTCAATCGGCTGGCATGGGCGCGAAGGGTTGAGTGATTCTGGAAATCAATTCCATTATTATCAAATCACATCGGATGGACGGATTCTATGGGGCGGATACGACGCCATATATTATCGGAATAATGAAGTGTCGCCGCATCTGGAAAATCGCCCCGCATCTTTCGCCCGATTGGCTGAGCACTTCTTCCAAACATTTCCCCAGCTGACGGGTCTGCGCTTCACGCACGCCTGGGGTGGTGTGATTGATACCTGCTCGCGTTACACCGCCTTTTGGGGAAAAGCCATGCGCGGAAAAGTTGCTTATGCGTTGGGCTACACCGGCCTCGGCGTCGGAGCATCGCGCTTCGGAGCGCAAGTCATGTTGGATTTATTGGACGATAAAAAGACCGAACTCACTGAATTGCAAATGGTGAAATCAAAACCATTCCCATTCCCGCCCGAACCCTTCCGCTCGCCCATTGTCAACTTTACAAGATGGTCGCTCAACCGCGCGGATGATAATGGGGGTGAAAGAAATTTATGGCTGAAGGTTTTGGATGCGCTGGGGTTGGGGTTTGATTCTTAATTAAAGTGACAGTCACCTTGAAGGTGACTGTCACTTTAATTTCACTTTTTACTTCTTCACCGGCTTCGACATTTCATCTCTGACCGTATTATATAAACTCTCTGCTTTCAAATCACTCAGCGAATAACATGGGGCTTTGAGGTGATCCGCGAGTTGCTGCGCGAGACCCTGGTCAAAGGCGGCGTGTTCCATATTGATGACCACGGAGCGCGTCTTTTCGTTGGCAATCATTTCCGCAAATTTGAATCCTTCCTCCTGCGGGGGTAATGTCCCAATGGATACATTGCCTGCGCCATCGGTCAATACAATGAGGAGCGGTTCAACATCGGGATGGATGTGTTTTTCGTGGGTGAGTACATCATGCGCCATGAACAGGCCTGCCGAAAGCGGAGTCTTTCCACCGACGGGAATATCCATCAATGCGCGTTGCGCAAGTTGAACCGAATTCGTTGGGGACAAAACCAAAGTAGCGCGATCTTTTTGGAAGACGATCAACCCCACACGGTCACGGCGTTGATAGGCATCTGTCAACAGCGAGAGGATCGCACCTTTCGTGGCGTTCATGCGTTCGGCAACCGCCATTGACCACGATGCATCCACGAGGAAGAGAACAAGATTCGCCACACGCTTCACACGGATCTTGCGCTGTAAGTCACTTTTCTTGATGGAGAAGGCCAGTTTCTTGCGTTCTTCTGTGCGTTGTTTTTGAAAAGGTGCGGCAGCGCGGAATGACGCATCGAATGCAATATCTGACAGGTTTTCCCCTGCCGGTCGCGACTTGATATAACGGCCGTGTTTGCGCTCCGTTTTGGTGAGTGAACGTCGGCCAGCCTTTTGACGGGTTAATTTATCGAGCGGGGTATTGAGCTTACGCGGCTGGAAGGTCTCACCGGCTTTTACTTTTTGTCCGCCATCCCACCAATTCGCATTCGTGCTCGCGAAAACTTCCTGTTGCTGCATGGGTTCGGGATTGCCCTGCTGGGGACCTTCCTGCTGTTCATCTTCGAGTTTTAAGTTTTTTTTTCCTCGCCTTCGCCATCCTGCTTGCTCTCGGATTCATCATCCGTTTCGCTTGGCACCGACTGGCCTGCCAACTGCTCGATGCGTTCCTGCAACTGTTCAGTGGTCATCTCGGCTTGCTGGAAGGGTGTGCGTTTGATGCGGTGAGGAAGCGCCAGCTCTGCAGCGAGCGCGATATCGTGATCGTTGATCCTGGTGCGGCCTTCGAAGGCGGCTTCGGCGCGTGCAGCCTTAAGGATTACCAAGTCTGCGCGGTGACCGTCCACGTTTAGCGATGAGGTCAATGCGGCAATGGAAAGCAGGTCACGGCTGGTATGTGTGACCTGGTCAACCAGTTCGCGCCCAAGTGCGATCTTCTGCGAAAGTTCATCTTCTTTTACGAGCCATTTTGCGCGGAAGGCTTCTGCGTCGCGTTCATAGGAAAGGTTGCGCTCCATGATGGTCACACGTTCACGCGCATCACGGATGCCGACGATATCCACGGATAGCGCGAAGCGATCCAGCAATTGGGGGCGGAGGTCTCCTTCTTCAGGATTCATCGTCCCAACGAGAATGAAGCGCGCCGGGTGAGCAAAGGAAATCCCTTCGCGTTCGACCGTGTTCACGCCCATGGCCGCTGAGTCCAGAAGAATATCCACGACATGGTCGTCAAGCAGATTCACTTCATCAATATAAAGCAATCCACGGTTGGCGCTTGCGAGCACGCCGGGTTCAAAATGGCGTTCGCCTCTTTGAATGGCTTTTTCGATATCAAGCGTGCCGACCACGCGGTCTTCAGTTGCTGAGACCGGCAGGTTGATGAATGGTGTGGCCCGCTCACCTGTGGGAAGTTTTTTGGCGGCAGCATAGCGCTCCTTACATTCCGTACACCATGTGCCGGATTTATCCGGGTCGCATCCAAAGCGGCAATCCTGAACGATCTTTACGTGAGGAAGCAGCGCGGCCAGGGAGCGGGCGGCTGTTGATTTTGCAGTACCGCGTTCGCCGCGTATTAAAACACCGCCGATACGGGTATCAACGGCATTAAGAATGAGTGCGCGTTTCATGCGCTCTTGTCCAACGATGGCTGTAAAGGGAAATATGGCTGGCATTTGTTTACTCCAAGGCGTGATTATACCGCCTGTTGCAAAATTTACTAACATTACGGCAGAATTTAAGTGCAGGGTCACAATTTTGGCCGGGTATTTATACGACACTTTGTAACGGAGGTTTAATATTTCAAGAAAGATGCCGCCTCATTAATGGAAAGTGCCTTTTATATCAGGGTTGTCAACTTCACATTTCACTTGTATAATCCAGTTTACATTTCAGTAAGCTGGAGCCACAAGTGATGGAAGAAAACGAAGCCCTAAGCGGGCAAGGGGCCGAAAACGCCCAGGGAGAACACCCTAACAATCAAACCATGGAATCACTGCTTGAATCAGAATCCTTAAGCGTTGAATTGCCTCAAGTGGGCGAAATTCGCAAAGGTATGATCGCGAGTATTGGCGCGAGTCAGATTCTCATTAGCGTTGGTGCGAAATCCGAAGGAGTTGTCGCCGGCCGCGAGTTGGAACAACTTACAGCCGAGGAACGCGCCGAGCTTAAAGTTGGACAGGAAGTAAATGTGTATGTGCTCAACCCGGAAGATCAAAACGGTAATGTCGTTTTGTCCTTCAAACGGGCACAGGAAGAAATGTCCTGGGAAAATGTTGAGAAGATGATCGCCGATGAAACCGTGATCGATACAAAGATCATCGGGTTCAACAAAGGTGGTTTGATCGTTGCAATTGGAAACCTGCGTGGTTTCGTTCCATCCTCCCAGATCAGCGCGTCACGCCGCGCACAATCCACAGGTGACACACCTGAACAGCGCTGGCAAAAAATGGTCGGTCAGGCGATTTCCGTCCGCATTATCGAAGTGGACCGCGAACGTCGCCGCCTTATTCTTTCCGAGCGCTCTACAAGTACCGAATCCCGTTCTTCCATGAAAGACCGTGTTATCAGCGAATTGGAAGAAGGCAAGATATATAGCGGCAAAGTCACCAGCCTGGCCGATTTTGGCGCTTTCGTCAACATCAATGGCGCTGATGGCCTTGTTCACCTCTCCGAGCTTTCATGGGACCGCCTCGCGCATCCCAAAGATTTGCTTGAAGTCGGGCAGGAAGTCAAAGTCAAAGTCATTAACATCGACCGCGACAAGAAACGCATTGGCCTGTCCATGCGTGCCTTGCAGGATGATCCCTGGAAGAACCGCGTTGAGAAGTTCAGTGTCGGCCAACTCGTCGAAGGCACGATCACCCGCCTGACCAAGTTTGGAGCGTTCGCCCGTCTTGAAGGTGATATTGAAGGTCTCATCCACATCTCCGAGTTAAGCGAGAACCGGGTTGAGCATCCGAAGGAAGTTCTCAAGGAAGGCGAAACCAAGACCCTGCGCGTCATCCGCATTGATGGCGAACAGCACCGCATCGGCCTCAGCCTCCGCAAAGTAGACTCGGCCGCATTCGCCGACAAAGACTTCAAAATGCTCACGCAGGAATTCCGCGATCAGGATGAAGAAGCCCCGTCAGGCGAAGAAGCCAAACCAGACGCCGATGGCGAAACCAAATCAGAATAAAATAATCACCGAGAGCGCACCGAAAGGTGCGCTCTTCAATAATCCCCATGCCACTCATTGTTGACGGTCACGCAGACATCGCCTATAACATGTTGAGATACAGGCGCGACTATACGCGCTCCGCCGCGGAAACACGCCAGATCGAAATTGGCAGCGTCACCGTTTTGGAGAATGAAGATTCCCTGCTTGGCTGGCCTGATTACCAGCGCGGAAAAGTTGCTGTCATCTTCGCGACCCTCTACGCCACTCCCGCGCGCTGGAACAAAAGCGAAAACACATCCCAAGTCTACAAATCATTTGATGAAGCTCACAAGCTTTATTATGAGCAATTGATGACGTATCATCACATGACGGAAACAATGCCCGATAAATTCCGCCTCATCGCATCTTCCCGCGACCTGAACCTGATTCTCGACAACTGGCATTCCCCCACTGAAAGTGGACATCCTGTCGGCATGGTGGTGCTCATGGAGGGAGCGGATTGCATTCGCCATCCATCCGAGTTGGAAGAATGGTACGAACTCGGCATACGCCTGATCGGCCCCGCATGGGTTGGCACACGCTACTCCGGCGGCTGGAGAGAGCCCGGTCCCCTCACAAAGGATGGACGCGCTCTCCTATCTGCCATGGCTGATTACAATTTCACACTTGACCTCAGTCACATGGATGAACCGGCTGCGATTGAAGCGCTTGATATTTATCGCGGATCCATTGTCGGCACGCATGGGAATTGCCTATCCCTGTTACCGAACTCAAATTCAAATCGTCACTTTTCCGACCGCATCATTGAGGGGATTATTGAACGCGATGGCATGGTTGGAATCGTACCGTTTAATTCCTACCTAAAAGCCGGCTGGTCTTCCAGCAAAAATATCCGCGCAGATGTGCCGCTTAGCCTCGTTGCAGACCACATTGACCATGTCTGCCAGATCGCAGGCGATGCGTTGCATGTGGGCATTGGTTCGGATTTTGATGGCGGCTTTGGGGTACAGTCTGTCCCGCCGGAAATTGACACGGTGGCCGACCTGCAAAATCTGGTATCCTTATTACAGGCGCGCGGCTATTCCGAGACAGATATTGCCAACATTTTCAGTGGAAACTGGCTGGCGCGCTTACAAAGGAACTTGCCAACCTCATGACACAAAAACAACCTGTCCCTGCATCCACACCACAAGAGACTACGCCCCGCGAAGATAATGCGTCAACACCGCGTATTCGCTTCAGCCTGGCGATCACCATCCTGGGGCTATTAATCTTTGCAATCGGCGCCAAGCCAATTTGGTTTAATTTGGATCGCCGTCCCGTAGTGGGATTTGTGCAAATCTCGGTTTTTCTCGTGGGGCTCGCGATCATCTGTCTCGGTGGATATATCGGCCTGCTTACTTTATGGTGGGGCTATGAACGCACAATCAGGTCTGACATCGGCGCAAGATTAATCGGCACGGGATATGTCTTTGCCGTATTTGCAGGACTGGCCGACATTTTCGGCATGGGCACGCAGCCTTTTCCGCAAGTCCCATTTTTTGGACCGTGGCAAGCCTCAGGGGTATTGATCGGTCAGGGGATCATCGCGCTCGGATTCCTGCTCTTGATTCCATATCATCCACAAAAAACTTCGAGAAAATAAAATTTTCAGCCTATAAGGAATTACAGCTTAGAATGAAAAAGAGTCTCCATAATGAGACTCTTTTTCATTCTATTATTTTTCGTTTTCTTAGGGCAGGTTGAATGTCTTCACAAGGAAGACTGCCATCTGCGCGCGAGTGACTGGATTATTGGGACAGTAAATGCCAGCTCCGCATCCGCTCGTGATTCCATCAGCAAATAAATGCTCAATATAGTTAGCGCCAAAAGAACCTATAGAAACGTCGGTAAAATTACCAGTTGCTGGTGGTGGTACAAATGTACTGCTATGCATGGCACGCACGAGGAAGATAGCAGCTTGGGCACGTGTAACTGTGGCGGCAGGACAATATTTGTCAATACCGCAACCATTGGTAATTCCGTCCCAATATAACTGTTCGATATAATCCGCACCAAAGGAACCAACAGGAACATCTGTAAAAATACCAAATGCACTGGGCGGTATATACGCGACGCCATGCATTGCACGCACTAAAAAGATTGCCAACTGCGCACGTGTGACTGGAGCATTAGGGCAATAATTCAACGGGCTTGTAGAACATCCACCAGTAATACCGGCATTATATAAGCGTTCAATAGAACCATTAGACCAATAGAATAATGGCACATCAGCAAAGGTGGCTATTTTGATAACGCTATAAATCTCGCCAGCATTAAAGCTAATTGCGAATGGATTGAGGGTCGTATCCACAATATTGCCGTCAACCATAACATTCAAACGGATCGTACCATTGCCGCTGCCCGTGTTGGCTGTTACAGTGTAGGTCTTGCCTGAACCACTTACGCTCGTAACAGAAGCTCCGACGATGCCAGAACTTGTTGAAAGAGTGAAATCATCAAATGCAGGTCCTATCATATCCACACCAGTGACAGGTTCAGAGAAAGTGACCGTGAAATCCACAGTCGAAGCAGATGTGGGGCTTGTGTTGGCCCGAATAAGGGATGAGACAGTGGGTGAAGAATCATTATAGTACTTGGAAACGAAAATATCTGAATACCCTGAGCTTGTCAGTTCTGAAATCCCTGGACTAGGATCAAAGTCAATAGTCTCCCAAAAGTCTCCTGTTGTATAAACATTACCATTTGAGTCTTGGATTAATTTGTTAATGTTAAAAGGGAAGTTGCTTATTCCTCCTAGGCGATTCGCCCAGACAAAATTACCGCTACGGTCTAGCTTGGAAATAAAATTGTCGGTGTCTCCTTCACTGATCAAGTTGAATAGACCCGGACCAGGATCAAAGTCAGCAGTGCCCTGAAAGTAGCCAAATGTAAAAATGTCTTCACTTGGGTCAACGATGATGCCGTATCCTGAATCATATAAATCTCCACCCATGCTCTTTGCAAAGATGAAATTACCATTAGTATCAAACTTGGAAATGAAGATGTCAGATGGTCCCGCACTTGTCAATTCGGAAATGCCTAAGTCTGGATCAAAATCAACTGTGCCGCTAAAATATCCGGTCATATAAATATTACCGATTAAATCCACAGTGATCCGTCCTCCACTCCCGCTTGGAATCTTTGCCCAAACGAAGTTGCCGTTGAGGTCCAATTTGGAAACAAAGACTCCATAATAGAAATCTCCTGGATCAGTCAGGTTGAATATTTCCGGGCCGGGATCAAAATCAGCGCCTTTTTGATAGAAACCAGTTGTATAAACGTTGCCGGTTGAGTCTAAGGCGATGTTATTTACCTCTTCATTGTATTGTCCACCTATCCTCTTCGCCCAGATGAAATCGCCATTGCGATCCAGTTTCGAGATAAATATATCGTATTGGTAATACCCCTCCGCTAATAAGTTGAATATGCCAACGCCAGGGTCAAAATCAAGGGGAACAATATCACCAAAGATACCAGTTGTATAAACGAAACCGCTTGAGTCTATGGCAATGTCGCGAACATATGTAAAAGCGCTGGAACTGCCAATGCTCTTTGCCCAAATAAAATTGCCAGTGCTATCCAACTTGGAGACAAAGATGAAATCACTTTTTCCAATACCAATCAAATTGAATACTTCCACGCCGGGGTCAAAATCAATGGTTCCATGAAAGGTCCCGGTCATATAAATATTACCACTTGCATCGATTGCGATAGCAAGGCCAGTTCCCCAATTCTCGATTCCGTTCCCGCCCATACTCTTTACCCAGAGGAAGTTACCGTTACTATCTAGTTTGGAAATAAAGATGTCTTGCACACCAGTGCTCGTTAAGTTGGTTATACCCACGCCAGGGTCAAAGTCAGAAGTGCCCCGAAAGTTCCCCGTAGTATAAACGTTGCCATTTGAGTCCACAGCTAGATCACTGGCTTGATCCCAGTCGGCCCCACCCATGCTCTTTGCCCAAAGGAAGTCACCTTCAGCATAGAGTGGATCAGCCTGAACTGGCTGTGCGCCTATTTGCAAAAACAATGCGATAAGTAAAATTGAGAATATTCTGGAAATTGATTTTCTTGTAACCATAACCTCTCCTTTTTTTGGTTAGATTGATTTGATCGAAGTTTTTATCATATTGCCAACTTGAGTTCATTATATGTCTTCACAAACCCTGAGTGCAAGAGGATAAATGTCACTTACATTTTCAACAAAAAAGCCACGCTTATAGCGTGGCTTTTTTGTATTGATGATGAACTCAAAAGGGTGCTGTGCCTTTAGAAAAGTGCCCCCACGGGTGTAGGGGATATTGACGCAGTAATTATACCCCCTCCGCCCGCTTCGCGGGCACCTCCCCCAAATATCCCTTCGGGAGTATTTGGGGGAGGAAGTGATTCGTGGGGGCTGTGGATTTGGATGATTCCAATTATGTTGTTAGGTGTGCGATCTACGATGACCTGGTGTATTGTGCCGAGGAGGACGTTTCGGACGATGGCTGGGTCTTTGCTTTGGAGGCGGGAGACCAGGCGTTTTGAGAAGAATATGATTTCTTCTTCAGTGAACGGTGGATCTGAGGTGGGAATGTTGGTCTTGGCCGAATTTAGCTGGGATTGGAGTGTGACTTCCTGCGTTTCGAGATCTGAGAGTTTGGCAAGCATGGCTTTGCTATGGCCACGCTGGGCGATGGCTTCGGTGATGTTGGCTATTGAACGGCGGAGGGCTGTGATTTGCTTTTGTATGTCTTTGGCGAGAGCTTTGCTTTTGGAGGCAGAGTCTTCGATGTATTTACGATCTTCTTCGAGGAGGGATTGCAGGTTATAGGGGTCTTCAAAAAATGCGGTGAGTTTTTCGATGACGTTTTTTTCGAGGGCTTCAGCAGGGATGGGTTGAAGGTCACAATTGCGGTTACGTTTGGCTCTGGTGCAGGCATAGCGGCGATAGTAGGAGCCGTCACGCTGGCCTGAGGACATGCCCCAGAGTGGCGACTTGCACTTGGCGCAGTAAGAGATGCCTGAGAGGAGATAAGTGGCAGAGTTTTTCCTGCGGGGGTGAATGCTGGTTGGGGAGGAAACATGCTGACGCGCGGCATGAAGCGCTAATATCTTTTGGACGTTTATCCACGTTTCAGGGTCAATGATGGGGGGGCAATAGCCATCAATTGTATGTTTCCCAAAATGCAAAATGCCTATATAGAGTTCGTTTTGAAAAAAGGTGCGATAGGAATTGATGGCGGTGTAGATATGAGTCTGATTGTGGATCTGGATGAGGCTTGCGCCTGCGGCTTTCATGGCGAAGGCTTGTTTAATGCGGGGAATCCAATCAGGGTCTGGGACCCAGCGATGGTTGGTGCGTTTTTCGCCTGTGCGGTAATTGGTGGTGAGGATGGGTTCGCGTTTGAAGCCCGCGGGCGGCGTGCCTGGCATGGCTCCCTGTTGAACGATGGATCGCAATCCGTCTGACGCATCGATGGCGGTTTGTTTGGCTTTGTCTTCGTTGGATATTTCGATGAGCATTTCGATGAGGCGGCCAAAGCGACCTTCGGGGACATCGTCGGTGAGGGAGTGGATGACCACACCCCACTTGCGAATGATAGCTTTGTAGAGCTGCGAGTCATCCACGTCGCGGGCGAAGCGGGCGTAGTTCCAGATGAGGAGAGCTTTGGGACGATTGGCGGGAATCTCGTAATCGGCGACCATGCGCAGGAAGTTGTCTCTGCCTGCGGTGGTTGTGCCTGATTTGGCGGCGTCTTGATATGGGGTGCGAAGGATGAAGTTGTGTTGTTTGCAGTATTCGGTGAGGGCTTCGAGCTGACGCGTGATGGAGCGATCTTGTTTGAGGCCGCCACTGTCACGCAGGTAGGCGTCTACGATGGAGCCTGGGGGGATGGTGGTGGGGGGAATGACGTGGGTGGTCAACGGATTGCTTCGCGGAGGTTTATTTTTCGCAACCGTAACCATCGCCGTCACCATCGTAGCCAAGGGGATCGGGCGGAAGAACTACAAAGTTGCTTGGGAGTTGATCACATGCAATGCGCTGCCCTGGGAGAATGCAAAAGGATGGATAGGATGCGAGACAATTTGCAGGAAGTGTCTCTGTAATAAATGGTGTGTTTGTTGGAAAGAGTGTTGATGTTTCAGATGGCAGGGGTGTATCAGTTGGGAGTGAGGTTTGCGTGGGAAGTGATGTTGAAGTAGGCAGTTGAGTAAATGTGGGTGATGGCGCAGGCGTTGATGTGGGCGATGGGTTTATGATTTCACTGACGAGAGCAGAACAAAAAACGATTTGCCAGCACATTGCAATGAGGGCGACAGGAATGACGCAGCCGAAAGGAATTTTTATTTTCGGCTTTCTAATAGCTTTTGAAATTGGAGAGGAAGTAACAGGTTGATAGTCTGAAGGGGCATCTGGCTGATCAATAACTTTAGCGGCTGGCAGTCTGCTTGTTTTTGTAGATAATAATTTTGAGAAGGAAAGACCTGTGCCAGGAATTCCAACTGTTGAACGGACGCCACGTTTGCCAAGATTGAGAGAAAGGCCTTTGCCTCCGATTGATGTTGATAGACCTGACTTGCTCAAATTGATCTTGAAGCCCTTGCCTAGCTTGAGAGATTTTCGGAAACGGAATGGCATGACTATTTTCCCTTTTTATTTTTGCGTTCGTCAAGTTCTACAAAGAATGCCAGGACGAACAATGCTATGAGCATGATGATTGCTCCGCCTGGGTCAGCTGATGGGTAGGGCATTATGCTTTTATCCAATGGGCTGTTCTTTTCCATTTACGGGGGCGGATGAGGAAAAGCGTGAGCGTTGAAAACATAAAAGCGGTGGAGAAAACCGCATATATTTTTATTGGATGAGATGGAAAATATTTTGAGGTTACGAGGTAGGCTGAAATAAAGGCAAGTGGGGGAAAGAGCCAGAAATCCAGACGATAAAGGAATTTCATTAATCTGGCAGCCACATATATTACTTCGCCTTGAATGCGGAGCCATTTACGTTGCCATGGAGTTAAATGAGGCCATAGATCAGATATTGTTTTTAACTGGTTTTGTTGCTTCGTCATAATTTTCTTCTGCTACAAATTTCTCCCCTTGTTTCAGTATAGCTTGTCGCATTTTATCTGGGAGATGTTGCCATATTTTATTAAGACGTTCCAGGTCTGGATCAGGGCGTGGCATTCCTAACATATCGTAAATCTCTGGACCTAAATAAGCCGCCAATTTTCCAGCATTTTCTCTATCGGGTAAATGGTCTCCATTTAACCACATAGTAATTGCTGCACGACTAACGCCAATTAGTTTTGCAAATTCCGCCTGAGATTTTCTATGGCCGATTTCGATTTGCCATTCCAGAAATTTTCTTTCCAGAAATATGCTGAATTGATGACGAGACATAACTGATATTAGCATGTCGGTTTATTTTGGTCAACCACTTGACAAATTATGGTTAATAGGTGTAAACTGGTCAAGTAGTTGACTGAAATTCACCTAGTAACGGAGTGCGAGATGAGCAAGGAAATAAAAGAGCTTGTAGAACAGGAATTTGAAGTGCAGGGTAACCCCAGTTTGCGAAAGTTCGCTGATTGGATGATGGAGAAAATGTCCAAGGAAGGGGAAACATTGAGCCATGCTTCAGTGATCAATTGGTTGGATGGCAAGCCTCCGAAGACAGAATTTTTGGAAGATATGCTGGCGGTGTATCCCACCAGCGATCGGCGCTTTATTTTGGCTTTGCGATTGCTGGCAGTTAAGAGCCCGCATGTGTGGGGATTCAACGACGGTATTGTTTGGAAATTGCACGAGAGTTTGCAGAAATCAAAATAAGGATCGAGCGCACAGGGACGGTCTGTGCGCTCGGAAGACGGACGGCTTTCGCGGGCCGTTTTTCTATCTGTGAGTGTAGCACTGGTTATTTAGTTTGAGGGATTATTCCCCCCCCATCGGCCTATCGGCCACTTCCCCCAAGTGGGGGAAGAAGAACCAAGAATGAAATAAAGGAGATAACTATGACTGGTCATTTTGGAAATCGTTGTAATTGCTATAACGGACACAATTCGAATTCAGGTCGTTGTCATGGCGACATTGAACACAATCACGCTTATTGCGCTGACTGTGTCCATGAGTGCGGGAAGATCGATCTTCAAGCGCCCAATTATGTTTTGTCAATTTTGAAAAGCACGTTTGATGGAACGACGGCGGAAGTGATCGCCATCTATTACTTCGAGACGGGATACCACACAACAGATTTTGGCCGCCAGACGCGAGAGTGGGTGGAAGAGCAGAATAAAGCCATGGGAATTGATCCTGCAACTTGCGCGGCATATTCATTATGCTCGATGTTCGACACATGGAGCAACTATGAAGGCATGGTGAAATCCCTGCAGGCTGCGCTTCATCAGAAGGTGGAGAGCAATGTGTCCACAAATTGATATTTTCAACTTGCAAGTTGCTTCGGATTGGCATATTGATTTTGGTCTTTGGCTGAGGCAGACGCCTACACAGAAGCGCAGAGAGCGCAGTCAGCTTTCGGTGAGCGCTTACACATCAGACATTGAGCAAATGAGCCGCTGGTTTGCAGGTCGGTATGAGATCGAGTTTGCGCCCGATCATTTGAACAGCGCGAATTTGCAGGAATATTTTGGCGGGATGGAGTGCGCGCCTGCAACGTATAACCGCAGGCTGGCATCTGCACGAATGCTGATCAAGTGGCTGCGGTCGGTGAATGTTTTGGATTATGACCCGAGTGAGTGGATCCCGCTGCAGGATGCCACGCGGGAAAGTCCACGGGATGTCAACGAGGATGATCGTGTGATGTTGGAATTGGCGGCTGAAGAGGGAGAAGGATCGTTGATCGGTTTACGCGATAGTTTGATCTTCTTTTTGATGTCCAATGCGGGGATGCGAATCAGCGAGGTAGTGAAGCTGCTATTGAGCGACTTGCATTTGGATGATGGATATATCCATGTGTTGGGGAAGGGCATGAAACATCGCAAGATCAAGATCGGCGGTCGGTTAGTGGTGAAGATCAATGCCTGGTTGAGTCGGATGCCTAAAAGCATCGAAGGCACATTGATCACTGATGAATATGGATTGTCCATTGGGCGGGGGCAGGCATGGCGGCGTTTTTGTTTGATCGCTGAAACAGCGGGCGTGAAGGTCACTCCGCACGAAATGAGGCACACGTTTGTGCTGCGCTATATGGATGCGGTGATGGGTGGAGATCCCAGCAAGCTGCCAGCGGCAATTGATGCAGTGTGTCAACAAATGGGTGATCGGCCTGAGGTCATATTGGCATATTACACGCGGGCACGTGAGAGCGATATGCGCGCTGCGGCGGAGGTGATGTGATGAAAGAGAAATTTATTGATCACAAGTTCAACAATGAAAGCATGAAGTTAATTGGCACAGTGAGCACTATTCTTCGTGAATATTCGGCACAAGGCTATCGCTTGAGTTTGCGCCAGTTGTATTACCAGTTGGTAGCACGTGCAGTTGTGGAGAATTCGGTCAAGTCCTATAAACGGATCGGAAATCTGATCAGCGATGCGCGACTGGCTGGCCTGGTGGATTGGGGAATGATCGAGGATCGAGGAAGAGAGACCAATTTCCTGAACCATTGGGATACCCCTGCTGAGATCGTACGTGATGCTTCGAGATGGTTCAGAATTTACAAGTGGGAAGGTCAACGCAATTATTGTGAAGTAATGGTTGAGAAGGATGCGCTCTCAGGCATTTTGCTTCCTGTATGCCAGGAACTGGATATTCGCTTTACAGCAAATAAAGGCTACAGCTCATCATCGGCAATGTATGAGACGGGCAAACGGCTACATCGGATTGCGAGTCTGGAGGATATTGAAGAGATCCACATTTTCTATTTTGGAGATCACGATCCAAGCGGCATTGATATGACACGCGATATTTCTGATCGCCTATCACTGTTCACTTATGGATTGGTTGATCGTGTGAATGTTCATAGGTTGGCATTAAATTGGAATCAGGTTGAGGAATGGAAACCACCTGAAAACCCAGCGAAGGAAACAGACAGTCGTTATCAAGCCTATGCAGATGAGTTTGGCGAATCATCCTGGGAATTGGACGCAGTCGAGCCGCGCACGCTGGCGGACCTGGTCCGCGATAGTGTGGGCGAATTGATAGATCAAGATCAATGGGATGAGATTGTTGAACGTGAGCGTTTGATGCGCGCTGACCTGGTCAAGTTTGCTGATGAATATGGCAAGCCAAAGAAACGAGGGAAGAAGAAATGAACCTTCAAGATCGTTTTGCTGAGTGGTTATTGGCGGCATTTGACCGCTTTATGGATGCAGTCACATTTGGCGCGTGGACGCGGGTCCGCGGGGATGTGGTGCGTAATGTCAAAGTCAAGGAGTAATGAGATGAGCATAGGATCAATCCCAGAAAGCATTGAATTAATTATCAATGCGGAAGTTGAACGAATTAATAAAGAGCAATCCGAGAAGGAAGAAAGAGAGAAAGTTGATTATCAACAGCGGCTCGAGCGCGGCCGCGCTTACATCAAGGCTTATGTTGATCGGGAATTGGAATTCGTTCCAGAATATTTGAGAGAGTTTTATCACCATTTGAATCAAAGCAATCGAGATGCCGATGAGCTTGCTCATTTATATGGAAGAGAAAATGAAAGCCAAGATGTCAACCTCGATCTAGTTTTCTATATCCCTGGCTTGGCTCCGATTGTGTATGACGTATACAACGAATCATTGGGATGCTTCACCGCGCACAGGAACAACGAGACCGATTGCGCAGTTTGGGGAGATTGGAGAAATGCATATAGACTGCGTGATTGTGTTGAAACTGTGCTCGTGATTGCGAAAGAGGAATTCGATAAATACCAAACGATTCAGTCTGAATATGATCTGCGAGTAGAAAAAAGGCGAGAACGAGAATTGGAGGAACAGCGTCGCGATTATGAACGCTCTGTGATGGATGATGCTATAGAAGAAGTTGAAGAAATGGAAAATGAAGTTTTGTTCGAAGCTATCAAAGATGATCAAGTTGCAATATTTATGCTGAAGGCATTTGTTGGCATCCAGCAAGAACGAAAACATTTTGAGCAGCGCATCGATGGGGCTGAATAGGCAGATATGAATGGCGCGCAAAGTTCGAGAGTTTTCAGTGACATTGAAGGTGGAGTATGTACCCATCCCTGCGGATCGGGTCGGGGCTTGGCGCGCCAGTCTACTACTGCTATTGGATTTATTGCGCGAAGAAAGAGAAATTTATAAGGCGGAGGTTGCTAATGAGCATAAGAGATCTGATTGTGATCGTAATGGCGACAGAGTTCGGACTGCATTATTTCCCGTGGCGGATGGCGCTAGGCAGAGAACTTCCGCGCCTGGCCGCTTATACGCTTGGTTTATTGGGCATGATGGTTCCGCTCAGCATGTGGCTTATGGATCACGATGAGATTGAGATCTTGCAAACGTTATGGACAGTGATATTCACAGCGGGGCTGACAGTGTTTGCGCTATATGGTCTTGATCGTTATCTCGAACTGGCACGGCGTGACGTTGAGGCAGGTCAACGTGAGGAGCTATTAGCCAAGCAACTAAAGGATCAGGGCAATGAGCAGGGCAGATAAGCGCGATACTGAGCTCCGCGCCATGATAGAGACGATTGGTTGTGAGCTGGCTATTATCCGCAGGGCTATGCCAATCACACGATTGCGGATCGAACAGGCAAGGGATCGCACAGGTTTGACTAGCTTGCTGTGTCCCGCATTGGATGAGATCGATGATGTAAGCAGGTCCGCTAGTGTGATAGGTGACCAGGTCACAGCGGCATTGGCAAAGTTGAAGGAGTGATTGATGCGCGCGGTTAGTTTTTTAGGCAGTAGTAGAAAGAATCGTGAACTTCGCTTTTTGCCCTGTGATGAGACGTTGTGTAGAAAACGATTTGTGACGGTCAAAAAGGATGCGACATAACATGGGGTTATGTCGCACGGACGTGATAAAGACGAGGTGGGGGTGGCTTTCAAACCAAATCAATTAGGGGTGGCTTGGCAAGCCGCGCGAAAATTCTGAGCAGGCCGGGATAAATGGCCTGGCATTGCATAGACGGATTTGAAAATCTTGAGGTTCTGGACGGGAACATGACGATCATTGATGACATAAAAGCGCAGGTGGATTTATCTGAACTCGTGGCTGAGACGAGTTCTGTTAAGTTGAAGAAAAGTGGGAAGGGTTGGATCGGCTTTTGCCCGTTTCACAGCGATAAGCGCAAGCCGAGTTTAGTTGTCTATCCCCCAAACGCAAAGGGAGGATGGCATTGGAAATGTTTTTACTGCAATGAAGGCGGGAGCCAGATTGATTGGGTAAAGAAAAAGAATTTAGGATGGGATAACACGGAGGCAGTCAAGTACCTTGCGAAACGGGCAGGGATTGAGTTGCATGGAAACGATTCGAGCATTCTGCCTGAACGGACTGCGGCACAAAAGAAGCGGAGCGCGCTGCGGGTGGCGATGGATGTGTTCAAGCGGTGGTTGTTGGGGACATACGAGAAAGGCGAGCTGAAGCGCGCTGGGGATGCTGCTGCTTTCGAGTATGCCATTGACCGCGGCTGGACAATGGGAACGATCCAGAATGGGGGGCTGCTGGGCTTCAGCGGGCGGGCTACTGCTGCGGAATATAAAGAAATGCGCGGCGAATTCCAGATGAACGGGATTGATTTGCTTTCGCCTGAGGCGGTGATGATATTGGGCTTCAAGGGCGATGTGGCGGCGTGGGCGAAATCGCGTGGGCTTGATTCATCTGCATTCGGCGATAACTATATCAGCGGGTTTATGGATAACCCTGGGCTGGTGTACGCACATAAATTTGATGGGAAGATCGAATACTTTTCGAGCAGGATCCTGCCAGGGTTTGATGAGAAGCGCAAGAGTCATAATCCGAATGCGGGATTGATCGGGGATCGGCGTGCATTCAGGAACTCCCTCTATCGCCATCATCATTTAGAGGGACAAGAAAAAGGCGCACTGCTTTACATTGTAGAGGGACAAGGTGACGCGAAGACGTGCGAGCAATTTGGTTTGCCTTCAGTCGGATTGTGCGGTTCGTCATGGCAATATTTGATTGAGAGTGGCGAGATCAATGATTGGGTGGAGGATTATGAGGAGCTGATCTACGTGACGGATGCAGATGCGGCGGGAGAGAAGGTGGTAACGGGGAAAAATAATGACTATGCCATGGCAAACGCACTCGGGGCGATGTTGTGGGTAGGTAGGACTGAGAACAAGACCTGGACGCGACCAGATGGGACTGAGAAAACCATCAAGGATGTGAATGACATCGCACAATATTTGATGGATACGAAGGCAGATGAAAAAGAGAGCAATAGAATTGTCAACGCAATCTCGATGAAGGCGGAGCGGATTGTGGTGCTGGCGGCGCGATATGCGGGATCACTGCAAGGGAATGCACGAACGCAAATGGTCGGGAAGATCATACGTCCGATGGTTCTTTCGATACCAGAAGAAAAACGCGCAGATTTGACACGAGATTTAGCATACGCTCTATATCCGAATGTTTCAAAGGCAGTTGCTACTGCTGATTTCAATAAGTGGCTGCGGGCGCAGAAAAAGAGCGCGGCAAGTGCTGTTGAAGAAGAGATAAAACTACCAGAGGTTGAAACTTACGGCGGATGGTTTCCAGATAACGAGACGAAGAATAGCGGTCATCTGGTTGAGTTGTATTATGACAGGAAGACTAACAAGATTCGCCTGGCGTGGGCACACATCAATGATTTGAAGAATAACGTGCGCGAGATTGGTTGGGGGAAGGGGCTGACATTGGAAAATAAGATTTTGGTTCCGCCTGAGTATGACCAATTGATTCAGGAAAATATTGAATTGAATTCACCGGCGATAAAAATGCCAACAGGCGTTGGAGAGAAATTTTCAACGGGAGAACTGATCAAGAAAAATTCAGATTTTTATAACCGTTATTTTTACACGGAGGATAAGAGCAAGTTCAAATTTTGCGGATCGTGGTCATTGAATACATGGGTGCATGATTGCTTTGATACGATGAACTTCCTGCGGGCACGAGGCGCGGCGGGAAGCGGAAAGTCGGATTTGATGTATCTGGTTGGTTTGACATCATATCGTTTTGCAGTGACGGCGGCGGTCACTTCGGGGGCTTCACATGTGGGACTGGCAAAGATTTATAACGCTACAACTTTGATGGACGAGTATGACAGCATGATGAAGCGGGACGATGGAACCATCGAGGGGTTTTTGAAGGCGCGACCGATGCGAAGGATTGCGCACGCATTCAAAATGATGGAGGTCATGACGGCGAATGGCAAAACATTCGTTCCGAGCAATACGCCGATCTATGGGGCTACGATGCTTACGGGCTATAAGCCTTTTCAGGACAAGGGAATTGAAAGCCGATGCATGACGTTTGACCTGGCGCGGACGGATATGCTGACGCTGGATAAATATGATTTTGAGCCTGGGTATTATCCACCTGAATTGGAGGATGAGGCTGAGGAAATTCGGAACGCGTGCCTGCGGTGGAGATTGGAAACATGGATGCCGAGGATCGAGTTGACCTTGGAACAACGCAAGAAACATAAGCTGAATGATGTGCTTGTTTCGGCACGTGAAAATCAATTACTACGTCCAATGAAGGTTATGGCGGTAGTGCAGAACGATATGGAATTGTTGGAAGACCTGTTCAAGATTGGGCGGGCAAACTATGAGGATGAATTGCTCCAGTTATCGGGGTCTTTTGAGGCGATGGTCATGCGAGCTGCGCTGGCCGCTGATATTGCGAAGGATGTGGCGTTAGGAATCAAGCCACAGGCAAGCGCCAAGTATGCGGAGCGCGTGAAGGGTTATGCGGAACTAGTTAAGATCGGGAAGCTAGGAAAGTATGGGACGGTGCGTTATATCCTATATAAAAATTTGGCGAAAATCCTGAATGAAATCTTCGATATTGAAAGCATTGACGAGCCAGAAGAGGACAAAAAACGCAGGAAGAAGGCACAAAGTAAAACGGCTGGAGATATTTGCCGTGATGCTTTCCGAATGCCAGTAGAGCGAACTGGGGAGGGGTTTGTGGTGGTTTTGAGCCGCGAACGCTTGGATATTGCGCGGATGCGGCTGGGTTTGGATCGGGAGAGAGAGTATGACCCGAATTATGTGGAGGAAACAGAGAACCCTGAGCCTACTAAAAGGCCTGAGCTAGTGCAGACGAGTTTCGATGATTCAAAGTATGACCCGATGACTTCGAAGACGGCGCGGTGGTTGGATGAGTATAAAGAGGATATGGAGTGAATTAATGAACATTTATGAATATCATGAAGCACTTTTGGAGCATAGGAAGATTGAAAAAAAATACGCGTTATTTTTTTTCTTTAGGATGGCGTTTGGAGTGATTTTAGGTTCATTAATATTCATTTGCTTCATAAATCTCGCTATGCGAAGCAAAACACGAGAGTTTGTCAGACAAATAGCTCAACTGAGAGTCCATTTAATGAACCTTATGAATACTTATGAAGTAAGGGTATATAAGCGATTTTTTGAAAAGGTGTGTTTTATGACAAGCGATTTAATGAACTTGAAAAGATGCACTACTTCATGCAAGTTCATTAAATTGATGGAGTATGGATATGAATAATATGGTCAAGACCTATTTATTTGTTCTTTTGGTCATCATCCTGGCAGGATGCGCTCCAACGGCGACCCAACAGATGGATCTATATGGGACCGCTATTGTGGCTCAGCAACAGGTTGAGGTTTCGGGTTTGATGTTGACTGGCACTGCCCAGGCTCCGATCTGGCATATCACGGAGACGCGGGCGGCATTTGATATGGCACAGGCATACGCAGTGGCGACGGATGAAGCAGGAATAAAGACTGCAACTGTGGCATTCGAGCAAACTCAAGCCTCGTATACAGCCACGCCCTCACCCACTCCGACGCCAAACGCAACATCAACCATTGTGGCGGCGCAGGTAGTTGCGATTCAGACCAGTATCAATTTGGACACTCGGAAGAAGGAAATATCAAATAATTTTTGGGCTGTTATTTTGCCAATCTTCCTTCTGAGCATTCTGCTTGTATTGGCGTTTGTCGGTATTTTTTTCGCACGCCAAAATCGTTATAAAGTACATAAAGGGGAGAATGGAGACAAGCCATTGATCGGTGATCTGGTTACTGGCGAGTGGATCGATG
The DNA here is from genome assembly GCA_016234535.1 of Chloroflexota bacterium. GTDB lineage: Bacteria > Chloroflexota > Anaerolineae > Anaerolineales > Villigracilaceae > Villigracilis. Next base: position 32,714 of record JACRBH010000196.1, read on the forward strand.
TGGATGCGAACCCGAATTATTCGACTGGAAAAAATAAATCCGTTTTTGACCAGGCGTTTGAACAGTGGCTCGAGCGGAAATTTGGATTCGTACCGCAGCTACCTCACGTTACTGCAGCGAGGCAGGATGCAGTGAAAGAGCGTGATCAATTTATAGATTTGAACGCACGGGTTGCGCGACTGCCAAAACAACTGGTTGATTCGCAAGGGATGAAGTTTTTACCAGCGCCAGGTCTCGATACGGCGGGAAGAACATCCGCCTACTCGACCACCGATGGTTTATTTCCAAGGCCTGATTGGAGCATTATCAAAAGCTGGGATGGCAAAGGCGGATTGCCTTATGGTTTGAGCGCGCGCGGCTTGGAAACCATGGACTTGAATCTATATCCGCATGTGGGAACGATCGGTAAGACTGGATCGGGAAAATCTCGAAGATTCCTGCGACCATTTCTGGCGTGCGCTTTAGCGGCTGGGCAGAGAGTTGTGATCATTGGCAAGCAAGTTGATTATTGGCCATTCGCAACCCATGTAAATGCAACCATCCTGCCTGTGCGCGAACTGACGATGGAAGATGAAGCAAAAAAGTATGCGTTTATTTTACGGAAGATGGTTGAAGAAATGAATCGGCGCGATATGAAGTTAACCACGATGCATAAGAGCACGTGGTCTATTGCTGGAATGGAAAATACATTGATCGTGCTGGATGAGTTGGGCAATGCGCTGGATCTGATGCCGCGGGAATTTGCAGAAGAAAGCTATAGATATATTCGCGGACTGGTGAAGGAAGGCCGCAAGGTCGGTTTCAATATTGTGTTCTCTTCGCAACGAGCCAAGGGATTCCGCGATGTGATGACGCAGGTGGGACGCGCAGTGTTTTTTGTGGAAGATGAAATGGAAAGCCGCCATGCGCTGGGAGTGTTGGGCGCAGAACAATTGAGCGAAGGATATTTTTACGCCAAGTTTGGAAGCATGAAACTGACTGGATCGTTCGAACCGTCAGATGAAGAGCTAACGGAGTTTTTACGATCACGCCAGGTAAAGGCGCTCGAGAGGCAGGACTGGATCGAGGGTGAGATCACGCCAATTGAGACTGAACAGGCTGCGGGTCCGGCAGAGGCGGGTTTATATCCACCTGAAATAAAACAGATCCTTGAACTACATAGTCAGGGAAGATCACCAACCGCGATCATTTGGGAATTGTGGAAGGTGAGCGGTGGCAGCACGTACATGAAACGCCTGGAGCAGGTGAAGAGCCTTATCACTTCGACTACTTCGGGTGGAATGACCCAAAATAGGGCTTTGGAAGTGTAGTAGTAGTCGAAGTAGTAGTGAAAATAAGAGGTTTTATGGCAAAAACAAAAAGGAATAATAACGGATTGGTAAGTGGCGTGACGGTTTGGCTGGAAGGCGCACTTGCATTGAGCCAGGCTTTTGAACGATTGCTGGTGGATGTGGTGGCTGCGTTCGTGCCGTGGCTGGCTCCAGTAATCCCTGCGTACCTGGCATTTCACAGTTTGTATTATGTGCTGATCAAGGATGTGCTGTGGGTGAGCATTGTGGGCGCTGCTGTGGTTGAGTTTTTGGGATTGGCCACGGTGACCACGGTGGTGCAGTTCAATGATTTCAATGAAACACGCAAGGAAGAAGATCCTAATGCCCCACTATGGCCAGCGGCATTGACTGCAGGATTTTATTTGATCGTGGTGTTGACTGTGAATGTATTACTTGATACAGCAGAGCCGATCCAGAAGTTTGCCAAGTTATTGCTTTCATCTTTGAGCGTGGCAGGCGCGATCACAATCAGTTTGCGCGGGCAACATAGGCGACGAGTTGAAGCAAAGGCGGCGCGGGATATGAAACTCGATGCAGAGCGAAAAATAAAAGAGAAAGAAGAGACTGCATATAAACATCAGGTTGCGGAAGAGCGCAGGAATAACAAACAGGAATTGAAACGACTGGAATTACAGGCGAAAGTTTCTGAAAAAAAGAATGATGATTTGAAAGTTTCGGCGCAAGTTACTGAAAGTATCAGTGATTCCCCCGCCACTTTCGGAAAATGGAAACGATGGCCAGCAGTGCCAGATGAATACAAACGACATATTGCGCTCGAGATCGCGAAGAATAAAGAGGTCAACGCGGCGAATTATAAGAAGCTGAGCGCTGGTTATTTGGTGCGTGAGTTTGGCTTGGATGAGCGCGGCGCATATAACTGGATCGGATATGCGGAGCGGGATTTTGGCTGGCTGGTGGAAGTGAACCATGATGCTGTTGTTGTGACTGATGAATTTCAACCATTGAAGACGGAGGCGTGAGATGTGGCAAAAGAAAAATAAAGATGATGAAGAATACCATTTGCTTTGGGATATTGATGCTGATTTGAACGGGCACGAAGTAAAGACTGCCTGCGATGAATCAATTGTAGTAAATCTAAAAGACCAAAGGAGCAATCCATATTTTGTTCCTGGCTGTGCGCTTTGTGTGCCGATTTGGCATTTGACTTGCACATCAGTGCATGATGCGATCGGAAAGTTGAAGCATATCGATAATTTGAAGGTTCTGCGTAGGGCACAAGAACTTACGAAGTCGGTGAGCTTGAAGAAAGCGTTTGGGGCGCGGATTCGGAAGATCGAAAGAAACGCAGAGAAGGAGCGGAAGCTGCGTTTGATTCAACAGGCGTATGACTAGGAGATTACCATGCCAGCATATAATTTTCAAAAACAATTTGTTCAAATGATCCTGGATAAATCAAAGACGCACACGATCCGCAGACGCAGAAAGAGACCAACCAAGCCTCGTGATATGTTGATGCTTTATACGGGGATGCGGACGAAGAGCTGCAAGCTGGTCGCTGTGACTAAATGCGTAAAAGTTGAATCAATTCTTTTGAAGCTAGATAAATCAGAGGTCTGGATTTGGTCGCCAGAAGAACCAGGTGATCTCTATTATCAAGAAGGCGAAGATATTGGCTCATTTCGGCTGATGACGGTTGAAGAAGTGAATGCTCTTGCACACGCTGATGGATTTGAGGATGTGTATGATTTCTTTGATTTCTTCAAACAATATAAGAGCGATTACCTGGATGATTTCGAGATCATCCATTGGGACACGGATTTGATTGTAGTTAATGGTAATGGTAAGGCTGGAGAAGTTCGGCTGCTTGGAGGCGCATGATGAGCAAAACTAATATTGAATATGGTGATCGGACTTGGAATGTGTTGACGGGCTGCACGATCAAGAGCGAGGGGTGTGTGAATTGCTGGGCAAGAACAATGGCGAAGCGGCTGAAGGCAATGGGGAGACCTGAGTATCAGGATGCGGTGGACGATGTTGGCAATTGGACTGGAAAGATCAGGCTGGTTCCCGCGCGGTTGAATGAACCGTTTTCATGGCGCACATCTCAACATGTGTTGGTGGAATATATGGGCGATCTGTTCCACCAGGATGTGCCCTGGGATTATGTGCGACAGGTTTTCAATGTGATGATGGAAACCCCTCAGCACACCTATCAGACTTTGACGAAGCGACCAGAAATTATGGATGCTGATTTGAAGTTTACAGGTGTGCAGAACGTGATCCTGGGCGTGAGCATTGAAAACCAGAAACGAGCCAATGAGCGATTGCCTTATATGCGGGCTATGGCTAAGCGCGGCTGGAGGACGTGGGTCAGTTATGAGCCTGCGTTGGGGCCTGTGGATTGGAAGGGTTGGGAGTTTTTGAGTCAGTTGATCTGCGGCGGGGAGAGTGGTCCGGGCGCGAGACCGATGCACCCAGACTGGGCGAGATCTGCGCGGCACTTTTGTCATTCAAATGAGATCTCGTTTTTCTTCAAGCAGTGGGGAAATTGGATGCCTGTTGCTGAGTTGTATGCGGATGATGGTCCTAATAAGGCGTTTGAATATCTGGATCATTGGCTGGCGCAAATGGAACCTAACGGAGCAATCCCTGTGATGACCGCTCCGCTGAGGCAGGAAGGCGGCTGGCATGAATATCAGCCGTGCCCTGGTTCGTGGTTTATGGCGAATGTTGGCAAGAAAGAAGCAGGGCGTTTATTGGATGGAAAGACATGGAGTGAGATGCCGAAATGAACGATCAAGTTGTTTTGGAAGATGTCATTTTTTCAAATGGAACAAGGCGGTTGCATGTGATGTCGAATGTGGACCCCCACACTGCCCTCTACCCTACAGGCACGATGCCCCAAGTGATCACACAGGAGATGGGTGTTTGGCATATCCGTGCGGAGTATCGTTATCGCGGCGTGTTGGATGTCTATGCTGAGGGATGGCCGAAATTCCGCAGGCTGGTGGTGGAGCCGATCACTGAGACGATGAGGTTTGCGATCTATGATGCGGCGCAGGAATTCAAGAGATTATTTTGTCGGTGGCCAGGCTATGCATTTACGCGCAAGCTGCCGCGTGGAGTTGAGAACGGCGTTGAGGTTGGGACGGTGCTGTTGTTCGAGGCAGATTGGGCGCTTGGCGGGTCCGTGATGGTTGGCGGGGATGCGTCACCTGAACTGGGGACGATGCCTCGTGAGGATGCTATGAATTTGGTTTCGCAAATGATGCGCGAATAAAAAAGGAGAATGAAATGGACGGACAAATAACGGACGGAAGAACGGGTAGGCTTTGGATGTGCAAAAAGCATGAAGGGCATCCGCTTGGAATCATATTGAATGAGAATGGCAGGGAGCGACTGTTGTTATTCCGTATGGCCATTAATGTTGAGAGAGATAACGTTAAAATTATTGTACTTCCACCAATGGTTGTGATGGGACTTGTTGAGGGTACGATGTATGATATTGAATGCAATCTGTGCGGCGCGAAGCGCACTTGGTGGATCGACAAGAAGATCACGATCAGTTTGCTTGCGCCAATGTATGATAAATCCTTGACAAAATAGAACGAGCGTTCTAAAATCTTTCTTGAACGTCTGGCGTGCGGGCCCGCTCCCACGCTGGACGTTCGCTATTTAATCATTCCCTCGGGCGGGGATCAAGCCGAGGTATGAATGACAATCCAACGACCTATATATCAGCTATCGATGAACCTTGAGATTGATGTGCCAATGGAAGAAAATCAATCCCAGGATGATGCCAAGATAAAGAGCGAGATGTCGCGCAAGGCTCTGGAATTGTTATACGGCAAGGCAGGCGCGCCAAGGTGGATTGAAGATTATCTCGAGCTCGCAAAGGGCGGATGGCCGTGGAGGGTAGCGGCATATATTGCATGGGCATCTACGCCCAAAGGATCAAGAGAGCCAAAAACGCAAGATGAGTTAGCGCGATTCCATTTGGGACTTACAAGTGATCGCGCAGTTGTGACGTGGAAGAAAAAGAATCCGCTTATTGATCAGATGGTGCATAAGCTGCAGGGCAGTCCATTGTGGAAACATCGCACGGAGATCATCACGGCTATGGTGGCGGTAGCTGTAAAGCCAGATGCAAAAGGTTTTCAGGACCGCAAACTGGCGTTGACATTGATGGGAGATTTAGACGATGACAAAGAATAACCCACCCCCGCCCCAAATGAAGAGCATGTTTGGAGAGGGGAGATCGGTCATGATGATCACAATGCGAATAAAGGCACTGAGCGGGGAAAGAAGTTATTGACTCAGTCGGTGCGCGAGCTGGGAGGAGGGAGATCTGTATTGCTGGATAAGAATGGAAAGTTGATCGCAGGCAATAAAACGTTTGATGCGGCACAGGAGGCAGGGCTGAATGTTCGCATCGTTCAAGCTGGACGAAATGAATTGATCGCTGTTCAACGAGATGATCTGGATCTGGATGATTCAACTGGGGAAGCGAGACGCCTGGCTTATATGGATAACAGAGTCAGCGAGCTTGACCTGGCATGGGATGCAGAACAAATTGCTTCAGACGCCGCTTCGGGTTTGGATTTTGACGGAGCAGGTTTCCTCGAGGGAGAGCTGCGCCTGATGCTTGAGCAAGCTGGGGCAGAGGAAGAAGCGGACAATGATCCAGGTGATCAAAGTGAGAAAGCTGAAGAATTGGTCCGCAAGTGGGATGTCAGACCTGGGCAATTATGGCAGCTGGGTGATCATCTTATTATCTGTGCTGATGCAACGGATTTATCTCAGGTTGATATGTTGATGCAAAATGAGAAGGCATCATTATGTTTTACCAGTCCGCCCTATTGGGTTGGAAAAGAATATGAAGCGCAAACCAGTGAGGCAGAGATCGATGCGTTTATTGAAAAGATGGCCATGACAATCAACGCGGTGACACGTCGAGACGAGAGCCGAATTGTGATCAACACGGGAACTGGATTCACAACGGCGTTTGATAAAAAATCAAAGAGGCATGTTTTGCTCTTGGTGGATAAATGGACAAATGCAATGCGGTCCCTGGGCTGGAATTTGCGGCATGTGCGGCACTGGATCAAAGAGGGACAACTGATGAGCACGTCACCAAGAACCGATGTGATCGACCAGCATAATGAATTTATCGCAACGTATGAACATGAAGCTGGATCGCCGATGCTGTTCAGTGATTCCTTTGATGACCAGGATGTAAATCTATTGATGACGTTTTATCATACGCAAGGGAAACAACGTGGACAGGAATGGACTGGCGCAGCGTGGGCATTGCGTTCGCATTGGGATGATATTCGAGGGACCGCAAACGCGAATGGACATGTCGCGGCTTTCCCGATCGAGCTGCCATTACGCCATTTGATGCTTTATACAAAGCGCAATGAGATTGTGTTTGAACCATTCTGCGGAAGCGGGACAACATTGATTGGGTGCGAAGTGATGGGGCGCAGATGCAGGGCGATTGAGATCGAGCCGAAATATATGGCGGCAACATTGGAGCGGTGGTTTATTTTCACAGGTAGGGAGCCAGTTCGCTATGGACAATAATCAATTGATCTTCGATGAACACAATGCCAATAAAGGCACAGAGCGCGGGAAGGAATTGCTCGAACAATCTGTGACAGAATTGGGTGCAGGGCGATCCATTCTGAGCGATAAAAACGGTCAGATCATTGCGGGCAATAAGACGTTGGCGGCGGCGCAGAAGGCGGGACTGAAGGTTCGCATTGTGCCATCAAGACGCGATGAGCTGGTGGTTGTTCAAAGAGAAGATCTTGACCTGAGCGACCCCGCAGGAGAAGCCCGCAGACTTGCGTATCTTGATAACCGCGTTTCTGAAATTGACCTGGCATGGGACGCGACCGTCATTGCTGAAGACACAGCGGCTGGTCTGGATATGGATTCACTCGGTTTTCTGGACAAGGAACTGCAGAAGATCCTTGTCCATGCTGAAGATGGCGAAGCCTGGGCGGAAAACACCGACCCCGCTGAATTGGTGAATCAGGCCGAGTCACTGGTTGAAAAGTGGGGGGTGGAAGAGGGACAATTGTGGACGTTGGGAAATCATCGCCTATTCGTTGGAGATTGCAGAGAGGCTGATGTGATGAGTTCCTTGATGCAGGGAGAGAAAGCGCAAATATGCTGGACAGATCCACCGTGGAATGTGGCCTACGGTGAAGACATCGAAGCAGATAATGCACAAGGATATAAAAAGCGAACCATGAAGAATGACAACCTGGGCGAGTTGTTTCCAGCATTTATTCAAGCGGCAGTCAAAAGTATTTGGAATGCAAGTGAGCCAGGCGCATTGATCTATCTTGCGATGAGCGCTCAGGAATGGCCAACGATAGACAAGGCGTTACGTGACCAAGGATTTCACTGGTCAAGCACGATCATCTGGGCGAAGGATCAACTGGTGCTTTCGCGCAAAGACTATCACACCCAGTTCGAGCCGCTTTGGTATGGATGGCGCAGCGATGCAGGGCGGATCAGAGAAGTTGTGGACCGCAAGCAGTCGGATGTGTGGTTTATTGATCGGCCAAAACGATCTGAGGATCATCCAACGATGAAGCCTCTGCTATTGGTGGAAAGATCGCTGATCAATTCAAGCCTGCCAGGTGATATTGTTCTTGATCCATTTGTTGGAAGCGGAACAACGTTAATTATTTGCGAACAGTTGAATCGGAAATGCAGGGCTGTAGAATTGGACTCGATCTATGCGGCGGTCACAATTGAGCGGTGGCATTTACTGACGGGTAAGACCCCCCTGCCTTCAGCATTCCCCCATTTTCAAAGTGCGAAAATGGAGGGAGAAGAAATGCCTTGACTTCCTTTGCACCCTACGGCCTACTGACGGCTATAAAGGAGATCAACATGAATAACATTTTGGAAATCAAAAAGAAAAATGCAAAGAAACGCAACCTAGCCAGCAGAGAGGGAAGCCTTGCGAAGTATGAAGAGAAGCAGGCAGAGATCGAGAAACTTCTGAAACAAATCGCGGTCGGACTGCAGGCGCATGATCGCGCCGCAAGCGGTCCGGGCGGGCACCACTGGGGTCACGTTGGGGATTTGACGCATATCGCGGGACAACTTAGGGAGATCAACGATATGTTGCATCACAAGGGCGAGTACGCCAAATAGGGAGGCAACCATGCGGAGCGGGCAGTACAACACAAATCCGAAGGAAGTTTACGCACTGGAGCTTGAGAAGCTCCAGTTTTGTTTTTCAAAGATGCATGAAATGGGAGAGAATATCAGTGAGGTGAATCGTGTAGCATGGAAACAGATAGAGCATTTGAGACAGTTCAATTTTCTTTTGGAAGAAGCGTTGATGGTTGGAGATGCATTGCTAAAAATTGGTAGTTGACAATTCACAAAAAGATTCTATAATTCGACTTGGTAACCGCTCGGGCGCCCCCCTCGCCCAGGCGGTTATCGCTTTAATTTACATTAGAATCTGTGTTCTAAACCTTGTTAAAATTTTGGATTTGTTTTAAAATACAGGTACAAATAAATACCCCGCTGTGACGGCAATCCAATGGATTCAGGCAGTCACAAGTTTGTCGACAGGCGCTCGGCACCGAAAGGTGTCGGGCGCTTTTTTGTTGTTAAAAGGAGAATCACATGTTCAATTTCAATATCACCCCTGAAATCTTGATCGCGTTTGCGGCGGCTTTGCTGGCGCTGTTGTTTGATTATTTTCCGTGGCTGGCGCAATGGTATGACGCGAAGGATGTGTCTACCAAGAAACAGATCATGGCTGGTTTGCTGATCACGCTCGCTGTTGTGGCGTTCGCGGGAACATGCCTGGCTTGGTTCGTGAGTAATTTGGTATGCGAGCCGAAGACAATTGTGACTCTTATCTATGCGTTGTTAATCGCTGTGGGCGTGAACCAGGGTGTTCATTCCGCGACGAAGCCGAGCGCGGCGTTGAAGGCTCGTATGGCGCGTATGTTTACAACAAAACTAAAGAGCTAATAGTGACAGATCCAATTATTGTTCTTTGGGAAAAATATGGATGGGTTGCATTTCTCCTCTATTTTATTGTGAGGGAAATCTGGCCTTTTCTACGCGACAAGGTATGGCCACAAACTGCGGCAAATGCAAAACTTGAGGCAGATCGAATTCGCAAGCTGGAAGATCGACAAATCACTCTGCAGGAGCGACATGCGATTGCCGTGGAAGAGATGAGTAAGGCCGTACAGTCGATGGCATTGGTGATCACGACCAATAACGAGCGGCTCTCATCATTGCTGATTGGTTTTGCGCAGCATTCGCAAGAGAGCACGGCGGCAATCACTTTGATGCGAGAACGCACGGCGCGCAATGGCGTCCCTCGAAAGGTTAAGAGTAAATTATGAACTATTCCATGAAAGTAAATGTTGGTAAATCTCCGAATGGTATCAACCTGCGCGCTGGGGCGGGGGCGTCGTTTGCGGATATTGGCGATTTGAATGTGGGGCAGATCGCTGAGGGTGATGAGATGGTGAAGGATGTGAACAATCAGGAGTGGCTGCACATCCTAATGATTGATGGCAAGCAGACGAGCACACCAACGTATGCGGCGGCGTGGCTGTGTGATGTGACTGTGGTTGCGCCTCCGCCACCCATGCCAACAGTGCAGGTGGATTTGTCGTTTGTTTCTGAAACCCCGATCACGATCGTTGCGAATGGCGTGCCGATTGGCACGTATACGGGAACCATCGCATTGGTGGCAAAAGCATAATGAATTCTTCCAAGACAGCCAGTTTCAAAGTAACACTGCGCGCCAGCCAGCATGTAGTTGATGACGCTCAATATGCTGTCTGTCTGCATGACTTTGAGCGGCACGGCGTATCAAGACCGACCCTCAACGGAGATGCGCGCAAAGTCCATGGACTGCCAGAGACGGTCTCGGTGCTAGACAGGAATGGTTTCATATTCCTGACCAAGCCGATTCAAATGCAGTGGCATAAGTGGTGCTGCGCCGCCGTCCCCTCGATGTCCGCTGCGGATCAGGTGAAAAGTTTTGTTTCCTTAACTGCCTCAGACAGAGCCTGGAACAACCGATACGGTTCAGATTTATACGCCTGCTATCCAGCAGGTACAAATCTTGATAAAGAGGTAATGAGACTGTTCCCACTTCTCGGGGGCGGGACCGTGATCAAGATACTCAACGACCCAAACTCTCAAATTCTTGAATACGAAACAATGTCTTCCACTGAAGACATATCCATCTACTCCCCTGCTACGCATCCGCACCTGTTTTTCCAACCCCCGAATTCCATCAGGGTGGAAATATGGTGGATGAAAAAAGACCACAGCGTTATTGTCCCAACTCCGCCAGACATAAACAAGCCTGCCCCTGGAACTGAGTGGTCTGGGAAATGGGATGAACATCGAGTCGATCCATTCCCGCAATTTGCCAATCAATCCATTGTTCCAATTATGACGCGCGGGGCAAAGTTCAATCGGATCGATCGAGTAAAAGTGCGTCTGCTTCCAAAGGGAGCGGCATTTCCAAGTCCGTTTGTGGAGTAGCAAAATGAAATTGAGTGCGCGCGGAAAGTTTTGGTTAGCCTATCTGCTGTTCGTAGCCGCATGTGTTGTGCTGGCTATGAAATAGCAAGGAATAAATAATGCCTATATCAGTCCCTGTATATCAGTTGAAGTTTGACCTGGATCTTCCAGAGGAAGATCTGAATTCTGCGTTAAGCCCAGAAGATATACAGCTTCGAAAAGATCTGGCGCGGGCGTTTGTTGAAAACCCCGAGACATGGGAAAAGGATACAAACGGCAAGCCAGTCAAACCTTATTGGTTTGACCGTTATGTGACGCTCTCGGAAAACCGCTGGCCTTTTCGCGTGGCTGTTTTGATCGCCTGGCTTGAGACACCGAAAAAATATCGCGTGCCGAAAACGCAGGATGAATTGGCAGACCTGCTTGGGATGAGCAGTGACCGTCAGTTTACGGTATGGATCGCGAAAAATCCGCAAATCAAGGCGATGGTGCATGAGGCATGGAAAGAGCGCGCGTTGGACAGGATCAACGACAGCATGGAGGCCATGTTCGAGGTGGCTGCCACGCCTGATTACAAGGGACGCGGTGACCGCGAACTGCATTTCAAGGTGGCTGAAATTCTTTCGGACAAAGTTATCCTGGACAATTCTGGAAATGTTGATCTGAACAAACTGAGCTTTGCGGAAAAACTTCGCCTAGCAGGATTGGATAACCCTGAAGCTTTGCTTGCTCTGAGAAAAAAACTAGCAGAGCAGCAAGCCGTTGTGGAAAACTTTACAGAGGAGCCTGATGTCAATAGCGACACTTCAAACGAGTCGTGAAGAGGCTCGCGCTGAAGTTGGCAAGATCCTGCTTGCGCAGGCAGACCTTGCTTTCTTTGCAGAATACATGAGCACAGATGGTGATGGTGAAGCCTGGTATCACGCTTATGAAATGCATCATCTGATCGCGCATGAACTGCAACAAGTTTTATTATTTTTACAAACAGACGGCGCGGAAGGTACTCAGTTTTTATTGATCTTGACCCCGCCACAACATGGCAAGAGCGCATTGGTCAGCAGATTCTTTCCCGCGTTTGCTTTGGGAAACCTGCCAAACTTGCGTGTGCTTGAAGTTTCATACGGTGCCGATCTTGCCAGCGAGAACAGCCGATATGTACGCAACATGATACTTTCCGATCAATACAAGGCCGTGTTTGGAAATCTTTCGCCCAATGCTGAGCCTGTTGTTTTGGCGGCTGACAGCAAATCGGCGGCGAGTTGGGATCTGGCAAGCCCACATCGAGGCGGAATGATCGCATCGGGTGTGGGCGGCGCAGTGCCAGGGCGCGCCAAAGGACTCGGAATTTTTGATGACCCAATCAAAGGTCACAAAGAGGCGCAGTCACAGGACATCCGCGATGATGCCTGGGATTTTTATGTATCGGCTTTGCGTGTGCGTATGCGAGCTGGTGTGCTGGTGATGACCCACTGGCACCCAGACGACCCTGCGGGGCGCATCATCAAAGATATGGTGACGAAGCCGAAGGGCGATAAGTGGAAGATCGTGATGCTGCCTGGATTGATCGAAGAAGGAATGTTCGCGGCGAATAGAGAAGATCAGCAGAAGAGAATGTTGGATGGCGTTTATTTGCCGTTACGGGACCCGCTGGGGCGGGCAGTTGGCGAGGTCCTATGTCCCGCGATGATGCCAAGGAACGAAATGCTGAAGGTGCGTGAAACACAGCAGGAATTTTATTTTCAGGCGTTGTATCAGCAAATGCCATTTTCAAAAGACGGGCAGAAGTACAAGAAGGATTGGTTCAGGACTGTTTCAAAAATACCCGAAGGCGTGACGATCAAGTTCATCCTCCGATATTGGGACAAGGCCAATTCATCAGCTGGCGATTTTACTGTCGGTGTGCTGATGGCTTATTGTTCGGATGGATTTTTCTATATCCTGGATGTGGTGCGCGGGCAGTGGACATCGTATGAGCGCGACCAGAAAATGCGAAAGGCGGCTGAGAAAGATGCCGCGCAATACGGAAAAGTTTTTATATGGCATCAGCAAGACCCAGGCTCGGCAGGCAAGGACAGCGCTGAGGCGACCAATCGATTGTTGATGGGTTTCCCCGCCAAGTTTGAGACCGTGACGGGCAGCAAGGAAGACCGATCTGATCCATTGGAATCAGCGTTCCAGGGCGGGCTTGTGTTTCTTTTACAGGCGGCGTGGAATGATGCATTTATTTCTGAATGCGTGGCATTCAACCGCGGGAAGTATGACGACCAGGTGGATGCCGCTTCGAGCGCATACAACAAGCTGCTGACGATGATCCGCAGGCCGCATAAAGAAGTTAAGAGTTATCAAGGTTCTTGACCCACCCCACCCACCCCCTCCCTGCCCTCCCCCAAATAGCAAAGAACGCTATTTGGGGGAGGAGGAAAAGGAAAAATATGGCAAGTGATTTAGAAAAAGCATTTGAGGCATTGAACGCAAAGCAGAAACCTTATAGCAGGTTGTTTGCCTATTATGAAGGCAACCAGCCGTTGAGCTATATGAGTTCTTCGAGGATGCGGAAAATTTTCGATGGACTGGATGGTGAGTTCTCGCAGAATTGGTGCTCGGTGGTTATTGACGCGGTGAAGGACCGCATCAATTTGCGGAAGATCGAAGTGAAGGGCGCGGCAGCCAAGACCTGGAAAGAATTATGGGAAGGCAGTCAGTTGGAATTGGAAAGCGATGAAGTGCATGAAGCCGAGTTGATCGCTGGCGAATCATTCATCATTTGCTGGAAGAATACCGAAGGCCAGATGGAAGCGTATTTCAATGACCCGCGCTTATGCCATGTTTTTTACGATCCAGAATTCCCGCGCAAGAAATCTTTTGCGGCGAAGTGGTACGTGGATGATGACGGGAAGATGCGTTTAACTCTTTATTATGCTAATCGACTTGAGTATTACATCAGCAAGGGTTTGGCGAAGAACGCAACAAAGGCGGCGGCTTTTATTGAAATGGACCCTCCAAGCGCAGAAAATCCGTTCGGAGAAATACCTGTGTTCCATTTCCGAAAGTCGAAACAGGTCCGCAGTGATCTGAAGAATGTTGTGCCGATCCAGAACTCAGTTAACAAATTGGTGACTGACATGATGGTAGCGGCGGAGTTTGGCGCATTCAAGCAGCGCTATGTGATTTCAAACGCTGAGGTGCAGGGCAAGCTGAAGAACAGCCCTGATGAAATTTGGGATCTGCCTGCAGGTGACGGCGTTGGCCAACAGACACAAGCAGGGCAGTTCGACGCGACACCCTTGAGTAATTATTTGGAAGGGATCGAGAAGCAGGTTGTTGCCATCAGCTCGATCACTCGGACGCCGAAGCATTACTTCTTCCAGATCGGCAGCAATATCAGCGGTGAGGCGTTGATCGCCATGGAGTCATCGCTTAATAAAAAAGCACAGGACCGCATAGATCGGTATGCGCCTGAGTGGAAGAGCGTGACGCTGTTCATGTTGAAGCATTCGGGTAATGAAGTTAACGCATCTGATGTGACGGTGAGGTTTGATCGACCAGAGACGATCCAGCCCTATACACAGGCGCAGACACGCCAGTTGAATTTCACGGGCGGCATTCCGCTGGAGACCACATTGCGAGAGGAAGGCAAGAGCGATGATGAGATCAAGCAGGTGCTGGCAGATGTTGAAAAGCAGAAGACACGCGACGCGAATTTAGCGCAGGCGTATTTGGATAAGGCAAGACAAAACTTTGATCAGAACGCGGGCGGCGGGCAGAAGGCAGTAAGCGGAACGCAAAATGCAGAAAGCGGAATGCAGAATGCGGGAGGCAACAATGCCTGAGCCGATGGTTGTGAAGATCATGCGGGCGCATAAGAATGCCATCCTTGCTCAGGAAGACAGCAAGATGGAGGAGATGGCGCGACGGTGGCTTCAGGTGGAGAAGAAGCTAAAAGATGATCTGCAGGCACTGGCGTTGGAAGCTGCGCGCATGAAGGGTGATGGACAGGTAATCAATAAGGCAGTTGCCATGCGGATCGAGCGGGCACAGAAGCTGCTTTACCAGGTGCGGGCTGAGACAGGCAGGTATGTGGAATGGGCCGATGGGTTCATCAGCGATTACCAGGCATTACTGGCAGAACAAGGTTTGGAACACGCGACCGATGCGATCATGGCCGTGATGAAAGAGTACGACGTGCGCGGAACATTCGACAAATTAAACGTCAGCGCAGTGGAAAGCATGATCGGGCTGGCAGGCGACGGGAGTCCATTGAAGCGTTATTTGGGCGACGTCCACTCTGGCGCGGCAGATGGAATGCTGGAGGCGCTGATCAACGGTGTGGCGCAGGGAATCCACCCCACGAAGATCGCTGAGGAGATGGCGAATGGGCTGGGGATCGGACTGCAACAAGCCATGAACACGGCACGCACTGAGAGCTTGAGGGCTTATCGAAACGCTTCGTTGATGCAATATGACGCGAGTGGTTTGGTGATCGGCTACAAGAGAATTTCGGCGCGTGATGAGCGGACGTGCGCGGGATGCCTGTTTACCGACGGGCAGGTGTTTGAAGATCTCTCGCAATTCGATGAGCACAACCAGGGACGATGCGCGGCTGTGCCAGTATTGGAAGGGCTGCCTGAGACGCAATGGCAAGACCCATTTGATTGGTTTAAAGCGCAGGATGAAACGACACAGGAAAGTATTTTAGGGACTGGCCGTTTCGATGCGTGGAAGAATGGAGCTTCGCTGGAGAGCATGGTGAAGCGTGTTATGGACCCGACCTGGGGCGGCGCGTATGTGCCAACACCAGTACAGGAATTAGGTAATTAGTAATTGGTAATTGGTAATTACAGGCGTGACGCCTGAATCAAACACCCCCACCCTGCCCTCCCCCATTTTGGAGAGCGCAAAATGGGGGAGGAAAAAACAAAAAGGAGAACGAGATGTTCAAAAGACAGTTAGTTTATTTTGACGCCAATGCGGGAGGCGGCGGCGGCAACGGTGATGCTGGCGATGGCAACAATGGACAAGGCGGCGAAGGTGGCAACTCAACGTTGACTTTCGATGCCTGGCATGAAGCATTGCCAGAAGATCAGAAAGCTCTCATCGAGAGCCACACGAAAGGATTGAAGAGCGCTTTGGATTCCGAGCGAGGGAGTCGCAAGGATATGGAGAAGCAACTGCGCGATCTGGCCAAGAAGGCCGAGGCGGGCAGTGAGGCGCAAAACCAACTCACGAAGCTGGCTGATGATCTTTCGTCTGCGGACCGTAAAGCTGATTTCTTTGAGGCGGCACATACAGCAGGCGTGAAGAACTTGAAGCTGGCTTATACGGTGGCTGTAAGCGATGAAATGTTCGACAAGCACGGAAGGGTGAGCTTCGACGAGATGAAGAAGATCTACCCTGAATTGTTTGGAAGTACCACCACGGCACGCGGTGACGCGGGAAGTGGAACTGACAAGAAGCCCAATGCCAAAGGCGGAATGAATGCATTTATCCGCACGGCGGCGGGGCGAGAATAATTAACCCCACCCCTAACCCCTCCCCAAATGGAAGAACACCATTTGGGGAGGGGAGAGGAAATTGATAAGGAGAAATAGAAAATGGCATTCAATAATGTAATCAGCCGTACTGATGCGGCGGCTTTGATCCCTGAAGAAGTCTCGAATGAGCTTCTGGATAATGTGGCGGGTGCGAATCCGCTGATGCAGCTTGCGCGGCGCTTGCAGAACATGAGCCGCGCGCAGAAACGCCTGCCCGTTATGAGCGCGCTGGCCACTGCGTATTTTGTCTCTGGCGACACAGGCCAGAAAAAGACCAGCGAAGTCAACTGGGCAAACAAGTACATCGATGCCGAGGAATTGGCGGTGATCATCCCAATTCCTGAAGCGGTATTGGATGATGCGGATTACGACATCTGGGGTCAGGTGCGGCCAGAGCTGGAGAAGGCATTCAGCGCAGCCATCACCCCCGCAGTGCTGTATGGCACGAACATTCCCGCGACCTGGACAACCAATTTAGGCGCGGCTGGCATCAAGGCTGGCGCGGTGGCCGCGAGCCAATCCATTTCAGCAGCCGCATACACCGATCTTTATGAGGCCATTTTGGGCGAGAAGTCTGATGGCACGGATGGTTTATTCATGCAGGTGGAAGCTGATGGGTTTATGGTGACTGGTTCATTAGCTCATGCAAGCATGAGGGGCAAGCTCCGCAATTTGCGCGAGAAAGTCTGGAATGGCTCAGCCCTTGTTGCTTCTGGCCCGTCAGTTTTCAAACCGAACATGCAGGATGCATCACGCTATGAACTGGACGGTTCGCCGATCTTCTTCCCTGACGATGGATCGATTGATTCGTCCTCGTCATTGATGATCTCAGGTCAGTGGAGCCAGTTGGTGTATTCGATGCGCCAGGACATCACATACAAGATCTTGACCGAGGCTGTGATCCAGGATGCCGCTGGAAATATTGTGTACAACCTGGCACAGCAAGACATGGTGGCGTTGCGCGCTGTGATGCGCCTGGGCTTTGCGCTGCCGAACCCGATCAATCGCATGAATACAGATTCTGCGACCCGCTATCCGTTTGCGGTGTTGACTGCGTAATTGATTTTTACCCTCACCCACCCCCACCCTGCCCTCCCCCATTTGGGAGAGCACCAAATGGGGGAGGGAAAGAGGAAGGAGAAAAAGATGGCTGAACAAAATAATTCTTATAAGGTCGCTTTGGCGGCTTTGGATACTGCGGGTGGCGTGCTTGGGCTTGCCAACCCTGAAGGCGTGGATCTGATCGTGACACGCGTTGTGGTGGATGTGACGACCAAGTCCACTTCGGCTTGTACTGTGGATGCAGGCATTGCCGCGAACGGCACAACCAGCGCGGACAACCTGCTCGATGGTCTTGATGTTGGCACAGCGGCTGGCACATTCGACAATGTCGCTGATGTTGGCACGAATGGCAAGGCTCGCAAGAAATGGACGTCAGGACAATTCCTGACAATCAGCAAGGCCAGCGGCGCCGCTGCTGGTTTGGTTGGCAACGCTTATATCGAGTACATACGGGCGTAAACCCCGACCCCACCCCTAACCCCTCCCCAAATGGAAGAACACCATTTGGAGAGGGGAACAAAAAACAGTGAAATGAAACTATTGATCTATCTTATTCTGGCTGGAAAATTACTGACGGTGAGTGCGCCGCAATCTATTGCCGCGCCGAATGAGATCGGTGTGTTGGCTCAGATGCAATCGGTGCAGACTACGATTGTGTATGCTCACTCAAATTTGAGCGGGACGCTATTTTACGATCTCGCGGATGGTGACACCATCACGGCAATTTATAGCGATGGTAGCGCTCGAGAGTTTGAGGTTGTGGACACTGGCGCTTATGCTGCGCGGAGTACCACCATTGCACAAGGCGGCGGCGATATTGATCTGCGAGTTGATTACACCTGGCGGCGTTTGACTGAGGTGATGGCGATGTATTCCGCATCTGGCGGGATCACATTGTTTACATGCTATGGCGCTGACAATGGTTTTCAGGTCACGACTGGCAGATTGTTTGTGGAGTTGATACCTATGCCAGAGGAGATCAGATAACGTATGTTACCGCTTGCGAAATCAATTGCTCCGCTTGGACGTATGCTCTCGAACGCATTGATCTATCTTCTGAGAGATGAGTTCACGACGGATGCAGCTGCGCCGCTGACAAGCCCGCGCACATGCGAGCCAGGGCCTGGAGCGTTAACCATTGTAGATACTGGCAACAAGCTGAGCATTGTAAACGGCAAGCTGCAACGCTCAACAGCAGCGGTAGTAAGTTTTTCAGACCCATCCGTTTATAGCAGTGGATTTGCGCGAGCCATTGGATTATGCAGTTCAGGTATCCTGCGTTCAAACAGCACATTTAGCGAGATATTCGGATGGAGGATCAGCCCCTCTGGAGGATCAGCCAATATGGCAGGCTTCTTTTTATCAGGCGCAACCATTCAATTCAATTGGCAGGGTGTGCCAACGGCGCTTGCCATTGCCTCTACAGGCAACACAGATTATTCGTTAAAAGTCATTTTGCGTACAAGCGGTCATTTTGCAGTCCTGGATAATAATTTAATCTGGGTATCCACTAGCGGAAATCAAGCCACCATGTATGCCACTCATGCAGTTGGCAGCAGCGCATTAACTGTATCGTGCGATAAGTTTCGAGTTTTTCAGCTTGACGCTCCATGGAAAACAGATTTTGGAATTGCAACCAATTGGGTCGTTTCGGCGGCGATCAACGAAACAATCACTGCTGAAGTCAACGGTATCGCTGAAATATCCTGGACAGCAGTTACAGGTCAGACATTAAATTTTATGGTGCGCCGTACAGACAATAATAATTGCTGGATCATTCGATGCAATCAAACGACGGGTACGATCAAGATTATAGAAATGAATGCAGGCGTGGAAACCGAACGGGCATCTGCGGCGCAAACATTTACGAATGGCAGTGTTTATCGAATCGGCTGTATTCTCAACGGCAATTTGCTTCAGGCATTCGTGACTAATGTGATTTCAACATCCTACGCATCAGCGTCCTTCAACAATACGGCAACTGGCGTGCGGACCGACAGGGCTGGCGCAAATTTTGCGACATGGCCACGCGCACTCTCGGGCGCCGCATTGGATGAGATCGCTCGATGGACAGCATGAACAGGACAGGCACTTAATGACAATTCCTTTTCCTCTCTATGGTTATTTTGAAGATGCATCCACAAAGTCTGGAAAGACAGGATTAGCGGATGTGACTGTTAATATTTTTCGGGTGACAAAGTCATCTGGCGCGGTCAGTCAGATTGCGACTGGTGCGGCATCATTCGAGGTTGGAGACGGTCTTTATGGATATGTGATTTCCAATGCAGATGCATTGACGTATGACTACCTTGGGTCATTTACAACCGCGAGCTCAGCGGTGAGTAATAAGCGCACACCTGCTGTGCGCTGGGATGCGACCGAGGCAAGAGCCACTGAGATTGCACGCATGGATGTAGATATGTCTTCGCGCCTGGCAACAGCAGGATACACCGCGCCTAACAACGCGGATATTGTGATCATCAAAACATATCTGGAAAACGTCACGTATGGATTAGCTGCATTGTTAGCGGCAATCAATACACGCCTGGCAAGCTCAGGTTATGTTGCGCCCAACAATACAGGAATCGCGGATGTCGAAACCAAAATTGACGGACTCAGCACGTATGCATCTGTATTCCTAGCAAAAGAGGCAACGCTTTCATCTATTCCAGCGGCGATTGATGGGCAATTATCTGGCACGCATGGAAGTGGAGTATGGGGCGGCGCAGGCGGGACGGGCTCGATCTCGAAGACTGTGACGATCACTGTGAGTGGATTGCCGCGCGACGGCGTATCCGTATGGGTCACGACTGATGAGGCGGGATTGAATGTGGTGGCCAGCGGTGTGACTGATGCATTTGGAAATGTGGCGTTCATGCTCGATGCGGGATCGTACTGGTGCTGGAAACAATTGGCTGATGTCAATTTTGTTAATCCTCAAGTTTTGGCGGTGCCGTAATGACTACGTTTGATGGAACTCCCGCAGCTGCGCCTTCAACGCCAGTTTCGAATGTGACAGCGGCGCAGATCGCGAAGGTGCGGCGCATGTGCAAGGAACGCAATTCAACAAGCTACAGTGATGAAGATATACAAGCATTCATTGAGGCTTATCCACTGGTGGACATTTATGGGTATGACTATCGAGACTCGCAAAATTATTACCCGATCAACCCTGATTGGACACCCACGTATGACTTGAATGCAGCTGCAGCGGACATTTGGGAAGAGAAGGCTGGCGAGAAAGCTGATGAATTCGATTTCTCCGCAGATGGAGCAAGCTATAGCAGATCGCAGAAATACGAAAACGCGATGAAGCAGGCGAGATATTTCCGCTCGAGGCGAAGCCATAAGACGATGCAGATGCAGGCAAGCCCGAAGAGGCCGTTGAGCCCAGAGGAGTTGGATAGTGATGACAGCAACTAGTCCTTTGACGCGGGATGATCTGGAGCAGATGCGAGAGACGCAGGAAGCTGCGATGATGGATACCTGTGTGCTGATGCGTTATAGCGAGACGAAGGATGCGATCAATCATCCCATGCCTGCGTGGACGGATGGCGAGATCTCGATTTGTGGATTGAAGCCAACTGGCGGCAATGAGCAGCGCGGCAATAACCGAACTGTTGTACGCTGGGATGCACGTTTGAGACTGCCGTTGAATGCCGTGATTGATCTGCGGGACCGTGTGCGAATCGTTTTGCGTTTTGGACAGCCCTGCACACCGATCATTTATGAGGTGAGCGCTCCGCCTGAGATCGGGCCGAGCGGGATGGTTGTGTCGTTGATGAAGGTACAGCCGAGCGTGTGACTACCCCCTCCGCCCGCTATCGCGGGCACCTCCCCCAAATGGAAGAACGCCATTTGGAGGAGGAAGGACAAAGATAATGGCAGATATAAAAATTGAAGGCATTGAAGATTTGGTTAATAAACTTTCGCAGTTGGGTGGCGGAGCTGAGGATGCACTGGCTGACGGTTTGTTTGCGGGCGCATTTGTGATGGAAGGATTCGTAAAGGTGACGATCCAACAATCAGGCAAAAGCGGACGGACCTATCAACGGGGCGGCGGTAAGGCTCATCAGGCATCTGCACCTGGTGAAGCGCCCGCGATTGATTATGGTCACCTAATCAACAGCATTGCTTCAGCGCGTGATGGAAAAGGCGCGATCGTTTACAGCAATGCTGAACATGCCCCGAAGCTCGAATTTGGTACGGCGAGAATGGCAGCGCGTCCATTTATGCGGAAAGCGGCTGATGAACATTCATCAGAGATATTGAATGCAATCGAAACAACGACCAGGCGCAAGGTCGAAGGTGATGCGGGATGATCGAGACGAGCATTGTCACATATCTCACGACACATGCGCCATTGGTGGCGATGCAGGAGACGAGAGTCTGGCCTGATCGTTTGCCGCAGGACCCGACTGTGCCAGCGACTGTTTTCTTTTCAGTGAGCGACCCAACGGACTACAGTCATTCGGGACCGTCCGCATGGAAAGAGCAAAGATTTCAATTTGATTGCTGGGCAAATAATCCGCTCGAGGCGATTGAACTGAAGAACAGAACAAGACGCGCATTCAGCGGTTACAAGGGCATGATGGGTACGACAGAGATCTATGCCGCGTTTGTTGAGAACGCACGCACGATGGACGATGACGAGACTGGTTTGTATCGGCGCGTGCTTGAAGTTTTATTTCAATATAAGGAGGCTTGATGGTAAAGAAAAAGACGGAAGACGGAAAGCAGAAGGCGGAAGGCGGTGACCAACTAAGCGGAAGTGGACTTGGGGTATTGCCTCCGCCAAGCCTGGCTGAAGTGATCAATGAGCATGATTACGTTGTGAGCCATTGGAGCGGACGCGAGCATTACATTTGTAAAAAGTGCGTGTCGTTCGATACGTTTCTCAAGGAGAAGATGCTCAATCACTTGATCGAGATCCACGAATCAGAAAGCGCGCTGGAAGAGTTGTATGGCGCGACCCCACCCCCGACCCCTCCCCAAATGGAAGAACGCCATTTGGAGAGGGGAGAGGAAATTGAAAAGGAGAAATAGAAGATGGCAAGACAAACTTTGACGAAGGTTACGCTGCTAGGGAGTTACCCAGCTTTACCAATCGCTGCAAATGCGGCGGATGTGGCATTTGTGGCGGCTGATGTGACCAATAAGGAACAGATCGTGCCTGGCGGAAATGATCTGATCGTTGTGTGGAATACACACGCAACAAATCCGTATACGGTGACGTTCAACTCTGTGGCGGATGATAAGAACCGCACTGGCGACATCACCGCTTATTCCATCGGCGCTGGGGAGATCGCCATGTTTGGCCCGTTTAAGCAGACAGGTTGGATGCAAACGGATGGAAAGATGTACATGGAAGCAAGCAACGCTGCGATCAAGTATGCGGTGATTGCGCTGCCGTAGCCCTCACCCCTGACCCCTCTCCCACGCTTCGCGGGGCGAGGTGAAAATGAAAAGGAGAAATAAAAAATGGCTGAAGGAATTTCTGCGCATGGAACACTGATCAAGATGGGCGATGGCGCAACGCCTACTGAAACATTTGCCACGATCGCCACTGTTGGCGATATTGATGGTCCGACCATCAAAAACATTATGGAAGATTTCACCAACCACGGCAGCGGCGGGAAGGTGAAAAAGAAACCCATTCTTCAAGATGGGGACAAGCTCAAATTCCCCGTTGATTTTATTTCGAGCGATCCGACTCACAACAAGACGACTGGTCTGGTGGCGGCAGCTCAGAATAAAACCGAGAAGCATTTCCAGGTCATCTTCCCTGATTCCAGCGGCTTTGCAATTACCGCGTATGTGGAAGAGGTGAAGTTCAAAGCGCCTGTGAAGGGCAAGCTGAGCGCGGACATCACTTTGGATGTGAACGATATTACCAATCTTTAGACCCAACCCCCTGCGGCTAAAGCCGTGTTCCCCCAAATCAAAGACTGATTTGGGGGAAGAAGTGAGGAAGAGGAAATATGAATCAACTTTTGAGCAAGAGTTCAATCCTTGCGGCGCAGGACCTGCCGTTTGAAAATGTTGATGTGCCTGAGTGGGGTGGGACTGTGCGCGTGATCGGTTTGAACGCGAAGGACGCGCAGAGATATTCGTCACGGCTGGTGGTGATCAATCCGCTGGATGGCAAGGTGCAGAAACTGAAGCTGGATACGGTGATGACCGATTTGCTGGTGCGCACGATCGTGGACGAAAACAATGATCCGTTGTTCAGCGAGGATGACATCGAGGCGCTTGGCAAGAAGAGCGCACAGGTATTGACGAGACTCTTCGAGGTGGCACAACGTTTGAGCGGCCTAGGCGATAGCAGCGCGAAAGAGATCAAAGCAAATTTAGCATAGATGCCAGGCGGCAATTTGCCCTGCGCCTGGCACTGAAGCTAGGGCTGCCCGATGTGGACGCGATGCTGATGAGCATGAGTTCACGACAGTTTCAGGAATGGGCTGCTTATTATGAGCTGGAGCCGTTTGGCGATGAATGGTTACGAACGGGTTTGCTCGCGAGTTTGACGGCAAATGCAAACCGTAACCAAGAAGAAAAGCCAGAGCCATTTACACCTCAGGATTTTATGCCTGTCGGTGCGGTAGAAGAAGAAACAACGGAAGAAGATCCTGATGCTGGATGGAAAAGAAATAAAGAAATATTGAGCATGATGGCAATGAAAAAAAATGGCTGATTTAGCGACGTTGATCGTGCGTCTCGTTGGAGATGCAACCAAATATCAAGAAACCCTACGGAGTGCCGAGACGGATACTACAGGGTTTGCTTCGCGCGCGACAAGCGGGCTGGCAAAGATCGGCGGAAGTATTGTTACTGGAGCGGCCTGGGCGGCGGGCGCGGCGTTTACTGGCATGGGATTTCTGATCAAAGGCGCGATGGATGAAGCTCTGAGCGCTGAAGAGATCATGGCTCAGTTGAATTCAACGCTGGCGAATACGGGGCCGATCACTGGTGTGACAGGAAGCATGGTGGCGCAGCTCGCAGAACATTATCAGAGCTTGACGCGCTTCGAAGATGACCAGATCACTGCAGGCGGTGAAGTGCTGGCGCGTTTCCAACAGATCAATTCAACAGCTTTCCCCGATGCAATAAGGCTATCCCTTGACCTGGCTACCAAATGGAAAACCGATGTGCCCACAGCGGCGGGCATTCTGGGCAAGGCGCTTGCAGACCCTGGTGTGGGTCTGATGAAGCTGAAATCTGCTGGCGTGGTGTTTACCGACGCACAGGATAAGATGATCGCAAAGATGACTGAAGCTGGCGATGTGGCTGGCGCTCAGGCGATCATTATGGATGTTGTGAATAAAACAGTGGGCGGCGCGGCTGAAGCGGCTGGCAAAACTGGCGCTGGCGTGTGGGAACGCCTGAAGAATATTTGGGGCAACACGCTTGAAGTGGTGGGCACTGGATTGATCCCTGGACTGGTAAAACTTGGCGAGACCATGACCACGTGGCTCTCGAAGCCAGAGGTGCAGGCATCGATTGAAAGAATTGCCCAGGGCATCGCAAATTTTGCGACACAGGTGATTACGAATTTGCCCTTGGTGGTGCAGTGGTTCAAGAACGCATTTGGATGGCTGCAGGAGAACCAGGGCGTGATCGTAGCGGCATTGGCAGTGATCGGTGTGGCTATAGCCGCGTGGGTCTTTACAGTAGTAATTCCAGCAGCCATTGCAATGATCAGCGCAATGTGGCCCGTATTGCTGGTGATGGCGGCTGTTGCGGCAATTGCGTATTTGGTCTATCAAGCGTGGACGCAGAATTGGGGCGGGATTCAAGAGAAGACGGCAGCGGCAGTTGAGTTCGTAAAAAACGCGGTTGACGTTGGATTTAATTTTGTAAAAAATATCATCGATGGAGTAATGCAGTTTATCGAAAACCTGACAAGCGGCAAGCTGGGTGTGTTCTCTGAATTATGGAATAACACAATCAATTTTGTTTCAACCTATATCAACAATGCAATTGCGATCTGGAAGGCGGTCTTCGCGGCGTTCCATGCGGCCATGACTGGAGATTGGTATACGTTTGGAGCGAAGATCCGCGAGATTGTTGACCTTATGCTGAACACGCTAGGTAGTTTATTTTCGACCGCCTGGGAAAATACAAAATTGATCTTCTCTGGCATGGTGACGAGCATTGTCAATTTCTTCAAGGATACCAATTGGGGGGAAGTGGGAAGAAACATTATCCAGGGAATCGCAAACGGGATCACTAATTCGCTCTCATGGATCATGGATGCGGCGAGACGAGCGGCCAATGCAGCTCTGCAAGCAGCAATGGGATTTCTTGGAATTCATTCGCCCTCGAGAGTTTTTGAAATGCAGGTTGGCTGGCAGATGGCGGCTGGCATGGCCAAGGGATGGACGCGAGGCGTGGGCGATATGATGCCAGGAACAATGCAAGGGATAGTCCCTGCTATTGGAACCATGCCAGGCTTGAGCGCGGCAGGAAGCGCTTCTACGTCCGCACGGAGCGGAAGCATCCAGATCACGGTTGAAAATCGTCCACTGTTGAGTCTGGGAGATCGGTATGAAGTGGATCAGATATTGAAGCCACTTCTGCAATCCATGCTGCGCGAGCTGGGTGTGGAGGTCAATCGGTAATGCCAATTTATGGAGAGTTCAAGTATGGCAAGCAGAAATATGGCGCGACTGTTTTGGACAGTCCGCGATTTGCGCTGGAGATAGATTGGGATAACAACGGCTTGTTTGACGGAAGTAATGAAGCCAGATACTTGCACGCGTTGACAGTGACACGCGGGAGACCATACTACATCAAGAAGGATGGGACGGGTTTCGAGCGGTTGAATGTCGGGAAGTTGACTGGCATTTTCAATAATGAAGATGGACGATTCAATGTTGAAAATATTTCCTCGCCGTATTATCCATACATTCCGATCGGAAAAGAAATGCGATTGAGAGTGAGAACCCCCAGCGACCAGCGATTGGCAGTTTTTGCGGGGATCGTGGATGATCTTGTACCTGATTCGCAACTGGCGGGCAAGGCGTCGATCAGCGCGGATGATGGTGTGCGTTTGCTGAAGCAGGAATCGTCCGTGGCTGTGCAAACGAATATCCGAACAGACGAAGCGATACCGTTAATGTTGGAAAAGATCGGGTGGCCGAGCAGGTGGGGAAGTGACCTGGATATTGGCGCGGATGTGCGGAATTATTGGTGGCTGGATCGGGGCAGTGTGCTGGAAGCGATACATGACCTGGCTGACAGCGAGTTGGGAGCCGTGTGGATGGGCGCAGACGGTAAGCTGAAATTCAGGAGCAGGTATACGAGTGTGCCTGTTGTGGCAAGTTTGACGGAGGCTGATTTTTTGCTGGGAACCATTGAGACGCCAAGGCCGTGGGAGATGGTAAGAAACGCGCTAAGAGTCAATGTGTACCCAACTGTGCTGGAGACAGCAGTTGAGGTTTGGAAATGGCAGGAGATCCCATTTATTGCGGCGGGAGCGAGCAGGACTGTATTTGCCAGCTTCACGTACAACGGCGGGAATGTGCCTGTCGAAAGTTTGGTGGCTCCTGTTGCCACGACCGACTACACAGCCAATTCTGCTTCAGACGGCAGCGGGACAAATCTGACTGCTAATTTTAGTGTGACGGTGCTGGATCAATTTTCAGGGACCGCGAAATTATCCATTGCAAATAATGGCGGGACGGGCGGATATCCGACTTTGACGCGGCTGCGCGCGAACGCCATCACTGTGCCAAATCAAACCTTCGTCGAAGCGCAAGATAACAATAGCATTTTGCGTTACCAGCGACGCACATTCGAAATGGCTATCCGTTGGTTTCAGAGCAGCGCTGTGGCTCAGGGATTGACTGATTTTATGGTGTCGTTTTTATCGACGCCGAGATTGTTTGTTAAGGCAATTATTCGAGGCAACCCAGACCTGCAGTTTGGAATTGACCTGGGCGAGGCGGTTGATCTTTATCTGCCTGACAAGGGTATTGATGGCGTATATCGCCTGGCGTGGCTGCAACATAAAAATATTGATCGAGGTTTGCGTGTGTTCGATACTACGATGTTGTTCGAGCCGTTCCCAGACCTGAGCGGGAGTTACTGGCAGTTCCCAGCTGAGGTTGGGGTGACGACGATATTTGCGCCATAGAACCACCCTCACCCCTAACCCCTCTCCCACGCTTCGCGGGGCGAGGGGAAAATGGATAGGAGAAGTATGACAATTATTAGAACAAAAGATTACCTGGTGAGAACGCGATCGCGGACGGTGCGGGAGCGGATCAAAACATTAAGCGGGCAGATGTATCGACACGGAATGTTAGAGACGCCGTTCAAGGATGAGGGCATGATCGGCGAGCCTGTGAAGGCTGAGATCAATCATGGTCAATGGCTGGCGTTTTGTGAGTGCGGCGGGGCGGAGAGTGTTGATTATGATGAGCCGATCTTTTATTGTTTCCATTGTGGCAATCAAAGCACGAATGGGAGGCCAAGGCCTGTGGAGTTCCCTGCAGCAGAAATACGTGAGGAAATCGAGCGGTTATTGCTGGAGCGGCCTGTGGATGAAACGATGGGGACAAATGCGATTGATCGGGCTTTCAATGCGAAGCCTCTGGCTATTGGCTTGGTGAATGGTGAGTTTGCAGCTTTGCACCGATCATGGAAACCAAATGAAAGCGCTAATGATTTATATATTCAAAACCTGACCGTTAATAAATCGGATGATGGAGGCGTATTATGACATTGCCTGTAGTTGTAACTGGACAAATGATGTCTGCGGCGAATTGGAATGCGTGGGTAGTAGATAATATGAATTATTTGTTGGGCAAGGTAGACGCGCTTTTTCCTGTTGGCTCCATATTAATATCGGTCTCTCCAACAAATCCAGGAACGTCGCTTGGCTTTGGGACGTGGGCGGCGTTTGGCACAGGCAGAACATTGGTTGGGATCGATACTGGACAAACGGAGTTTGATGTTGTGGAGGAAACAGGCGGTGCAAAGACACACACGCTGAGCACTGCGGAAATGCCAGCACATACTCACAATGTATCACTACCCAACTCCTCGTCATCAGTGGCCGCTGGCGGCACTTCAGTTCCGAGCATGGCAACATCATCGTATGCAACATCCTCTGCAGGCAGTGGCGGAGCGCATAATAACTTACAGCCCTATATTGTGGTTTATATGTGGAAGCGGACTGCATGAAACGTTTATCACTGATATTGGCAACAGCAATATTTATGATGTGGTTGTTGTTGCCTGTGCCATTGCGTCATGAAAAAGGATTGTTTAATAAGATCTCAGGCGTGATCTGGTGTACGAGTGAAACTTCTTGTTTGCATGAAATCGGTCACGCACTGGATTGGCGAGCTGGATGGATTAGTCATTCGGCGGAGTTTGGCGGCGCGGTGCAAGTGTATGTGATGGCAGAATTCGAGAGCAGACACCCGAGTGATCTGGCGGCGCAGATCGTGTTGATGCCAGGCGCGCTGGTGTGGAGCGGATACGCAAGAGATGCACAAGCGGAGATTTATGCAAGCATTTTCGAGATCTCGGAAGGGCAGGAAGAGAAGATGCCTGAGATATTCCACAAATTTTATGATTGGCAGCGCGCGCAAGTGATGATTGAAAAAATGAGGAGATAAATTATGACAAGCGTTTTTCCAAATAGCGTTGATGTTTATAGCCCATATCCGCCTTTGGATAATTGGGATGATGTGATGGCGAATGATGTAGCGTCATTGCAGGATTCAATGGTGGCGGTGCAAACCGTACTGATCAATTTTTTGTCCAATGCTCCAGGCGGACGTTTGACTTTAGAGAGCGGTGTGCCTGTTTCAGCCACGGATCAGACGGCGAAGACGACACTCTATTACACTCTATTTTTGTCAGATAAAGTTTCCTTATATACTGGCACAGTCTGGAAGAATTATTCGTTTACAGAAATCTCCTTATCATTGTCGGGGTTCACTGCAAATAAAAATTATGATGTGTTCGCTTATTCGAATAGCGGGGTAGTGGCGCTGGAAGCATTGGCCTGGACAAGTGATTCAGCGCGCGCGACGGCATTGGTCATGCTAAACGGAAGGTTGACGAAGAGTGGAGACGCAACCAGACGCTATCTGGGTGCGATCCGCATCACGGGAACGACTGGTCAATGCGAAGACAGCGTGAGCAAGCGATTTGTTAAGAACTATTACAACCGCGTGGAAAGAATATTGAAGGTGACTGGGTCAACTTCGCACGCCAATCCGAGCACGTCAGTTGTTCAGTGGAATTCAGACGCTGCCATGAAGTTCGAGTTTCTGGTGGATGTGGTGGAAGAACAATATTTTGTGACGATCTTGAATGACATGATCTGCGCGGCAACATCGAGCACGGCGCAGGGATGCGTCGGGTTGGGAATCAATACCGTTGCCAGTTTGGTGGCGGTCTCTTATTGGGCGAGCGCATTCCAGGGAAGGTCTTCGAATAATTCCACTTTTGCACCTGTGCTTGGTTATAACTATGTGGCGCTCTTAGAACGAGGATTGACAGGATGTACGTTCAACACGGGGCAGACATCCATGCTGATCAAGGGATGAAAACAAAAAGACCACGTTAGGAACGTGGTCTTTTTGTGATTGAGTATTCGAATGGAATACTGCGTTTATAGAGAGGTGCCCCCACGGGGATTCGAACCCCGGTCGTGGCCTTGAAAGGGCCGCGTCCTAGGCCTCTAGACGATGGGGGCTTTTTTTGAGCGGGCGAATTCTATCATCCCCCTCCATGACCGTCAAGCGATTTTAGCTCTGAGTTTCAGGTTTCACTCGTTGATTAAGCAAAGCCATGAGATCGATCTGATTACGATTGACCAACATGCCAGCGCTCTCGATACGCAAACTTGGGATCAGGATCGCCGTTAATGTTGCATTGAAGATCGGCAGGAACTCACGCGTCCCATCCGTGATCAGTGAATTGAAATCAAAGCGCCCAGGCAATTCCATGATGCCTTCAATTTCAAACATCTGCGTGGTCAGGCGGATCGGGTACTCAACCACATTCGTAAAACCGCCGCGCACCATGGCCTGCGGGCCAAGGTCCTCGCGGCGCGCCATGCAGACTGCATAGACATGCTTCTTCATCATACGCACGAGTTCAAAGTGATCCACAAGTTTTGTCGGCATGTGCAGCCGCGCCAGACGCGCATCATTGACATCCATCGCGGAACGAGTGGGGTCATTCATCATCCCCATCGCCCCATGGCTGGTGACCATGATCTTGCCAACAGCCCTGTATCCGGAAGTCAATATATCGGCGGGAAGGTAACGAAAGGTACGCGGCGAAGTTTCCATCGACATGGCGGAGAATCCTCTTTCAGCTAGGAATCATGAATGGGGCGGGAGAAACCGGCTTGAGGCCGGGGGTGAGGCGGAGTGCGGCGTTGATTCCGGGTGGGCTTGCCCGCATTCGGGTCCAGGATCATGTTCAGCCACAGGATTGCCTTCTCATCATATTCACGCCTGCCGCAAATATCGCAAGTCCAGGCGGGGAAATGAGGAACCGTAATCAGTTCATCGCCAAGCCACGTAAAATAAGTCAACAAACGCGGCCGCATAATACCCGCATGACATTCATTGCAAGGAGCTGATCGTGGAGAAATGTTCTCAGGTTCGCTCATTTCAAATCCTATTGCGAAGTAAGCAATTGGGGATGCTGGATCACATCCCACAAAGGCGGCGGCCAATAGATCAGAACCGCTTTACCGACCACATTCTTGGCAGGCAGAAGTCCCCAATCTTTTGAATCATTCGAGTTATTACGATTATCGCCCAAAACAAAAAATTGTCCTTCCGCCACGTCCCACTCGCCCGAATAATTCGGGGTAGCCGCGATATAGGGCTCAACCAACATTTGCCCATTCACAGATACAGTTCCGTTCTGCACGCTCACATGGTCTCCGGGCAAACCGATCACGCGCTTGATCAACTCCTCTTCAGGGTTCATCGGGAAGTGAAACACAATAATATCGCCGCGCTGCGTGGAACCGAAGAGATAGCTCATTTTACTCACAAGTACAAATTCACCATCTTCGAGCGTTGGGCGCATACTGAACCCATCCACCCGCACGCGTGCCGACATCGCATTGATCGCAAAAAACAAGATAAGGGCCAGGATCAGGGTTTCAACAATATCGAGTGCGAACCGGCCCCAATTTATTTTTTCCTCTAATTCAATCTGTTCTCCACCAACCTGCTCTACAAACACAGGTTCCTGAGTTTCAGCTTGTTCCTCTTGTTGTAAATTTTCCAACCGTACCTCCATACCTTTTCAAAATTATACCTTTCTTTTTTCGAAGTTTACTGGTTCTTAAGTCTTACCCCAGGCGAAATAAGTAGGCACATGCAAGGCACGCACTCCCCTCCTGCGCGCCGCTTCATCCAGCCTTTTCATTTGTTGGATTTCTTCCCCCGGAGCGATTCCCTCCAAATCAGCCTGAATCACCGCCCATTCATTTTCCCAATCTTCGGCAGTACGCATCACTTCCTGGCCCTGAATTGGTCCTGTTTCAACAAGCTTGATCCCCGCCTGATGGAAAATCTCGGCCAGCCGCCCGCCAAAGGAAGGATCCGCCCCCTGCCGCCGTAATGACTCAGTTTGCCATCTGCCAAGCGTAACAAGCGCATCAGGCTTATCCACTCGCTGACTGTAATCCGGTTCAGCGAGGGCCAGCACGCTGCGACTCACACGCGCCATCTCACACACCACCTGCAATGGGTCATTCACCCACAGCAGAAGAAAATGACAGTAGGCAATGTCAAAATATTTATCCGGATATGGAAGGAAATGCGCATCGCCGCACGTCAGCGAAACTGCCGGGGCGTGGATTCTGCATTCGGCGAGCGAAGCAGGCTCAAGGTCAAGACCATGACACGCAGGCGGGGTAAGTTCGCGCAGGATCGCGCCCGTACCGCATCCCACTTCAAGCACGTGATGCGCGTCCGCCAATTCGGCCTGTTCAAAAAGATAGACTCTTAAGTCACGAGTCCACGCGGCCTGCTGAAGATAACGCGAATGCCAGTTCATCCTTCACAAAACTTCTGATTGTTTTTATACAACACATTGGGTTCTTCCCACCAATTAAGAATAAACTCAACCTGTTCATCGCTTTCCGGCGAGCGCGGAAAATAAAAATTATTGGGTCTGGTCTTGAACAACCTGTCAACTTCGGCGGCGGCTTGTTCATTTGTGAGGCCATGCCGCACAAGGTAACAGCCAACAACCATGCCTGTCCGCCCCACGCCGCCCCAACAGTGAACATAAACACAGCCTTCGTTATTGATGGCATCATCTATCGTATTTAGAATTGATGTCATCGTATCTGCTGAAGGGACGCTATGATCGCGAATCGCAAAGCGGTAATGCGATGCATTGACATTATAAATTTGCGCCTGTTCCTTTAGTACGGTTTCGTAG
Source organism: Chloroflexota bacterium (assembly GCA_016234535.1). Lineage (GTDB taxonomy): Bacteria > Chloroflexota > Anaerolineae > Anaerolineales > Villigracilaceae > Villigracilis. Next base: position 65,577 of record JACRBH010000196.1, read on the forward strand.
GAAAGAAGTTCATGAGGCTGTGTGAGATTGATGAAAGTATTGACACCCGCTTCAAGAAACGAGTCGATGCGGCGGCGCATGGTTTCGGGGTCATAACTGCCGGGATACTCACCCGCCAGAAATTTATTTTCCTCGACCCAATAGGATTCAATGATGGGAAGATTGGTCATTTGGGGACTCTTTTTTGTGACGCGACATAAATGTCGCGCTACTTTATTGTGGAAAGGATATGCAAAGATTACCGAGGATATTTGCGCGCAGGGCCACAAGTTCGGGATAATTATAAAAGAAGAGAATTTTTTGCCCGGCAATGGTGTCACCTGCGGGCATTTCGCTAAAGATAAAAAACGAAAAGGACTCCGCTATATCTTCCGCGGGATGTGTGGCAGAATAATCGGTTAGAAATTGATCCTGGTATTTGTAATAGAAATCGTCGAGTCTCTTGTAATAAACGTCGTCATCTTCTTCAAGGTTGATCGCGTCCCATTCTTCGTAAATATCCGCCCAGAATTGATTGTAATATTGATTAATGTACGAGTCGCTGTTGGCGCAGCCTTCGCCGGGAAAATAATTGGGACAAGCCGATATTTCATTCAGGTATATATCATTGTCATCGGGATTATTAAAAATGGCTTCGCTTGGAGGAACCTGGTTTGGGCCGAGCGTCAGCAAATGAGCGAACTCATGCACCAGGGTATAGCTGAGATAGTAATAATCCTGCGTGTCGGCAATATCCACTTCCAGGCCCCATAGATTTGGGTCAGTATAGGTCTGGCCAACCGCAGCGAGGATATTATCCTGTCCATCGGTCATAACTGAAAATTCAGCCAGATTTTGACGGTTTTCAATCGGGATTAGAGTCGCAAAATAGTTCCAGAGTTTTTGATGCGAAGCTGAATCATCCTGCTCATCCTGTAGATCGGAAGAGACACTTTCATAATAAGGATCAGCGATCTCATTCCCTGAAACTTGATATGTGACAATGTAAACGGTGTTGTCTTCGTCACGGCCGCCAAAATCCATGGTTTCAGCTTCACCCTGCACAAGAAAGGATGAATTCATTTCAACGATCTTATCTGTGATCACAGGACACGCAATAATCTCATCTGGGGTTTCCGTGGGGGCTTCTGTTGCAGGGACTTGTGTTATTTCAGGAAGCTCGGCCGGGGTTGGAATTACATCTGGCTCACCCATAAGAGTGACGCAGGCCAATGATGAAATAAGAATTGCGGAAATGGCAAAAAGCTGCTTGATACGGGGCATGATCCATCCTTTTGGGTTTTGGCAAGGATACCATATCAAACTCAGCCGGGCATAAGCGGAAGATTAAAATGCGTCAATAAAACTACTTTACCGAACATGCTCCGTTTAATATGTCTTCACGCAATCGAACCAATTCCGGGTATTCGAAAAAGAAGGCGATCTTTTGTTCCTTGATGGAAATACCCGTCGGTTTGGGGCTGAAGACAAAATAGGCGAAAGCCTCAGCAATATCTTCAGTGGGGTGTGTGGTGGAGTAGTCATCCAAAAATTGGTCTTGATGCGTTTTATAGAAACTATAGAGACCGTCGTAGTATGGCGTCAGGTCTTCTGTTTCATACTGGAGCGCATCCACTTTCGCCCATTCATCGTTTATATCCACCCAAAAACGATTATAGAAGGCATGAACATATGAATCCGCATGACTGCAACCTGTTCCGGTGAAATAATTCGGACAGGCGGCGGCCTTGTCTGTTTGCAAAGACAAATTATAGGGGTCGTTCACAATCTCCCGATCGGGCGTGACCTGTGAGGCGTTGAGCGTGAGCAGGTGAGCATATTCGTGGATCATCGTAAACATGAGCGCATCTTTATCTTCGAGGTCGGCAATGTCAATTTCCAGGATCCAATCTGAGGGGTCACTTTTTGTCTGATCCACAGCCGCAAGCGTAGTTTCGAATCCGTCTGTAAAGACGTTATACTGTACGACCATTTGCCGGTCTCCAGGCGGAATCAAGTCTGTGAATATTTTCCAGGCCTGGTTTTGCAGGGCAGAATCTTTCTGTTCATCCTTGAGATCGTTCGGGACAGATTCAAAAACTGGATCGGTAATCGCATCCCCATGAACTGAATAGGTTGCAAGGTAATGGGATTCTGGTTCAACATAATCAGGATCATTCCCCATGTTATACACATCACCTTGAGCGCTTACGATAATATCTGTCATTGTGGACATGCAGGCAGGGTTGGGAGCCTCTGCAACCAAAGTTCTGGAAGTATATCGGCCAAGCACAATACCCAGGAAAACAAACAAGACCACAGAAAACAGCACGAAAATAAAAGTCAGGTTCTTTTTCATGTTACCTCTAAATGGTATTAACTCATCTTACATAGTGTCGTTCTGAGCGGAGCGACACTTGCGCCGCGCGCCAGTGCGGTGAGACCCTTCGCTGTCGCTCAGGGAATCATGGTTGGTTACGTAAGGTGAGTTATTAAGGATGCAGTATTAGTGATAGCAAAATTGCCAGAGTAAATCTGGCAATTTTGCTGATTATATACCAAATAGATTGTGAGGCTCTCAGTTTTTGGAAATGACTTCCCATGAGTCTTTGAGGAAATTGCCGAGGACTTTATCAGCTTCGCCTTGCGCGGGAAGAACATCGCCATCGGGTTCGACATACATCCAGGTTTTGCCTGCGCCGGCGGGGATATCATCATCCACGGTTTCAATGGCTACGGGATGTGATGCGGAATATGGAACGGGCAAGTCCCAGCGAATGGTGAGGCGCAGGGAGCTGGCAACACTTTGCAATTCGAGCAGTTCATCGAGCAGGTTATTGTCGGAGGTGCTGAGGGAGATATTTTCAACAGCCAGGTTTGCCGCTCTTTCCAGAATGCTTTTGGCTTCATTCACATTTTCTTTATTGAGTGTGAGATGCACAGTGAGGAAGAGGTCTTGTGGAACGATGGTTTCAATGGCTTTCCATGAACGCGGTTCATCAGGCTGTAAGATGACCATGACATGATCCAAGCCTGTTTGAAGAAGCAACTCAAGATAATCCTTGTCGGCCAGCTTTAAACCATCGGTCAATAAGCCGCAGACTTGACCATTCTTTTCGGCATGGGCAATGAGCTGCGGGAGGTCTTCGCGCAGGGTCGCTTCGCCGCCGGTGAAGACGATATGCGGAATGCCCGCCTGCCAGGCTTTATCGAGAATCGACTGCCATTCTTCTGTGGTTAATTCACGCTCAACTCTTTTAACAGGAGCATACCCTGCATGAGTATTATCAGGAAGTTTGTAGGTCAGGGCGCAATCGAGTCGCAGCGTGGCATCTGCCGAATGAGGCTGAACCCGCTCAAAGTCGAGGAAAGAAGCGGGATCCAAATCAGGGGTGGAGATCAAAGTTTGGATCCGATCCGCAAAGCTGTTGAAATCTGCCAGCGCAGTTTTCCTATCCACACGATAACGCGCAGAAATTTGTTTTGCGGCTTCTTCAGGAACTGTGCCCTTGATGAAGTGAAAGGCGCATTCGGCGGCGGTGGGATTAAGCTGCATCACTGTGGATGCGTTGAGGATAAGCAGGCCCGAGCCATCCTTTTGAAGACGGAGATGCAGGCGATAAGGCTTTTGATCCTGCAGGGTCTGCAAGTGATATGTGCCAACGGGCAAAGGGGTGACTTTGGTGAACATTTGATTAAGGAAGTTCATAGGTTCTCCTATTTATTTAACAATCCGAGATCGGCGAGAAAGAGATAGATGTAGCCAATGAGCATGATCATCCAGCCAGCCATTTCGATGCGCCCCCAAACACTTTCGAGGGAAAGCGAAAAATTATCCTTGATGGTCTGGACGATGCTTTCGAGATTGTTGAGTTTGTTCTTTAGATTTTCCTTCCAATCTTTAAGATACAACTCGCTTTGGATGGCTTCGTAAAGTTTGGCTGTGTACCAATCGCCGATGAGGAGCAGGTTTTGTTCGGCGCGTTCGAAGTCCAGCATGACCTCGAGCTTGTGTTCTGCTATCTGACGGATGACACCTCTTGTGGCGCGCGGACGGCGTTTATTCTCGAAGAAGGTTGCGCTGATCTTGTCGAGCATCGCATCTATGGATTGATCCAACATGCGATAACGCAATAATTGGTAGTTGCCTATTTCCAGCAGGGCGATATCGGATTGGTAATCCTCGTTGGGGGCGATGATGACAGCGCCTTCCCAATCTACCAACGTGAGTTCCATTGCAGAGTAGCGCGTGCGTGATGCAAGAACCTCATTTAGTTCTTCTGTATCAAATATTTCGCGCTGAGAGCGGATGAAATTCGCAAGCTCAGTGGAATTCTTTTCGATCCATTTATCGGGCGAGGGTTTGGCCTGATTTACGAGAAGGATCGTGTATTCTTCATACAATCCATTCTGGCGGTATTGAGTCGGGATGAATTTGCTTTCCAATGCGTTTTGAATTTTAGTGCGTTCCTGCAAAACAGACGGGGCGAACGGTTCCTTCAACTCAAAGTGACATTCCACCATTTGCACGCGCCCGTCATAAAGCTGGCGGGTGACCGCAACTGCATGGCCTTCGATTAGTACGGTCTCTTCGCCAAGCGTGACGAGGTCAATATCAATGGGCTGGAAATATGGCGCGTCTTTAAGTCCCTTGAATGGTTCAACCAGGGGGGCTTTGCCGTCGTCAGCATCGGGGAAGGCGATAAGATAGCAGATTTCCATAAGAGCAGTTATTAGTAATCAGTAATTAGTGGTGGTCGAGTAGTTCCGAGCGGCAGCGAGGAGCGTATCGAGATCACATTCATAAAATAAATTAGGGTGCTTACGAGCGGATGAAGTGCGGCATTTCAAATGGAATTTCGAGGGAGAGTTCCACAAAGCCTGCGTACTCGCCTTCTTTATACCACGGCGATTGATAGATGAGTTTCTTCACTCCGTTCTTTTCGATGGTGTATACATTTTTCACGCGCGCGGCCAACAGCCTTTCCGTTTTTTCACGGGCGGGATCGGGGTGGCAATCAAGCATGTTCGAGCCGATGAGTTTGTAGCCGCCATCCTTCTCGAATGTTTTTGCGGCCTTATCGTTCATTTCAAGAATGATGCCTTCCACATCACAAACTGTGACAGCGGCGGGAAATTCCTTGATCCATTCGTGTTCGTTCACTCTTCTCTCCGTTCAAAATAATGGTGGTTGAAAATCATTTACCACGAAGTATCACAAAGGGACACAAAGGATGCTTTTATTTTTTTCCTTTGTGACACTTCGTTTCCTTTGTGGTTTACAAAGATTGCTGCAAACCTTCAACCTGAAACTGTAGCGGACATCCGCCGCCGCATTCTGAAACGACGGGACAACCTTCGCACTTCGACGGCAATCCCTGACGGTCGCGCAATTTCGTTGATAACTTGTGATTCCATATTGAATCCCATGAGTCAACCAGCATGTTCCCAAGCGGCTGATAATACGACTGGCATGGAAGCACGTCGCCATTTGATTCGACGCACATGCTGTATAAAGCGGCGGTACATCCTTTCACGCCGAGATTACTGGCTGTCGGGTCGAACTGACAATATTGAGTCGGCGTGTACCAGATGAGTCTTTGTCCGCGCTCGGCGGTCCTTTGCGTGGCAACATCCAAAATGGGCTGCAATTCATTTTCGCGCAGCCCCGTGCCAACGGTCAGGCCGTTGCCCGAATAGATCAGGGCATTCAATCCAATCGTCGGTACTCCGATCTCAGCCAGAAAATCCAACGTCTCAGAAATTTTGTGGACGTTGTTGCGCAACATCGTGGTGTTGGTCATCACGTAAAGTTTGCTGTTCAGCGCATTCTTCAATCCCTGAATCGTTTGCTTGAATGCGCCTTTGGCCCGCATCATTTCATCGTGGATGTTTTCATCACAGGATTCGACTGTGACCTGAACATGATCGAGTCCTGCATCGACAAGGGTTTGCACATATTTTTCATCGGATAAACGACGGGCGTTCGTATTCAGACCTGTGATCTGGCCGTTGTTTTCTGCATGTTGAATCAGCGCCGGTAGATCATTGCGCAAAGTCGCCTCTCCGCCGGTGAAGATGATGTGTGGTACGCCCAACACCCAAAGCTGGTCAATGATCTTGAACCATTGCTCCGTTGTCAGTTCAGGGAAGTTTCGTTCGCGGGCGTTATAGCAATGCGCGCAATCGTTGTTGCAGCGATATGTGACAGCCAGGTCCATGCGATACGGTGCGGACGGGCGCGCGCTGAACGGCATGATCGATTCAAGATCAAGTTCATGGACCGGACATGCGCCATCGGGGCGAAGAAGTTCGGAAAGTTGAAAGCGGAAGGCAGAGAGGTCTTCACTCGCCTGCTTTGCGCTGGCGCGATATTGCTTCGTAATGGACGTGATGATTTCCTTTTCCTGTTTTTCTTCGAGGATCAGGTAGGCCATCAATGCGGCGGTGGGATTCAGATGCATGACCCGATTCGCGTTGACGATCAGTGTGCCGGTCCCGTCAGGATCGATCCGCAAATGGATGCGGGATTTTTCATGTTCATCCTCGCGAAGGTAGTGATATAAGTGTGCGGAGTCCGAAGTCTCCCGACTTCGGAATGTTTTAGACGACAAAATATTTTTAAAATTCAGGGACATCATTTACCTCTACTGTAAGATCAAGGGGTTCAAGTGGAATATTATTATTAAGAAAATCCTTGTAATTACTAAAGGCATAATCCTCTGGTTGTGACACCAAACCATGTTTTACAGGATTCCAAAATATATACCTCAAGCGATTGTCAAAATCTATTTCAGTACGGATACAAGTATCCCAATAATTCCACCAGACCTTTCGCCCAGCTACTTTATCTTCATCATTCCATTGACGCGCAGTAAATTTATGCAAACTGGCAATCAGTTTTGGAAGAGTATCAGCGCCCTGATCTGGGGATTTCATAATGACATGGTAATGATTATCCAAAACAACCCAAGCAATAATATACCAGCGATAAAGTTCAGATGCTTTTATAAATGTATCTCTCCATTCAGACTTGCGTTTATTAGATTTTATGAAAGTCTGTTTTTGATATATTGAACCAGTCACAATGTAAAAAGAATCCGATCGAAACAGATGCGCTGGTGTATGGAGGGCTGTTTTGAAAATATCCATCATTGCATTTCTTGAGTCTTATAGCGAAGTCTGGAGACTTCGCATTCCAAACCTTATCTTCCGCCGCCGGCACAGGCGCAGGCGCAGCCAGCACAGGCGCACGCGCAAGCGCATCCGCCGCTGCTGCGACCACCGCCGCCGCTTTTTCCACTGGAGGTGGGTTTGGGCGGAGGGTTGGTTACGCCGGTGACCTTTTGAGTAAAGGTGTTGACATTACCAATGACTTTCTGCGAGAAGGTCTGCACGCCGGTGACGACCGAGGCAGCAAAGTCTGCACCGGGCAGCGAGGCTCGGCCCGAGGGCTGACCAGGCATGGATGACGGGAGCCCGCCCGAGGTCGGGCGTGACCGATATATCGGGTCGTAACTCCCCCACCACATCGGTACATAGACCGGGCGTTGGAACACGCGGCGGGAGCGGTCATCATATTCCTTATCCAGCATGGTCCATTCGAGCTGTTGATCGAAGAATGCCATTTGCATTTCGGGGGTGTTGGCTTTTTGCACCTGCTCCCAGGCGGTCTCCATGATGCGCTTGTAGTACTCGATGGTTTCCTTGCGGCTGAAACCTTTCATCTTTTCAGAAACTGACTTTATCAGCGAGACGGTCATGGTTTGCAAGACACGGCGCTGTTGGGCAACGTCTTTTTCCTTGAAGGCATCCAGGAAATTGGATTCGTATTCGTGAAGACCAGCTGGTTTTTCCTTCGACACACTCACTTTAAGCGGCTCGCGAGTGACAACTTCCGCAGCGCCCTTCTTGACCACACCAAACAGGATCATGGTCATCACCTTATCCAGCGACTGTTCCATTAAAATGGCGGCTTCAACGGCGGTCAGGCCGCGTTTGATGCCATGACCTTCAATTGAAACCTTGGGCGGAAGATATTGCATCTTGCGGCGATTGCCTTGTATCACGCCGAGGATGGGCATTCCAACGAACATGAAGGCGAAGATGCCGCAAAAAAGCATGGGGACCAAACTGCCGATCAGAGCTGCAAAATCAAATGGCGGCGGAGTGACAATGGCGCCTTCCGGCACGTATGATTTTGGAAATGAAGCGCCAAAATAATATTGAGTGGAACCGCTGGCCGATGGGTTGCTCCAGGTATAGAAGACTCGTCCCGCTGAATCGATGCCTGTTTGCGGCTCGGCGGGGAAGCCCGATGGAGCCTCATGCCAGCGCGGCTCACCCGGCTGGACACCGGGCGGCATGTGATAGGTGACGCTTAAGTCGGTGACTCCGTTTACGAATTGAGACCCAAACCAGTTCGGTGAGAATACGGCGCTGGCATAGGCTTCGTCATTGTCGTCTTTATATAAAACATCTTCAACTCTGCCGATGACAACATGCACTATCCCGCTTTCGCCGGGCTGAATGGCATAGGCGCCCATATCCACAGAGAAGCCCGAGCCTCCTTCGCCTTGAAAATCTGATGAGATCGAAAGCGAACTGCCGTTCATATCGGCACTGGTCTCAGAGAATTGACCGGTGGGAACGCCCACATCCACAAAGTCAATGACATGTCCGCCGGGCGAGTTGGTAAATGTGAATTGATAATCCAGCGCCATTGTGCCGTCTGCATTCCAAAATACATTCACGATTTCCCTATCAAGGCTGAATGAATAGGATTGGGCCGACACATTCGAAACCATGCTGAATGCAAGGATCAAAACAAACAATGGGGTGAGAATTCTTTTCAACATGAAAACTCCTGTTCAATTTACGATTTATGATTTTGGATTTACGATTTTGTTCTCAATCGCAAATCGTCAATCGTAAATCGTTCTACCACTTCGGTTCTTCGGTTAATTGATAGATGGTGTGACAAAATGGGCAGTTGACCATCGGTGCGCCGTTGGCGAGAGTGATGTCTTTTGCGCTCAATGTGCCGCCGCATGATTTACATTTGACTTGTTCGATCCTGGTTTCGCCGGGCAAATCCATTTTCATGGTGACCTGTTGAATCACTTCGGTCTTTGTCCCGCGTATGGCTGCGTAAACAAGTCCTGCGCCGCCTGCAAGTACGAGAATTCCAAATATCCCCAAAACAACGCCAGTGGTTACCCAATTTGCCTGGCCGCTTGGCGAGGTCGAGCCATAAAGCGTAATGCCGGCAAATCCCAAGAGGCACAGGCCGATCAAAAATAAAATCCCAGCGCCGATGTAAAGAAATGTTTTATGTACCATGAATAAATCTCCTGCGAAAATATTAAGTTGGAATACAACCAGCGGACCACATTACATACGCCGAGTCTAGCATTTTCGTTGTTTTCGGGCAATTGACATTTGTCCTAATATTTTCACCAGTTTGGTGGGATTTACGAAATGGGGATGTTTCTCGCTCGATAGCGTGCCACTTGTCCTACATCTAATTTTGGGTTGGCTTTATACTTGGAACACTCCGTCATTGCGAGGGCGCTCCTGTTCTTTGCCCGAAGCAATCTCAAACACTGTAGGGGATTGCTTCGTCGGGCTAACGCCCTCCTCGCAATGACGAAAACATAGGTGATTACTATGACCCTCAACGATCAATACAACAAATGGAAAGAAAACACGCTCAAGAAATCATTGGATAAATTCAAAGAGCGCAAGCAACGCTTCGAATATTCTTCTGGGATTGAAGTGCCGCGCCTCTCTCTCCCGCCCGGAGCTGACTCTGCCTACGAAGAGAAATTAGGTTTCCCCGGAGAATATCCCTACACCCGCGGCGTCCAGCCGACGATGTATCGCTCACGGTTTTGGACGATGCGTCAGTATGCGGGCTTCTCAACAGCCGAAGAATCCAACAAGCGTTATCGCTATTTGTTAGCGCAAGGCCAAACGGGGCTGAGTGTCGCTTTCGACCTCCCCACTCAAATTGGGTATGATGCGGACGACCCCATCGCGCAGGGCGAGGTCGGTAAAGTAGGCGTATCCATTTCGTCCATCCGTGACATGGAGCAGTTATTCGATCAAATCCCATTGGATAAAGTTTCCACATCCATGACCATCAACGCGCCCGCGGGCGTTTTACTGGCGATGTACATCGCGGTGGCAAAGCGTCAGGGCGCGGACATGCGGGGACTGCGCGGCACGATCCAGAACGACATTCTCAAAGAGTACGTGGCGCGCGGCACGTATATTTTCCCGCCCGCGCCTTCGATGCGGCTCATCACCGACATCTTTTCATTTTGCGCGCAGGAAGTTCCGTATTGGAACACGATCTCGATCTCGGGCTATCACATCCGCGAAGCAGGCTCCACCGCCGTGCAGGAAGTGGCGTTCACATTGGCAAATGGAATCGCGTATGTCGAAGCCGCGCTCAAGGCGGGACTCGATATCGATTCTTTCGCAGGACAACTTTCATTCTTCTTCAACGCGCATAATAATTTATTGGAAGAAGTTGCCAAGTTCCGCGCCGCGCGCCGCATGTGGGCACGGATCATGCGCGAACATTTCAAAGCGCAGAAGCCATCGTCGTGGCAGTTACGTTTTCATACCCAAACGGCTGGGTCAACGCTCACGGCTCAACAGCCTGAAAATAACGTGGTGCGTGTTACGTTGCAGGCTCTTTCGGCAGTGTTGGGTGGCACGCAAAGTCTGCATACCAATTCAATGGATGAGGCGCTCTGGCTTCCGACGGAGAAATCTGTGCGCGTGGCATTGCGGACTCAACAAATCATCGCCTATGAATCAGGCATCGCGGATTCCATCGACCCGTTGGCTGGCTCTTATTTAGTCGAGTACCTCACCGATGAGATCGAAAAAGGCGCGCTCGATTACATTTCAAAGATCGACGAGATGGGTGGCGCGCTGCAATCCATCGAACGCGGATTTATGCAAAACGAAATTCAAAACGCCGCCTACGCCGCGCAGCAAGAGATCGAACGCAAAGAGCAGATTGTGGTGGGCGTCAATCAATTCCAGGTGAAGGAAGAAATGACGCTTGAACGCCTGAGCGTTGACCCTGCCATTGAGATGGGACAGCGCGAGCGTTTGAACAAGTTGAGAGAGAGTAGAGAACAGAGAGTAGTGGAGCAGTTGCTTGCTAAATTAGTGGCAGCCGCCAAAGGCACGGACAATTTAATGCCGTTGTTCATTGAGTGCGTGGAGAATGACATCACGCTCGGCGAAATCTGCAATACGCTGAGAGGCGTGTGGGGCGAGTACGTGGCGGAGGGGTTTTAGACCGCACCCGTCCTCCCCCAAATGGGACATGTTACAACTGGTTGTCATAAAAAGATTCCATGCCCCATTTTGCGCGAAGCAGGCAGGTGGGGGCAGGTTCGATGATAAACTCGGGAAAAGAAAATCATGCCGCCAAAACGATCCAACCCCAAGACTATGCATCGAGCGGGGGAATTGAGAAAAGGGCCTTCGTCCGCAGAAAGAAAGCTCTGGCCATATTTACGCAGGGATCAATTGAATGGGGAAAATTTCAGAAGATAAGACTCCAATCGAGATACCCTGAGCGTAGCGAAGGGTCAATACTGCTGAAATACGAGATGTTTCGCTTCGCTCAACATGACACAGGCAAGGGGGCTAATTATTTTTTGAGAAGTATTCTTCCAATCTCTCCACAGCCTGTGGAAGATTCTTTCTTCCAAGTCCCAATCTAAAGTGGTTATTGGATTCATCATACATCGTACCGGGCAGAAGTAGAACACCAGCCTGTTTGACAAGTTTATCGCAGAAGTCTTCGATGTCACCTTGGAGGAGGCGCGGGAATCCCATCGAGCCGGCTTGAGGACGAGTCCATGTGAAGAGTGAGGAGTAGCGAGTAAAAAGGTTGTCAATGATAGTGAGGTTATATTTGATGATACTGAGATTGCGCTCGGCTAGTTGTGTGCGGTGCCGCATGGCAACTTCCGCGAGGAATTCGCTTGGGGCGGAGTTGCAGATGGTGGTGTAGTCTTTGAGCGTAGCCATGTTTTCGTAGACTTTTTTATTCTTCGTGGCAACCCAGCCGATCCGCAAACCTGCGAGTCCGTAAGTCTTGGAGGTTACGCCAAGTGAAACGGCATGTTCGCCATAGTCACAGCCAGCGGGTAGTCGTTTAGCAGAGTCATATTCCGATTCGCGATAAACCTCGTCGGAAAAAAGGAGAAGATTATTCTCCTGAGCGAACTTATTTAACGCATCAAAATCCGCGCGGGACATGAGATAGCCTGTCGGGTTGTGCGGCGTGTTGATGACAATGGCTTTCGTGTTCGGGCGGAGGAGTCGGCGCAATTCATCCAAGTCGAGCGCCCAGGCATTTTCCTCGCGCGCCATCCACGGGCTGACGCCACAGCCGATGCCGCGCGCCACTTCCGCGAGGGATTGGTAACCGGGCGTATGCACAATGACATGGTCGCCGGCAGTTAACATGGCGTGCATGAAAAGATAGATCGCCTCCCCCGCCCCGGTATGGACAAGGATATGTTCAGGCTGAATCGTGGAGTAGAGATTACAAATCTCTTTGCGCAAGGCAAGGCTGCCCTGTGATTCGGTATAGCCAAGCCACACATTTTGAAATTTCTCTGACGCTCCTTCTTCGATGGCAAGCAAGTCCGCAATGGACATGGCTTCACAATCAGAAGAGCAGAGCAGGAATTCGGTGTTGAATTCGTATTTGGCGAAGTAACGTTCGAGTTTGAAGGGAGGGAGATACATAGGAAAACCTTTTCATGTCATTGCGAGGGTGCTCTTGTTTTTGCCCGAAGCAATCTTTGACATTACATATGAGATTGCTTCGTCGGGGGAAAACGCCCTCCTCGCAACGACATATTATTTCAGAACTTTTTTCAAATCACGGTAGTGGAGTTGGTTGTGCAGGTACAACATCTTCACCATTTCGCGGATGGATGTCATCCCCAAAAATGGATGGCGGCCTTGAATTTCAAGTTCAGATTCCTGCAAGCCCGAAACCCAGGTCACTGAATTGGCGCGCACGGATTTATATTGCTCCAGCAATTCGGCGGGAGTGAACTCCTTCGTCTTTTGCTGTTGGGCTTCATTGTAGCGGTCAATCGAGAAATCATCAGCCACTCCAATGCCGCCCTGGCGGACCTGCTCGAACAGCTTGATCAGTCCGCGCTCGGAGGTGACGAAGTGCGAAAGCACATTGCGGATCGTCCATGTTGTGCCTTCGGTGTAGACTTCGGCTTTCCATTGATCCTCCGTCAAAGTGGAAAAAATATCAATAAATTTTTGGCCTTCGGATCTTAATTTCTCGGCAAGTTCAGTGGTTTCGGACATAATTAACTCCTAAAGAATTATTTACCGCAAAGAGCGCGAAGATTTAAACGGTTTTCCTTCGCGCACTCACCTGCACTGGCGTGCGGCGCAAGTGTCGCGTGCTTTGCGGTTCGAAATCATGGCTTGGGAATGCCTGCATAATTAATGGATTTCTTTCCCGTTGTGGGGTAGTAATAATTTTTCATCGTTGATATCTGCTCGATCAGACGTTTGCTGTCGGCGAAATCTTTTCTCACGTAATAATAATGCGTATCATACGGACTGTCACCGAAGACGGCGGCGAGAACGTAATCATTCGCTTCGGCGTACTCTTTCAACTTGATGGTCATCCCAAACCATTTTTGCGCGAGGTTGGCTTCGGTCAACTTGGGCGGCACAAGCGGCGAATAATAATCATGGAACATGATGATCTCGGGTTTGTATTTGTCAATATACTCCACAGTCAATTCGTTGTGCGCGATGAACTGATCGTTCAAGCCCCACACATCAATCGCATCCCAGCCGGAATAATACGGGATCAGTCCCGCCTCCGTCGTCGCGATCACATAGCCTTTGCCGCGATACTCCGCCAGTAATTTGCCCATCTCGAAACGGCCATCACGTTCATACGCAGTCGTACAAGTCTGTTGATAGGATGTGAGGAAACAATTTTGAAACCACGAATAATAGATAAGACTCGCCGACAAAAATATTAATGCGATAAAATGCACGCTTCTTTCTCTAGCCGACAATTGGTCCGGCCACGAGAATCTGAATCTATCCACAAGCGGAGCCCACGACATGAGCGCAATGGGGACGAGCGCGTATTGAAAGCGCGCACCGTAGTTCATTTCATCCGAGATCAGGATGAAAGCAGAAGCAAAGCCGAGGATGGGAATGAGATAGGCAAGAGTCAGCTTTGTGGTTTCGCGCGAACGAAAGCCAAGAATAAATGCAACGACCATTGGCAGACACAAGCGCAGTGTATTCAACAAGGAACCATTGAACGAGTCCCAGTGCAGGGCGCTTCCACCCTTTTTATAAAATGGGTTCGGCAATGGGTAACCGAAATAATTCCATCGCCAGATAAAGTATGCGCCGCCGAGGATGAGAAAGACAGAAACAAAGGTAGTGATAATTGAAACTGATTTTTTAAGTCCGCGCATTACAACCACAGCAAGCAACATCAACGAAGCAAGGATGACTCCTTCGGGGCGAATGAGCCCGGTGACGAGTCCGCTGAGGGCGAAGGCGAGGGAAAGCCAAAAGGGAGAGTCCTCTTTTTGAATCAGGAGCAGGCCAAAAGTCCAGGTGGATGCGGCGGCGAGAGCAAAGAAAGGCGTCCCGAAGTATGCTGCCACGTAGGAGAGTCCAATCCCAACGGCGAGATAAAGTCCGCTTAAAAAAGAAAATAAAACGCTGGCATTGTTGACGCGGCGATTTGTCCAGTAGACGATGAGGATGGTAAGAAGATGCGCGGCAAATCCAAGGCCGCGAACAGATTGCCCGACGGTGAGACCAAGTTTGATGAAGGCGGCAGAGACGACCATGAAAAGAAAATCCGTTGCGCCATCTACGGGATGTTCGCCGATGTTCCAGACAATACCGTGACCCTGTGCAAGGTGCTGGGCATAGCGCATGAGCATGGCTGCGTCTTCAAAGGGCGGGATGGAAAAATCCACGAATTGCACGGCGTAGAGGAGGGCAATGGCAATAAGAAGGAGAGGGGGAAGGAGGCGTTTGAAAGTCATCAGTTATCAGTTGCGAGTTACTTATTTCCGTGTCTACATGTTTACTTGTCTACTAAGAGTTCGTAAAAATATAACTTCCCGCAGCCTCGTCATTGCGAGCCCGATAGGGCGAAGCAATCTCCTTTTTGTGAGGAAGATTGCTTCGTCGGGAAGTTCACCCTCCCCGCAATGACGGAAGTTATTAATTTATTGACCCTTATATCAACGAATATCCGCCATCAACAACAATAGTCTGGCCGGTAATATATTCATTGTTGATGAGAAATTGCAGAGTGCAGGTAATCTCATCGAGAGTAGCGGCGCGTTTGAGCGGCAGACGGTTGACAAGTTTATCCCATTCTTCGGGAGTGACAACGTCAGATTGCAGGACAAGCCCCGGCGCTATGGCATTGACGCGGACATCCGGCGCGAAGGAACGCGCCAGCAATTTGGTGAGTGACTCCAGCGCGGCTTTGCTGACTGTGTAAGATGGATAGCGGCTCCATGCTTTTTGCGCGGCGATGTCTGAGATGTTGACGATCAGTCCACCTGCGGTCATTCGTTTGGCGGCTTGCTGTGCAAGAAGAAATGGGGCGCGAAGATTCAAGTCGAGCGCGGAGTCCCAATCTTTGAGTTCAAGGTCGCGGGGATTGCCGATGGGCATGATGGCGGCGGAGTTGACAAGGAGAGGTAATTGGTAAGTGGTAAGTGAAATAAGAGAGTCGAGAGTTGTAAATAGGGATTGAATTTGGTCGGGCTGAGTCAGGTCGGCTTGGATGAGATGGACTTTGACGCCGAGGGATTCAATTTCAATTTTGGTTTGGTGCGCTTGTTCTTCGGCAGAGTTGTAATGCAGAAGCAGGTCATAGCCCATGCGTGCGAGGGTTATGGCGAAGGCTTTGCCAAGTCTGTGTGCGCCGCCGGTGACGAGGGCAAGAGGTTTGGTCATGCGGGGATTATAAAGTGTCAGGCGTCAGAGTGTCAGGGGTCGGTGGATTGGGAATAGACTTGATATACTTGCAAAAAATGAACACATTCTGGCAACGACTTCAAGAACGATTCATCAATTTCTATCCCCCGCTGCTTGGTGCGGGAATCCACTCCTACACGATTGACGAGCGCACGATCCGCGTTGAGATGAAGCTGACTCGGCTTAACCGAAACATTGTCGGCGTGCATTTTGGCGGTTCTTTATACGCCATGTGTGACCCGTGGTTCATGTTGATTCTGATGCGCGCATTGCCCGATTATATTGTTTGGGATAAGGCGGCAAGCATTAAGTTTGTCCGCCCTGGGCGGGGCAAGGTCACAGCGACATTTTACATTCCACAGGAACGCGTTGATGAAATTCGTCTGGCCGCAGATGAAGAGGGGAAAGTCGAGCCGCTATTTACCGTTGACGTGCTGGATGAGGAAGATCAGGTTGTCGCGCATGTTGAGAAATTATTGTATGTGCGAAGGAAAAAGAAATAACAGGTAAATCAGACTCAACAAAAAACAGCGGGCAACTATCCATATAATAGGTGTCCGCTGTTTTGTTTATGTTACTGACTCACCTTACGCAGTTTTCTTCGAGAAGCCTGTTTTTTTTCGGATTGCGGACTTTAGTCCGCGTTTTCGGCAAGAAGCGGGCTAAAGTCCGCAATCCAACTTTTTTGCGTAACACGAGACGCTTCGCAGTCTCGCAAAGTGGGCGACATCCCCCCCCATACGGGGACAATGTGTCGCGCTACAGGCTGGACTGCGTAACGTCAGTTAATAACTTTATTTTCTAAAGAAATTCGAAATGAAGAACCAGATATTCGCAGGCCGCTCTGCGAGGCGGCGCATAAAGTAAGGATACCAATGCGTTCCGAAGGGAACGTACACGCGTACCGGATAGCCTTCCTTTACAAGCTGCTCCTGCAAGTCACGGCGAATGCCGTAGAGCATTTGGAATTCCAACCCATCTTTGGGGAGCCCCACTTTTTCAGCATATTGTTTGGCAAAGGCGATGCGTTTATCGTCCTGCGATGCAATCGCGGGGATGGGAGGAAAGCGGCCATCGCCCGATAATTTTGTTTGACTAGTAACCGATGCGTCGATCAATATCTTGGATAACAGGTCGTAATTCGCATCCACATCGGCTTTTCTTGGAAAGGCTTTCTCAGGCGGTTCCATGTAAGCGCCTTTCACCAAACGAAGGGGAGTCTTATCCTGAACCAGGCGATGCGTATCCGCTTCAGCGCGATAGAGATAAGCCTGCACAGCCGTGCCAACATTTGTATAACCCTTCTCGCGCATCAGGTAATATAGATTGATCGTTTTGTCGGTGTATGGGGTATCTTCAATATCCACGCGGATGAAGGTGTTGCTCTGCTTTGCCCGGGCGAGGATCCGTTCCAGATTTTGCGCACACAGGCTTTCGTCCAGACCCAGACCGATTTGCGTCAGCTTGATGGAGACATTGCCCCGCGCAGAGGAATCCGCTCCGAGGGCGTCAAGTGTCGCAAAGATGTCATCGGTTGCCTGTTGGGCTTCTTCGGGTGTATTCGTATGCTCCCCGAGATGGTCGAGCGTGGCGTTGATCCCCTTCGCGTTCAGTTCGGCGACGACCCGCATGGCGTCGCTGAGTTTTGTCCCTGCTACAAAACGAGAGGCGGTGCGCCAGGCAAAACCCCAGCCTGTAACCAGCTTTTGCGCCCAGGCGGCTTTGGACAAATAGATGAGGAAAGAGCGAAGCATATCAATCCTTTTTTTGAGGGATGCGCCAATTGTTCGGCGATATGCGAAGCGGCACAGTCCATGAAAACATACGCCACTCGACAAATACATTCTAGCACAAGCCAAAATTGGGTGTGTTATACTTTTTGCGTGATATTTGTCATTACTTTGGAGGCCGTGTGAGAAATCGTAATACCAACACCATCCTTCGGGGTGTTTCCATCCTTTTTTTAACCAGCGCACTCGTTCTTACTATCGTTTCCCTGATCGGTTATAGTCGTCAACGCAATAATTACCCCGCAGGCATGATGATTGCCGGCGTATCAGTCGGCGGCCTGACCCCGGTTGAAGCATCTCAACGACTGCTTGAAGTTTACACTTCTCCGGTTGAAGTGCAATATAACGGCGCGGTCATCCATATCGAGCCCGGTGTGGTTGGCTTTCAGCCCGATATTGAAACCATGCTGGCGGCGGCAGACCTCAGCCGTACAGGCCGATCCTTCTGGGGCGGATATTGGGATTACCTGTGGAACCGCTCGTCGCTTGAAACAGTGATTCAACTAAGCTCAAAACTTTCGGATGAACGCCTGCGCGAATACCTGCAAAACGAGATCGCGTCACGCTATGATCAGCCGCCCGGCCCCGCACAGCCGATTCCAGGCGGGACCTCGTTCCTGCCCGGCACGCCCGGTCAGACTCTTGACCTTGACCGCGCTGTCCAGTTGATCGGCGATGCGCTTCGCTCACCGCTCAATCGTTCGGTGGCGCTGACCTTTACACGCAGTTCCGCCGCCCGCCCAACGATTGAGACATTAACGATCCTGCTCAAACAACTTGTGACTGTCTCCAACTTCGACGGCTTGATCGGCTTCTACATGATGGACTTGCAATCGGGTCAGGAAATCCATTTCATCATGGACAACAAACAGGAGATCCCGACCGAACCTGATATTGCCTTCACCGCTTCCAGCACCATCAAAGTGCCAATCGTGACATCCTATTTGATCAACCGCGGAAGCAATCTTGACCTTGAAACATCCAATACGATTTCGCGCGTGCTGGGCAAATCGGATAATTCCGCCACTGACCTGGTGTTGGCGGCGATAGATAAAAACAACGGCCCGCTCATCGTCACCCAAAACATGGAGACGCTCGGTTTTAATAGCACGTACATTGGCGGGTTTTTCTTTAATGGCGCGCCAAATCTTTTGCCCGGAAGAATAACGCCGGGGAATCAACGCATCGATATATTCACCGACCCGGACCCCTATTCCCAAACCACGCCGTCTGAAATGGGCACATTGCTCGCAGACTTATATCAATGCGCGGAAAATAGCGGTGGCGCGCTCATCGCAGCTTTCCCGGATAAGGTTTCCCCTGCCACCTGCCAGCTATTGATTGATTTCATGGCACAGGACAAACTCGGCTCATTGATCCAGGGCGGCGTTCCCGATGGCACCCTCGTGCCGCATAAACATGGATATGTGCCTGCCGCCGACGGCGTAGTCCACGATACCAGTGATGCCGGCATCGTTTACTCTCCCGGCGGAAATTTCGTTTTGTCCATTTATAGCTATCACCCTGTCAACAACATCTGGGATAACATCAATCCGCTCTTCGGCGATCTGGCAAAAGCCATCTATAACTATTTCAACCTTACAACTCAATAACTTGCAGACCCGTTTTCGTTGAAAACGGGTCTTTTTTTCACACATCGTATATAATTCGACATATGAGCGCATCGCTGGGACTTTACCGTTTACAACAGGTTGACCGTCATATTGGTCGTTCGCGCGCACAGCTGGATATGATCCGCAAGACACTCGAAAACGATGTCGAACTACGTCAGGCGATCAACCTCGTGGAAAATACCCAGGCTGACCATTTCCGATCCCACCTTGAACTTAAAAATGCAACCGCTGAAGCGGATGCGCAGAAAATTAAAATAGAACAGGCCGAATCCAGTTTATATGGCGGCAAGGTACAAAGCCCCAAGGAATTACAGGATCTGCAAAAGGATATCGTTTCGCTCAAAAAGCATCTCGCCACGCTGGAAGAGCGCGAACTCGAAGCCATGATCAAAGCGGAAAATTCCGAAGAAGCATTGCAAAAAGTAAAAACGGAATTGGAATTGATTCAAGCCCGCCTCGGCAATGAACATAAAAATTTGATCGCTGACCAAACCAGGATCATGATCGAATTGGAACGATTTGCTGAAGAACGCGAAGCCGCGCTCGGACCGATCGAAAGCAGCCTGCTTCAAACATACGAAAGCCTTCGTCAACAAAAAAAAGGTGTTGCCATAGCCGAGATCAGCGATGGCGCCTGCGCCTCCTGCGGCACAACATTGAACGCCGCCCTCCAGCAAAACGCGCGTTCACCCAAGCAATTGGCAAACTGTCCATCCTGTGGACGTATCTTATTCGCAAACTAAAAAACCACTATGTTCAGATTTGCAATTGATCCCTTCTCCTTCTTTGTAGGTTTCGCAACCGCCTCGATCTTCTGGTGGCTGGTCGCGCGCGCCCGTCCCTTGTGGGCTGAAATGCGCGCCAACATG
>JACRBH010000020.1 GCA_016234535.1 Chloroflexota bacterium
TGAGCGGTGATCTATTTTTTTGATGATGCGAATGATGTTCGTGATGTGTCCGCTGAAAGTGGAAAGCGACTGCTCGATGGATTGCTCATCGCCGATATCGGCCCACACCGAATGAAAGCATGGAAGCTCCGATCCGCTTTGGGCAGGGATGTGCAGTCCGCTTTGCGCCATCACAACAAGCAGACCAACCGTTTTCAACGAAACGGTCTTGCCGCCTGTGTTCGGCCCGGTAATCACAATCGCGCGCGTACCGGGTGCAGGGTCCACATCGATGGGAACAACGTTGTTGGAATCAAGCAGCGGATGGCGGGCATCAAGCAATTTGATTGACGATTTACGATTGACGATTGACGATTTTCCATCACTCACTGATAACTGTTCACTGATTACTGGTTCACTTGCTCTCAACTCTTCCGCATATTTTGCTTTTGCAAATGCGAGGTCTAATGCGGCGAGATTCTCAACACCATACTTCAACTCGGTTGCGTGTTCGCCGATCAGGGAAGAAACCTGCGCGAGGATTCTGCGTTCTTCATCGCGCTGCGCCAGTTGCAATTCGCGGATTTCGTTATTGGCTTCCACAACGGGCAGCGGCTCAACGAACAAAGTCGCGCCGCTGGAGGATTGGTCGTGAATAATGGATTTTATTTTGCCTTTGAATTCTGCGCGTAACGGAATCACATAACGCCCGTCGCGTTGTGTGATGATCGGCTCTTGCAGCATCGAAACCGTTTTCGAATCGGTCACATACTTTTGCAGGCGGCTCATCAAACGATCCTGCGCGATCCGCAGGTTGCGGCGAATATCCCCAAGTTTGGGCGAGGCTGAATCCAAAATTTCACCGCGCTCTGAAAGGATGCGCGTGATGGAATCGACCAGTCCGTGAGTGTCGGGCAGGCCCAGGACAATTTGAGTCAGGCGCGGATATTCTTCGGCGCGTTTTTCAAATGCCTTTTTTAGATCGCGGCATGAAATCAGCGTGGATTTCACATCGAGCAGGGCGTGTGGGTCGAGTACGCCGCCGCGCGCGGCAAGGTCCGCTTGCGGGCGGATGTCATGCGCCGCGCCGACGCCTGTGCTTTCCATCGAAAGCAGTTTGCGTGCTTCGGTCGTTTCCGCGAGACGGGCGGTTGCCAGCTCGAAGGATGAGGTTGGTTCAAGCGCGCGCGCCAGATCCTTTGAAGCGGAGAAATCACAGAACCCCGCCAGTTGTTCAAGGATTTTTGAATATTCGAGTACGTTGAGTGTCTTGCTGTCCATAATGGGGGATTATACTTCCTGGAATGATGAATGCAGAATGATGAATGGAGAATAGGATGAGACTAAAAAATAAAACAGCGATTATTACTGGTGCCACGAGCGGAATTGGAAAAGCTACCGCGCTTCTTTTTGCGGACGAGGGAGCTGATCTGGTCTTAACGGGCAGACGCATCGGGTTGGGAAAAACCGTCGAAGCAGAGTGCAGGCAAAGGGGAGTCAGATGCGTGTTCGTCGAAGCGGATCACACAAAGCTGGAAGATTGTCAAAGAGTCGTGGATGTCGCTCTTAAGGAATTCAATCAGATAGATATTTTGTTTAACAACGCGGGCATCGTCACCAAAGGGACAGCGGATACCACGCCCGAAGATGTGTGGCGCAATACGTTTGAGATCAATGTGACGGCGGTCTGGCACATGTGCAAGCTGGTGATCCCGCAGATGAAGAAACAGGGCAAAGGCGTGATCGTGAACAACGGGTCTGATTGGTCCGTAGTGGCGGGCAGGGATGCCTTCCCGTATATTATGAGCAAGGGCGCGGTGGGGATGATGACGAAGGCAATGGCGCTCGATTATGCGCGTGAGGGAATCCGCGTGAATGCAGTTTGCCCCGGAGATACTCTTGTTGATAGATGGATCGAGAAGGGTTATTTCGAAGGCTCTGATTCGGTCACAGTTGAAGAAGCGATGAAAGAATCAAGTGAATATATTCCGATGGGTCGTTTTGGAAGGCCTGAAGAAATTGCAAAGACTGTTTTGTTTCTAGCTTCAGATGATTCGACTTTTGTGACCGGTCATTTACTGTTGGTGGATGGCGGCAATACGGCGCAGTGATCTTATGGAATGAAAGTTAGTGCAGATCAAATTGTTTAAAATGTGCCAGCTTGGATTGGTGAAGCCAGAATTTGAATAACACTGCCAGGATGCCGAATCCGTACACAATGCTGCGCCCTAAATTGATCGAGGATGCCTCGGGAAAGTAGCGGGTCACGATCGGGGTTTCCTGGAATGTAAGGTTATTCATCATCCCCTGGGCAATGATCTCTGTGTCAAAGATGAAATCATTGCTGTTTTCCATGAAGCGCACAGTTTCCAAATATTTCCGTGAATAAGCGCGAAACCCGGAGTGGATCTCGGTCAGGTAACGGCGGAAGACAAGGTTCGCGGCGGCGGTTAATAGAACGTTGGCGCTATATTTCCACCACGGCATTCCTCCCTCCAGCGGACGCCCGCCCAACATGCGCGATCCAAAGACTGCGTCAGCATCGCCATCCAGGATGGGTTTGATCATTTGCGGAATCACTTTCGCATCGTATTGGTGATCGGGGTGGAGCATCACGACCAGGTCTGCGCCGGCAGCCAGAGATTGGGTGTAGCATGTCTTCTGGTTACCTCCATATCCGCAGTTGCGTGGATGGACAAACACAGTCAACCCGGCCTGCCTTGCCATTTCTGCGGTCCCGTCTGTGGAGGCGTCATCCACGAGGATGATGTTTTTACGGAAGTCAGGCGGAATTTCATCCAGGGTACGCACCAATGTTTTGGCGGCATTGTAGGCAGGCAGGACGATGAAAATATTATTCGATTTTGTTGAGTTCATCTTTTTCTCGCTTCTACGATAAATTGATATCCAAGCAGAGTGGGTAGAAGGGATGTAAACCAGGCAAGCGCGGCGTGGAGCGGTTTGCCCAGGGGTGAGGTGAAAAAAGATGAGACCAGTTCCAGTGGAATGGGTGTCGCTTGAATGGAGGCAATATCCAGCCCGGCGCTCCTGACCAGATCGATCAGGGTCTTGCGCGTGAAGAAGCGCAGGTGGGTGCGGTCGAGGATTCCGCGCTCCGTATAGTCGAAACGGCCTGCCAGTAAATTGAAACGCACCCACAAGTTGGCCACGTTTGGCACGGAAATAATAAACAAGGCGCCGGTGGATTGCAGCCCGGTCAATTTGTTCAATACGATTTCCGGGGCCGGCAAATGTTCCAGCACGTCGCCCAAAACAACGGCATCATAACCTTGTAATGCCTCCAGCGGCGCATCATCGATGGGACAGGCCCACAACTCTTCGTAAAAGGGAGAAGCGATTTCCGCCCACTCCGCATTGGCTTCAATGCCGAAAAAACGCAGGGATGATTTCCCGTTCATGCGCGCCACCATGCCCGATGCGGTTCCCACATCCAATACCTTGCTGGATGCGGGAAGAGATGAAAGAAGCGCGGTGATGCGCATGTGGCTTGACCAGGGGGTGGGTTTATCCTGATAGGGCAGGTTGGACATTTAGGAACTCAGCAATTTTGTGCGTGATTCGAGAAACAACATGATCGGTAAAAGAGCCAGCGCGGGAATAATCTGAAAAGCCTGTGTATGATCAAATTCGCTAAATGCAATGAAGAGGCCGAGTAAAAGCGGGTGCATGATGAAAAAGAGCAGGGTCAGCCAGGCGAGTCGTGCGCCGCTTTTTATTTTTAGAGCCCGAGTCAAACTATAACCGAGCGGCAGAAGCAGGAGCGAAAGGTTATGCATCCAACTGTATGGAATTGCCATCAGGTTGACCAAAGTTGCGGCTGAAAACAGGAAGAGAATTCGCCCGGAGGATGTTTCTGTCCCGCGCAGGAAGGGCAGCCAGACCCAGCCAAGCCAGGCCAGCAAAGCCAGGGAAATCGCAAGAGGAACGGGCCATGACATCCCAAGATTCAGGAACAGCCCCCAAAGAGTGCTTGTCTGCCGGAGATAGGTTCCGAGGTGGCTGCTGATGCCTCCGCCAATGATTTGACCTGGGCTGGAGATAAACGGCAGGGAAATAAGCGTCAGCAGCAGGATGACCGCTCCAAACCCAAGCAGGACTCCCCAGCGGCGCTGCCACAACGCCCACAGCAGAAGCAGACCAGCCAGCAGGATCATCACCTGGGGTTTGATAAAGGAAAGTCCCAGCATGATGCCAAGCCAGCCCCAGCGTTGGGTCTTGAACATATATGCCGTCAACGCCAGGATCAACAGCGAGAAAATGGTCAACTGGCCGAGCCAGAGACTGGTAAGGACCGGGAGAAAATATCCGCCTAGGAGAACGAGGGATATAAAAAAAACAGGAGATACATTCCATTCGAAAAGCCGCATAAATATCACAAGGCTGGCCGCCAGCATGAGTACATTGCAAATAAACCATAACAGCATGGAGGTCTGGGGCGGCCAGACCACGAATGGCAGCATGACCAGCACCGTCCAAAGCGGATAGGGATAATCTGCATGGATCGAACCTGTTGTTAGCAATTCCTGACCGGGGTACCAGGCGATTAGCAGGAAGTCACTTGCGTCAAGTTTGCGCGGGTCTATGAAAACAAATAAAATGACAGCCAGCAGAGCGGCGACAAGTAAAACAAGTTTGAAAAAATTCATGTTTTGGATTGCGCGGGGAAAATCGTTGAATTTCATTTAACTCCGATTTTGAATCAGTAATGAAAAAGATTTTACCACCCACCTCAAACAA
The DNA here is from genome assembly GCA_016234535.1 of Chloroflexota bacterium. Classification (GTDB taxonomy): domain Bacteria; phylum Chloroflexota; class Anaerolineae; order Anaerolineales; family Villigracilaceae; genus Villigracilis. The sequence continues at coordinate 4,738 of JACRBH010000020.1, forward strand.
AAATTCGGATACAGCCGCGATATGTATATGAGTTAGAATATTTATTGCATATCATACACAAGGAGAACACATGATCGTCGCATCAGATTTAATGGGTACATTGACAACAGGCTCACCGTTCTTGGGATTGGTGGATTGGATCAAACATAACCAAAGTAAAGTTCAGGCAAATTTTTATATGGCGAAGATTATGCCTTCGTATTTGCTCGCAAAAAACGGATTGATCGACTGGCAGGCATGGGGACAAAAGTTAATGGTGGATAGTCTCGCTTATATCAAGGATGCAAACCCCGGCAAACTGGCGCACGCTTCAGAATGGGTTGTGGAGCATAACTTCTGGAAGAAGCGCCGCGAGGATGTGGTGGAGCGGCTGGTCAAACACCGCGAAGATGGCGCAAAGGTTTATATTGCCAGCAGTGTCGTCGAGCCATTCATCGAGCCGTTTGCAAAGCGCATTGGCGCGCAGGTGATCGGCACGCCGACGGAGATCGTCAATGGGCGGGTGAAATTGGTCGGCGAGTTGATGGCGAATGAAAAGAAGATCGAGCAGGTCTTGAGCCGGCTTGGCGTTGACCGCGTGGATGTGGCTTACGGCGATACGATTCTGGATGTCCCTTTGCTCGAACATGCCGACCATCCCGTGGCGGTGTACCCCGATGCGAAGTTGAAGGTTTATGCGTTGAATAAAGGTTGGGAGATTATTGGCGATACGCCGAAGATTGGGTAAAGATATATTACGTCATTGCGAGGGCGTGCTTTTCGCCCGAAGCAATCTCCATCTTAATGAGGAGATTGCTTCGGCAGGAAGAACAAGTGCCCGCCTCGCAATGACGTGGAAAAAACTACCCCGTATTCCTCAACCCCGAAGCAATGCCATTGATGGTGATCGCCATGACTTCGTGCAAAGCATCGGCTTCGTCGCTGTCTTGATCGGGCAAGGCGCGCAGGCGGCGCAGGGTTTCAACCTGAATATAATTTAACGGGTCGACATAGGGGTTGCGAAGTTGCACAGCCTGGCGGGTGGCAGGTTCAAGCTCCAGCAGAGTCGAATGTCTACTGATGGAAAGAACAGTTTCCCGCGTGCGGTCATATTCCGCGCGGATCGAAGAGAAAATTTCATTCGCCAGTTTTTTGTCCGGGACCAAATCCACATACAGGGCCGAAATTTCCATATCCGCTTTGAGCAGGGACATTTCTGTGTTGGTGAGCAGCGTTTTGAAAAACGGCCAGTTCGCGTACATTTCGTGCAGCAGCGATTTATCATCGATGGCTGCAAGACCGGAGCCGAGACCATACCAGCCCGGCAAATTGAAACGGCTTTGCATCCACGAGAAAACCCAGGGAATGGCGCGGATCTGATTGACCGCGCCAGCTTGTGAACGCGATGACGGGCGCGAGCCGATCTGTAAATGTTTGATCTGATCGAGCGGCGTGGCCGATTGCCAAAACTCGATGAAGCCCGGCGTTTCATACACCATCCTGCGATACGCGCGTTGAGCAACCGCAGCCATTTGCGTTATTGTATTGCGCCACTTTTTGGGAAGCGGCCTATGCGGAAGCGGGGCGGATGCAAGAATGACCGCACTGGCGATCTGTTCAAGATGACGATGCGCAAGCCCGGGATTGGAATAACGCAGGGCGATAATTTCGCCCTGCTCGGTCAGCCTAAACCGACCATTGATACTGCCGGCCGGCTGGGCGCGGATGGCGCTGTTGGCGGGTCCGCCTCCGCGCGCAATGGTTCCGCCGCGTCCGTGGAAGATGGTCAGCTTGACGTTGTGTTTTTGCGCAACGCGCGTGATCTCCTCCTGCGCTTCATACAACGACCAGTTCGCCATGAGATAACCGCCGTCCTTGTTGCTGTCGGAGTAGCCGATCATCACCATTTGCTCATTGCCATGTGACGTAAGATGTTCGCGGTAAATTTCAGAGGTGAAAAGAGACTCAAGAATGCGCGGCGCATCTTTCAGGTCAGGGACTGATTCGAAGAGCGGCGTGATCTGCGGGATGGTTTTGCACCCGGCCCATTTGGCAAGCAGAAGCACGCTCAATACATCCGACGCGGCATGAGTCATCGAGATGACAATGGGGCCGAGAAGCTCGCTTCCATACACTTCATAAGTCCGCCCGATGAGCTGGAACAATGACCAGGTTTCGGCGGTCGTTGACGTTACGCCGGGGTGATTGGAAAGCTGCGGGGTCGGCTCCTTCAACAAACGCGCGAGCAATTCAGTTCTTGAATCGGCGGGCAGGTTTTCAAAATCGGATTCAAGATTCAAGGCGCGCAAGATTTCGCCGAGAGCTGCGTTGAAGCGGCTTGAGTCTTCGCGGATATCCAACCTGGCGGCTTGCAGGCCGAAGACCATTAATTTGCGGCGCACATCCTGTAGATCATCGAGCGTGAGTCTTTCGGGAATGGCGGATGCGATGATTTCCAGAGGTTCGGTGAGATTCCTCAATTGCATTTTGGCGCGGTGTGAATAGCTCTGCAACAAATGAGACTTCATATCTTCGCGCGAGGCTTCGGCCAGGTCGGAGGCCAGCAGTGACAGCACGAGACGATACGGTTCCGTGACATATCTTTGTTCAATATATGCAATGTGCGGAGCGAATGGCCTGCGTTTTTCGATCCAATTCATTAATGCTTTCGGCGGCGGGATGCGGTTGGAACTCACGCTCAAATGACGCGCCAGTTCCTGGAAACTCTTGCGGTGATTCTCCACAGCCAAACCGCGATGCAGGCGCAAAGTTTCGGCGGTCACTTCCGAAGTGACGTTGGGATTCCCATCCCGGTCGCCGCCGATCCACGAGGCGAGTTTGAACCATGTATTGGGCGCGTGCAATCCGGGGTAATAACGTTCGAGCGCTTTTTCGAGATCATCATAAATCGTTGGAATGGTATTCCAGAAGAATGAGTCGACGAAATACAGTCCCGTTTTCACTTCATCGGTCACGGATAATTTTGCGGCGCGGGCGCGGTCTGTAAGCCAGAGGACCGAAATCTCGTTGCGTAAGGATTGAATGGCATCTTCCTGTTCGCGCAAAGAGAGCGTGCCTGAGTCGATCTGATTGATGAAGTACGTGATGCGCTCCATCTTGGAAAGCACGGTTCGGCGGCGCGCTTCGGTTGGGTGAGCGGTCAGCACCAATTCGATGGATAGATTTTTTAGCAGGTCTTCCATCTGCTCGCGGGTGATGCCGCGCTCTTTGAGAGTCGCTATCGCATGTCTAATGGATTCTGAAATAGGCTCGGGATATTTTTCGTCTTCGCGCCGTCGCAGGGCTTTCACACGCTGATTCTCCTCCGCGCGATTGACCAGGTCAAAGTAGGCGGCGAAGGATGCGGCAACGGCGCGCGCTTCTTCTGTATTCAACGATGAGACTTCCCGCTGCAGATCCGCCGCAAAAGACAGGTCACCGCTTCGGCGCGCCTTTGCCAGCGCGCGGATTCGTTCTTCGATCTCGAAGATCAGCGGCGATTCAAGTTCCGAGATGACCTGTCCCAGCAGGTCGCCGAGCAGATGGATGGTTTGAGAAATGTCCATAAGATTTTGGGAAGTATATCAAACAAGAAAATATATTGGCGCCGAGTGTATAATCATAAAGCAATTTGCAAGACTATATTCTCGGTAGCATCTCGCCGCCAAAGATGGGAATTTGAGCTGATTAAAAAAATTGGATAAAAGACACTAACATAAAGGCCGAAAATGAGTATGCCTGATCAAGAAGAAATAATTAGTGAGACCCAAAATCTAGAATTTCTTGGAGCAGTTATATTAAAGGCGAGAGATGCATTAATCGCTGTTTCGGATGCTTGCAAAAAGCCTTGGACAAAGAATCCTTCTATTGGCATAAGAGCCTTTTTAGGGTATTCGTTAGTCAAAGCACGCCGTCATTTTGCAGCAGTAATTGTACTTTGTGAAGAACGAGATTTATCGATGGTGGCCTATGTTCATCATCGCCAGATGTTTGAAATTTTCCTTCAAGTAAGGTATTTTTTATCCTTCAGTCAAGATAAAATGGAATATCTTGCACAAAAAATATCTGCCTGGGGTTGTTTGGAATATCTTGAAAAATTAGAATCGTCTAAAGATCGTGATGGTATCAAAAATGGGTATGACGATATGTTAGAACAGCTTGCTTGTTTTGATAAGAACATTATTGATGAAATTAAAGTTGAGAAAAAACAGAGAAAGCATAATTGGTTTGGATCTAATTTCAGTAAGTTAGCTACTAATGTGAGCACGGAGGGGCAAGATTTAAAACTAGCTTACCAAGTCATATCTAACAATATTCATGGAACTTGGGGCTTAGCCCTTGAAGTAGCTAATCCAGAACCAGGTTTTTTGGATTTTCGAGGTTATCCGGATAAGTCTACAATGTACAAATGGGCTGCTGATTTACTTAATCAAGTAATGATTTTATATATAAATATGTGGAATGAAATTGCTGTGACGGTGGGTGCTCCAGAGATATAACTGTAAGACCGAATTCAAGTATTAACAATTGGAATATACTTTGTCTGCTTTCTTCTTTATAATCAATCCATCGTGGTTTTTCAACTTTAATTAATGAGGTGACCCATGACGTTCCAACTCGTGTACTACTCCCAGCAAGACCCGAAATGGAAACAGGATATTCTCGGCTTTGGCGATCCCGGCGATACGATTGGATATGTCGGCTGTGCGCTGACGAGCACGGCCATGTTGATCAGCGGACATGGCTTTACTGAAACCCCCAAAAGCCTCAATCAAAAATTAAAAAACGTGAACGGTTTTTACAGCGCGGGTATTGTTTGGGGAGCCGTCAGTCAGGTTTATCCCCAGGTTACCGTCAAAAGCAATATCTCCTGTCAAAATACAGACGCGCCGCTCGGCTTGATCGACGCGTCCATTGCGGCGGGTCAACCTGTCATTGTGATGGTGGATAGCACTCCCGCGCCCGGCCTGCTCACACACTGGGTCGTTCTTTACGGAAAAGAAGGCAGCGACTATCTCATGCTCGACCCGTGGCCCTATCAAACCGACGTCAACAAAAAAACTTATCTCATGCCGCGTTATAGTCAGGGCAACCCGCTCAAACGCTCCATTATGCATGTCATCATTTACGAATGTTTTGGAGCCAGCGGAGGGATCGCTGTACCGGGTTCGACTTCAACGACAGGCACGGATCAGACTCCGCCGGTAGCTGGTACGGTTACAACGAGCAGTAACTCAGCCCGAGTCAAAGCGGACGTGGCCTGGGGCCTGAACATCCGCTCGAGCATAGACACATCCAGCCCGAGCAACATCGTTGCCGTTGCGCCTGCGGGTTCAGTGTTGACCATTGTTGAATCTGACGGCGCTTCAAAGATCGGCGCGGTCAATCAATGGGTGCGCGTGCGCGATGACAAGGGTCACGAAGGCTTCGCGGCTGCATGGTATCTGGAGAAAGTTCAAACGGCAACCCCTGCCCCTGAAACAGTACCAGTTTCAAGTCCAGTAGATGAAGCGCCTGTTTCCACGTCCACACCCGCGCCGGAGAAAACAAAATTGATCGTCGTGGTCAAATCCGCCGGCGCAAAAATCTATAAAACAGCGTCCACGAAAAGCGCAATTGTGTCCACGGAAAAAAGCGGCGCGCGCCTCACAGTGACCGAGGATGCGGGAACAGCCGCCGCGAAAATTGGCAAGGCTGGCAAATGGTTGGGCGTGAAAGGCACGAGCGGCAAACGCGGTTTTGTAGACGGCGGCCTGGTGAAAAAATAAAAGTTTATGCAAGCAATGTAACATGACTCTCCCCAACAGGCTGGGCCGCTTCTGGTTGATTTTGATTATCCCGCTTTTAGCCTGGCTGTCCTACGCTGTTGCAATCAGAATTGTCAATTCGATAGATTATCAGAAAGACTATAGCGACTTCGTACCGTTTTGGCTGGCGGGGAATCTGGTTGCCAACGGACAAAGCCCGTACGACACTGCGCTGTGGGTGGATGGATATGCAGGAAACGGGGTGGGCGAGATGATTGACCATTCATTTCTATATCCGCTTCCGCTGGCGTTTTTCTTTGTTCCGCTGGGGATGTTGCCTCTGCGTGCCGCGCATGTTCTGTGGGTCGCGGCTACATTGTTTATCATATTGGGGGTCACGCTGGCATTGCCATTGACTCGGGAGAGTCCAAAGGCCAAACCGCTTCTCATCCACCTTTTGATCGGCGTTATTTTTTTCCGCCCCGCTGTATTGAGCGTAACCACAGGCCATATCAGCGGGTTGCTTTTGCTTCTGCTGGTTGGGAGTCTTTTTTTGTTTGAAAGGGACAAACCATTTTGGGGCGGCTTTCTATTCACCTTCCTGATGCTCAAACCGAATCTGGGCGCAGTGCTGATTCCATTATTGGTTATCTGGCTGCTGCGGCGAAAAATGACTCACGCATTTTGGGGCATGGCATTTGCAGGGCTTTTGATGCTGACCGCTGGGTTATTGTATGATCTGCATTGGCTGTCTGAATACTGGCAGGTCGGCAGTGGGAAACTTGCTCAAACCTTCGGCTTTTCTCCCACCGTCTGGGGACTTGCGCATCTGACCTGTAATCAGCAGCAATCCTGTGTGCTGGCAGTGGGCGGGGTTGCCGCAATTGTTTTGACGGGTCTTGTTTTATGGCTGCTTGTGCGCTTCCCGCATGTAACCCCGCTGAATGCCTTCTCCCTCTCCATTGCATTGACTTTGCTCATCACTCCCTACATATGGACGTACGATCAATTGCTTTTGCTTATCCCTATTGCAACGATCATTTTCTTTTTCAGTGAGCGCAAAGGCGGATTGATCCCTGCGGCGTTATTTTTCCTTGCCGTGGATTTCCTGGCTGTCTTCCTGCTTGTCTACAATACCGGGTTGCAAGTTGAAATCCTGAACGGTTTTATCCCGCTTGTGATCCTTGGCTTTGCACTGTATTCAACGCGTCGACAAACACATCCACCATCTTCTGAATATTGATCTCTTCCGAAACGATTCGAAAAGACTCCGCTCCCATCTTTCGCAAACGCGCCACATCCGACAGTGCGTTTTTCATTGTGGAAACCAGCGCGTCATAATCATCGGGATTGATCTGCCATCCATTCCCTTCGCGGACAAGATCGTCCTGCGTGCCATCTCCCTTTGCCACGATGACGGGCAGACCGTAGCTCATTGCTTCCTGGACGGCAAGTCCGCCGGTTCCAGGCAGGACGAATAGGTCTGCTTCTGCGAAATAGGGTTTGACCTCAGCCCCGTGCTTTTCCCCGGCAAACTCTGCGGCAGGATACACATCCCGGGCAATCGCCTCCAATGAAGTTCGTTCTGGTCCATCGCCAACAATGATCAAGCGCGGATTGGATTCCATTTCAGCGCAGGCGCGGAGTAATGAGTCAAGTTTTTTGCGAGCTTGTAATCTTCCAACAAATAAGATGGTTGGTTGAATGTTAAGGGTCGAAGGTTGAAGGTCGAAGGTCGGGGCTGGCGAAACTGAGTTATGCGCTACAAATATTTTCTCGCGCGGAAAGCCAAGCTCCGCATATTCCTCTGCCCCGCGCTGACTGTATGTGAGCATCGCATCGAATTGATTGACAAACGCCAGCCAGAGATTGCGTTTAATTCCGCTGACACGCGGCGCACCAAGTCCCCAGCCGATGACTCTTCGTCTGCGGGCATGCATCCACCTGACAGCAGATGGCGTTGAAATATTGCGTGGATTTGCTTCCACGATCAGGGAATCAGGATTCCATTCTTCGAGCCAGTTGACAATTCCCTTTTGATGGCAAAGATAAAATCCGCCGTTGAACAGGTGAATGTTCTCAGCTTGTTTCAGTTGCGCGATTCGAGTCTCGCCGCTGGCGATCATTTCCACTTGACGGGGTAAGCCTGCAAATAGACTCATGCCATTTTCGCAGGACTCAGCCAGCAGGTCAAAGAAAGGAACGCGATAACTGGGAAGTACGCGCTGCTGCAAACCGAGTCGACCAGAATAGCGGCTCATTGACATCCGCCTGTTGACTTACTGAAAATCATGGCATCTTCATCACGATATATCCCGCACCATTGATTCGAGTTTTTCATGGCAGTTATAAGCAATGGTTCGCCCCCCGCAGATAACATGACGAGTTGAATATTTTCTTCACCCAGAAGATTTTCCCATTGCGGAGACGCGTTTGCGATTGCTATATATTTTTCCCATTGTTCAGGCGGATATAACTCGAAGCGTGTGTCAATCCACACCGGGCGGGAGGGCAGGGCGAAGATGAGATAACTCGAATAACTGAAGTCGCTCCACAGCGGCCCCGTCAGTTCAGGATGTGAGGCAAGCCATTCCGTTGCTTCAATTGGGTTTGCATTGTCGTACGCGCGCGGCGCATCAGGCCACCACGAATCACGAAAGCCCGGTAAAAGCGAGAAAGGAATCAAAAGTAAAAGACAGGCCGCAAAGATATTGATGACAGGCTTTTCTTTTTCAATTGGCTTATCCAGATATCGCGCGCCGAATTCCGCCAGCAGACTTGCGGTGAGAATCACCATGATGAAAATAAACCAGATCACATAGCGGATTCCGAGAAGCGCGAGCCAGCCGAAGAATATAAAATTAACCCATTCGAGCAGAGATAATTTACGGGGCGAAAGAGCCGCCAGCGGCGCGAAGATCAACAGCCACGCGAAAAATAAATTCGCCTGCCAGCCGCGGTTGACCATTGGCATCCATTCCACGCTGAATTGTTGATTGGACGGCGCGCTGAGCATATCCTTCACATACCCAAGCACATAGATTCCATGTGGATTAATAAAAATCGTGAGGGCTGAAATGACAAACGCAATCGCAAGTTGTTTCTTATTGCCTTTGCCAAATACGAATGCAAATGCGCCAAGAACGAATAACAATGGAAACGATCCATGCAAGTTGACCCATAACATGGACAGGACAGGCAGCAACCATAATCCGCGCTTTTCACCTTGAGTCCACTTTGCGAGGATGAATAATGTCAAAACAAAAATTGGATAAATAAATAATTGCGGACGAAACGACCAGTTGCTGCTCCCCGCCAATGCCGCCAATATCGTGAGTAAACTCGCCAGCCGCGGACCTGCGCCCGCGTTCCGAACTAAAATCCAGAGCAATGTATATGTTATGGCAATCACTACGGCGCGAAGAAAAAACGTAAGTACCAATCCGCCTGCCTGATATGTCTTCCAAAATACCAAAGCCGCCAGCCATGATTGATAAAAGAATGATGTTCCTGCTTGAGTAAAACTATAAGTGTCAACCGTCGGCACTGATCCGCTCTGCGCCACATCCTGACCGAGCCGCAGATACCACCAGTAATCTTGCGGGGAAAGCGGTAATAGCAGAGCAAGGCTCAATAGAATGAGCAGCGCAATGCTCAACCAGAGAAGATCATACGAATGTTTGCGAAAGCTCATTCAATATCCTTTTAACGATGGACGGTCTTCGGACTACCGTCCACTGTCCAGCAATACTTTGAGATACGACTCCACCATTTGATCGAGACTAAAAGCCGACTCGGCCCGCTTCCGTGCCGCCGCCCGGAACTGATCCTGTTTCGTCAGCACATCCACCGCTGACTCAGCCAGCGCGGAAATGTCAGGCGTTTCCAATTTCCAGGGATTCCCGCCATAAGGGACAATGCAGCCCGCGTCATCGGTCACCAACTCTTTGATCGAACCGCTGTCGAAACCAACGACCGGTAATCCGCACGCCATTGCCTCGATGACAGAGTTTGGGCAGGGCGGGTTGACCTCTGCCGAATACAGCATGTGACTCGACCTCGCCAGAGTTGGAATTTGATCGCGTGGAATTGTGCCAAGAAATTTGACAGGCACTTTGCTTTGTAATTTGTTCTGAGTTGCATTATCCACTTTGCCAGCCACCACAACTTCCATTGGAAAATTTGTGGAAAGTTTTTCAGCCAGTGAAACGGCATGGAATAGACCTGAATTCAAACCGCCAGCCAGACTTCCCTCTAATAGCAATAATCGAAAACGATCCGTCGGACGATCATGTTCACCGTCAGGTGTATAAGTCTGCAAATCAACGCCATTGATAATGACAGAGGCGGGAACTTTCGCCGCGCCATACCAATCTTCCCACCATTTGCGGATGAATTGACTCTGATAGATGACTCTGTCAGCAAAGCGCGCGCGGATCAACGCCAGCATTGCGTTGCCATATTCCGCGCGGACATGATAGCGCGGCCCCGTCCAGCGCGCACGCTGAACCCAGTTGACGCCGTCCAATCTTTGGATGACGCGAATGCCCCGTCGCCGCACCCGCCACAGGTCAGGCAGGAAGCGCGTGCCTGCGATGACGAGAACTGCGTCAGCGTTGGCAGAAAGATCGTGAGTAAAGTCAATGCCGCGCGCGCGAAGTCCCTGTTCAAACTTCAAGCGGAAAGACGCCATGCCGCCCGTCCCCTCGACATACGGAACAATACAAATTCGAGACATCCTCCCATTATACAATCTTCCAAATTCAGTAAATCACAGATTAAGCGGAATGCAGACTTTAGTCTGCAATTTTACAGAGGCAACGCGGACTGAAGTCCGCGTTCCGGAGCAAATTCATCCTTCTTCATTCGTCCTTAACTTATGGTATCCTTGCCTCAACTTATTCAGGGAGCATTCGTTCATGTACATAGCCATCGAAGGGGTGATCGGCGTCGGCAAGACCACACTTGCCCGCCTGCTGCAAAGCACATTTGAAGCGGAAGTCCTGCTGGAGATATTCGAAGAGAACCCGTTTCTCTCTGATTTCTACGCAGACCGCGCGCGTTATGCGTTTCAGACTCAGATATTTTTTTTGCTCAGCCGCTATCATCAACAAAACAATAACGTTCCGAAAATATTGGCGGATGGAAAAAACCTGATCGCTGATTACACCTTCGCAAAGGATGCGCTCTTCGCGGGTATCAACTTGCAGGGCGATGAACTGACCATGTATCACAGGGTACACGAGGCGCTCGGCGAAAAAATTCCCAAACCAGATTTACTTGTGTACTTGCAAGCCAGCACCGATACGTTGATGTCGCGCATTGCGTTTCGTGACCGTCCTTATGAGCGGCAAATGGAACGGGCTTATATCGACGAACTCAATCACGCCTATGATGATTTTTTCAGCAAGCCTTTTGACCATGCGCCTGTGTTGAAGATCGATTCGAACGAACATGATATTGTTAATAACCCCGGGCATCTCAAGCGGATAGAGAACCGCATCCGCGAGACTTTGGGGCTGGCTCCGTTTCAAGCGACATTGCTCTAGCTGATAAAGGATACACCTATGCGCGTAACTCGTGAATCGCTTCTCCGTATTGCCAAAGAGACCGCCCAGGAGCGGGCATATAATGATCCCGAGATTATCGCCGCATATCTGACAGGTTCCCTGCTCAATGTTGACCCCATGCTCGGCGGCACAGCCGATATTGACATTGTCTTCGTTTATAAGAATAAACCTCAGCAGGTGCGTGAGTTCGTAAAACTCACCCCTGACTTTCACCTCGATATCAGCCGCCGCACAAAGGATGAATTCAAGTCGCCGCGCGAACTTCGCAGTGACCCGTGGCTCGGCTACGAAATGTATGATCCCATTTTGTTGTACGAACGCGAAAAGTTCTTCGATTTCGTGCAAGCCAGTCTGCGCGCAGGCTTTGACTTTGAACAGCCTCCGCTCATGCTGCAGCGCTGCCGCAAACTGCTCTCACATGGCCGCCAGATCTGGATGGACTTAACCGAAGTGGACTCTGCCGGGCCGAAGGAAGTACGAAAGTATATGAAGTCGCTTTATCACGTGGTCAACGCCGTTGCGGAATTGAGCGGTCCACCCATTCAGGAACGCAGGTTATTGCTTGAATTCCCCGCACGCGCTGGAGCCGCAGGAAAACCTGAGCTGACTGCCACCGCATTTCATCTGGTCGGCGCGAACAATGTGAATGCTGACAAATTAAAAACCTGGGTTTCAGATTGGAAATATGCCTTCAAACTCGCCAGTGAAAATGCAAATGTGGATATTCGAATTCAAACAACGCGCGCAAACTATTACGAGAAAGCCATTATCGCCATGCTGGAAGGGGAGATTCCCCTGGCCGCGCTCTGGCCGCTCTTCCACACATGGACATTGTCCGCAGATGTGCTGGATGGTGACCACCTGAAATTTTGGCAAAGCGCAGCGGGTGATCTGGGCCTGCTCGGCGCGGGATTCGCAGAACGCGTGGATGGACTCGATCATTTCATCGACGATGTCGAGATCATATTGGATGAGGTCGCAAAAGAAAATGGATTGGAAACGTCCGTTGGAATATAGACTCAACTTTCAAACTTCCGAAGTCTAAAGGCTTCGGAAGTTTTGTAAAAGGTAGAAAATTATTGTCGAGACAGAATCAGCCCGCCCGTCGCGAGAGGCGAGCAGGAAAATGATATAGCGTGAACCATGTGATTAAACGGGACTTAGTCAAATAGTCCCGAAGTCCCCAGTCAAATAGTCAAAAGACATTCCAATCATTCGACTATTTGACTAATAGACTATCAAACTAAATGACCAGGAGACTAAATAATGCCAACTCAATCATCATCCCCCCACCTGCCTTTCGGTGAAAATAAGAACGCCGACTGGTATGGCAAGGATATTTTGTCCGTCAAGCAGTTCAGCCGCGACGATCTGGAGTATGTGTTCGGTGTGGCGCATGAGATGCGCGGCATGGTCGAGCGCGTCGGGACGTTCGATCTGCTCAAGGGAAAAATTCTGGCAAATCTTTTTTATGAACCATCCACGAGAACATCGTCGTCATTTACAGCGGCGATGGAGAGACTCGGCGGGTCGGTCATCCCGATCAGCGAAGTGAAATATTCGTCGGTGTCGAAGGGTGAGAGTCTGCCTGATACCATCCGTACCCTCGAATGTTATGCGGACGTGATCGTGCTGCGCCATCCTGAAACGGGGTCGGCGGCGATAGCGGCCAAGGCAGCCAGGAAGCCTGTCATCAACGCGGGCGATGGTGTGGGCGAACATCCGACACAGGCCTTGCTGGATGCTTTCACCATCATGGAAGAATTGGGACGGCTCGATAACCTGACCGTAACCATGCTCGGCGACTTGAAATATGGCCGCACCGTTCACTCGCTGGCGCGCCTGCTTTCGCAGTTCAGCAATATCAAGTTGAATTATGTCTCGCCCGATATTTTGAAGATGCCCAAGGAGGTGATGGATGAAGTGGCGGAAAAGAAAGTTCCGCAGGCTGAATACTCATCACTTGAAAAAGTGCTGCCAGAAACAGATATTTTGTATGTCACGCGTGTTCAGAAGGAAAGATTCGAAAACGCTGATGATTACGAAAAAGTAAAAGGCGCGTATGTAATCGACCCCGAAATTATGAAAGCGGCAAAGAAGGATATGGCAGTCATGCATCCGCTGCCGCGTGTTGGTGAGATTTCACCAGATTTCGATGACGATCCGCGCGCCGCATATTTTCGTCAGATGGAATATGGTTTGTATGTGAGAATGGCGCTGTTGGCGATGGTGTTGGGGAAGGCGTAAGGACGTACACAAGTAAATATGTAGACATGGAAACACGTACACAAGTAGAAAACCTGTGTACGTGTTTTTTTTACCTGTCTACTTGTATACCTGTTTACTTTCCCTAATCCTCCGCTGCTCTTGCCACTTCTTCTGCTTCGAAAACAACTTCTTCTTTTCCGGTTAATTTTTGTTCCACTTTGGCAACCACCAGGCGGAGATGACCGGAATGCGCCACATAATCAAGATCATCTGCGGGGACGGCCAGCACGGGGCAAAGCGTGAAATTCTCTATCCATGACTCATATAATTCATTCAGGTTTTGCAGGTATTCGGGCGTGATCTTGCGCTCGTAGTCACGTCCGCGTGAGTTGATGCGGTTCAGGAGTGTGGGCACAGATGCGCGGAGATAGATCACAAGGTCCGGCGGGGGGAGGAATTGCACCGTAGTCTCATACAATTCACGGTAGGTCTGATAATCGCGGTCCTGAATATTTCCCTGACGATACAGGTTCTCCGCGAAGATTTCCGCATCTTCATAAACACTGCGATCCTGAATCACTGAATTCGGATGCTGGATAAGACTCAGATGTGAGCGCAGGCGGTGCGTAAGAAAGAAGACCTGCGAATGGAAGGCCCAGGCAGACATGTTCTGGTAAAAATCCGCAAGGTAGGGGTTCTGAGTCACGGGTTCGTAGAATGGGTCCCAGCCCATTTCTTCACATAACATTTTTACAAGCGTGGATTTTCCAACACCGATATTCCCGGCAACTGCCACAAATTTATTCATGCGTCCCTCTCAAGGAGTAAGATTTTAGAGTGATTGAACAGTTGTCATCATACCAAAAAGAAACAGAGTTCGCGGAAACTTTAAGAAGGCCGTGAACTCTGTAATGTTTGATGTGGTTGCTTCGCCGGAAATGCACCGCCTCGCAACGACATGGCAATTGCTATGGGATTTCGCCAGCCAGTTCCTTGTCGATAAGTTGTTGGAAGTTAGCCAATGGTTGTGCGCCTACCAGGGCAAGCCCATTGACGAAAAAAGTCGGTGTGGACTGTATGCCCAGGTTGATGGAGAAATCCATGTCTTTCTGAATATCTGTATCATGACTGCCGCTTGAGAGACAGGCAGTGAATGTGTCAACATTCAGTCCAAGATCGGCAGCGTATTGGATATAGGTGGTCTCATCCAATGTGTCACTGCTGAATAATTTTTCGTGATAGTCCCAATAGGCCTCCTGGTCGTCCGCGCACAAAGAAGCAATCGCGGCAGGCATTGCGCTTGGATGAATGGATGTAAGCGGGAAGTTGCGATATACAAAGCGGATTTGTCCCGGATAGGAATCGAGCAATGCCTGATAAGTCTCATCATGGAATTTGCGGCAGTATGGACATTGGAAGTCGCTGAACTCGACGATAACGATCTGTGCATCATTCGGACCGAGGCTTGGATACCCGTCTGTGGGAATTTCGTAGCGTCTATATTGCGGTTGGGGTGTGGCGACGGGCGCTGCCGCGGCCTGACCTGAAGGCGGGGCCGCGGCGACAGGAGTGTCACGGCCCCAGGCGACGTATCCCAACAACACGCCTGCCGCAAATGCCAAAACGACAAGCACCGAATAAAAATGGCTTTTTTTGAAGGTGACGGTTTCTTCAGAGGAGTCGATCATTTCTTCCTCTTCAATAATTTCTTCCTGCATAATGGGAATGGACTTTTTTGTTCTGGTTTTTGGGGGAGTCGGGGGAGTGTTTGTTTCCATAAACGGGATTATAGCCTTTCTGCGTACTTTTTGGATGATGATTCGAGCTGCGTCGTTTTTTCAAAACCCGCGTATATAAACCATGGAGGCTCTTATGACTACTCAAACAAAACATCATGTTCCCTGGTATTTATGGCCTTTCGCCGCGATTTGGAAATTACTGTCTGTGATCGTGGAAATGACCGGCCGCTTTGTGGCGATGGTGCTTGGCATCGTCTTTATCCTTGTGGGCGTGCTCGTCAGCCTGACGATCATCGGCGCGATCATTGGCGTTCCGCTGGCGATCATTGGTTTGCTGCTCCTGCTGCGCGGAATATTTTAGAAACACGCAATCCGCAGATTTCACTGATTTTAAGATTTGTATAATCTGTGAAATCTGCGGATGGTTTTAATCAGGGCGTATCCACTTTGGGCTGCTGACTCTTTCTTGAGGGCAGGATCAATCGTCGGGGTGAAAAAGAAGCGAGCGCTTTTCGAATCGCAGGGATGCGGAAGATCAGGAAGATGCTGAGGACCAGTACATAGATCAATGGGCGGATGATGTCGCCTGATAGTGAGAAGAGGTCGCCTTTCTTACTCCACGCAAAGTGCAAAACGGCCAGCGGCGCGATCAAGTAAATAAGTTGATGCAGGCGTTTCCAGTTTTTGCCGAGGCGCTTCTTCCAAATATCAAACGAGGTGAAGGCGAGCGGGATCAACAAAAGGAACGTGATAACACCGACGATGATGTACGGTTTTTGCAGGATGGTTTTTACGATTTGACTCAACGCGAGGCCATAGTCGAGATCGACAAAGATGATGACATGAACGACGGCATACATGAAGGCGTACAAGCCAAGGGTGCGGCGGCGTTTAAGTGGTTCGGTCCATTTGAAGATCGTGTTGATGGGCGTGCAAGCCAGGGATAGTATCAACAGGGTGATGGCCTGACGGCCGGTGCGCTGTTCCAGTTCCTGAATGGGGTTGACCGATAAGGTGCCGGTAGCGGCTTCGATGATGAGGCGTAGAATCGTAGACCATGCATAGAGGTGTATGGCAATTTGAAGCGGGGTGTATGTGGAGAGAAATTTTTTCATTAATAGTGTTTGGCCAGGTCCATGCCATCATAAAGATGCGCGACCTGTTCCCCGTAGCCATTGAACATGTGGGTGGCGCGGCGGCTTAGTTCGCCGATCCGGCGTTCGGTTGTCTGTGACCAGCGCGGGTGGTCCACACTGGGATTTACGTTGGCATAGAAACCGTATTCATTCGGCGAAATGGTCTGCCACATTGTATTGGGTCTTTCGGAAGTCAGCTCGATTTTTACAATGGCCTTGATGGATTTAAATCCATATTTCCATGGCACAACGAGACGGATTGGGCCGCCGTCCTGAGGGGGTAGGGGTTCGCCATATAAACCAGTGGCCAGGATCGTAAGATCGTTCATGGCTTCATCAAGCCGCAAGCCTTCCTGATACGGCCAGGGATAGAACGGGCTGCCTTGTCCCTGCATTTGTTCCTTATCCATGAGCGTTTCAAAGCGGACATACTTCGCATCCGATGTTGGCTCCACGGCTTTGAGCAGCTTCGATAGCATGAATCCATTCCACGGGATGACCATGCTCCATGCTTCAACGCAGCGCAGGCGATAAATGCGCTCTTCAGCTGGGAAAAGTTTCAGCAGGTCTTCCACGCCATACGATTTTGGTTTGTTGACCAGTCCGCCGACTTCGACCGTCCACGGCGCCATTTTGAAATTTTTTGAAAGGGGAGCGACGGCTTCCTTGTTGGTGCTGAATTCGTAATAATTATTATAGTTTGTGATATCGGAATAGGAATTGACCTTATCACCCAGTTCATCGGTCGCATCGGACGTTGGAACTGGTCCGGTATTCTCTGAAGCATTCGCCACCGACGGCGCGCAGGCGGTCAATAGCGCCGCCCCTGTGGCAAGTGTTGCCGCCTTCATAAAATCACGCCTTGAAAGATAGACTTGTTTGGGCGTGATCTCGGAGGAACGAACGGGAATGGATTTATATAAATTGGTCATGGCTGGTCTCTCCTTTTAATAGGTATCCTGCAAAAATTATTTTGCCACGGCCTACAGGGTAATAAGATGGCAGAGAGAGGAAGAATTTCAAGGGGTTTTCCTCATATATCTCTTTGGCTATTTATGCAGGATGTCAAATAAATGCGGAACGTTACGAATAAGATGCTCCCATTCTAAAGAAACTTCCTTATTGGAAGATGATAGATTGCTTAGGAAATCCATGCCCGGTCTATACGGTTTTCTCAAAGCAGGTTGACATGTCTTCAAGTTTGCAGCAAGGCTAACGCGAAAAGCGCGAATTTTCGCGAAACTCAATAAAAAATTCGCATCACACCTGCGCTGGCGTGCGGCGCAAGTGTTCGCCTTTTCGCGTAATTTGCGTTAAGAACTGACCTTACGCAGTCCAGCCTGTAGCGCGAGATTTATCTCGCCTATTTTGCGAGATAAATCTCGCGTTACCGCGTAATGTGAGTTAAGAATTTTCGACTTTGAGAAAGCTGTAGCCCGATCTAAAACCACCCATGTAAAAATTATTGGGCCACAGCCCACAGGATAATAAGGTCACAGCGGAAAAGAGCTTTTTCTCTGTGACCTCTGTGGCCGTATTGCACTCGCTTGTGTATTACGAGCTCATTCGGTAAAGGAATCAATCGCAGACTGCATATTCTCGTAATTGGGAATATTTTGCAGGAAGCCGGTAATGCCCAGCACATGATAGACCTGCGGAGGCGCGTTGCATAATTTCACGCGCGCCACTTTAAAATGCTCCTCTGCCGGCGTGTAAAGTTTATATACCTTTTGCACGGCGCGCATCCCGGCGCTGGTGAGTGTATCCACTTCGGAAAGATCGAGCAGAAGGAAACGGGAACCTTCCTCATACGCGTCCCTGGCCGCGGCGAGGAGTGCTTCCTCGTTTTGCGCATCCAGCCATCCGCGCAAGTGGAAAACGGTGACGGGTACCTTTGCCTGTGCCTGTTCTTTTGTGATCTTCAGAGTAATATCCATGGCTCCTCCAGTGGGTGAATCATATTGGATGAATCAAAGCGAGAGCGATTCGCCTTGCATATAAACGACGGTCTTTCCCATACGATATAGGGTGACATTCCCCGCCCCGTGGATGCTCCACATGCCATCCCTGTCATTGATCATGCCTGTTTGTTCATCTATGCCGATCAATGTTGTATCTGGCAATTCCTGTATCAACTGCTTCGGCCAGGATTTTCCAAAATTATTATGATGCGGCAGGACACATGCGTTGGGAATTAAATTCAAGCCGCGCAATAATTTCTTTTCATAGGGATCGTAATAGTGCTCACATAAGACCATTGCCCCGGCGCTGCTCCCGGCAATGACTGCGCCTTGTTCATAAGCTTTCAACATGGCGCGCCAGCAGGCACTGTTCTCGAGAGTCTCTGCCAGATGGCGGGGAAACCCTCCCAGTAAATAGATCAGGCGCGAGGTCTGGATGGAAGCGACAGGAAATTTGTCGTTTGCCGAAGCTGAGTCGGTCACATCCACAACGAAGACTCTCTTTGCTCCAAGGCTTTCAAACCAGCGGACGCCGTACCTGCCGGCGCGTTTGTGATTGTTGTCTGGTGCTGCGGCAGCGGGAAAAATACAGATCGGGGAATCGAATCCGCCGGCGAGTTCTATGGCCCGCAAATCAGGCTCAGACATGCGCCCGCCGAATTCCGCGCCGCCTTCAAGTAAAAGATATCCCATCGCAAAGTTGTTACGAGACCGATTGATCTTTGAACGAATGCAGGCCATCGTGCAGGTCTGCAAATACGGGGATATTGTGTAAAAAGCCCGCGATATTCAAAACGTAATAAATTTCCGGAGTTATCCCCGCGAGTTTGAAGTACGTTGACTTATAAGGTTCATCGCGATGTTTTCTTTCCCATTCTTCAACTTCAGCCCTGGGTGAAAAGAGTTTGTAAATGGTATGGAACGCCCGCAAACCCGCGCTGGTCAGCATATCCAATTGGCTCAAATCGAGCAGTAATAATCTCATGCCGGCATTATGCTCATCCTGTGCGAATTTTATAAGCGCATTGTCGCTCTGCCCATCCAGCCTGCCTGCAAGATGCAGCACAGCGACATTTCCTTCCATACTTTTGGTAATGGTCAACATGTTATCCATACATCTCTCCATTTGTCGAAACAGGACCAAATTGCGGAACCGATATTGGTTAACAAAAAACGCGCGTCAGTGTTCATTACTGCGCGCGCTTTCGATGACAAGGCGTTTGCTTTGCCCGTCTGGATTGCTTTCGATTTTTGTGGTCTTAAGCAGTTCTGCCATTTTCTTAATACCTTTAAATTTTTTCAGTCAAAATAACAATAAGTGATGGCATTATACATCAATTAAAAATCCCCGCACATTTGTGCGGGGATTTTTGTGACATTACAATAACCAGAGATTACTGCCCAAGCTTGGACATGGCGAAATCATCGAACGTTACGACCGCGCCGTTTTCCAGATCGTCGCTTGCGGCAAAGATGCCCACCACACCGCTTGTGTAGGTGGCATCTGCCACACTATCGATCTGCTGGCCGTTTACATACAAGACGAGCGAGCCATTGCCGCAATCCAGCCCAATGCGCATGGAGCCTGATGCTGCGGCGGCAATCGCATCCGAATTGCCTTCCTTCAAATACACATCATCCAGCGCAACAGCAGACTTGATGAATGCGTAGTAGCCTTCGGGGGTTACACCCACATAATAGAAAGAGCTTGTGGAACCCTGCTCGTTGCAGACGATTCCGTAGAATGACTGCGGGTCTGAGCCTGAGCTTACCGCACTAACTTCAATATGAACGTTCTCATACACATCAGTGTTGGGGGTTGACCAGGTCACATAAAATGTCTGATAGACGCTCATCTTCAAGCCCCCATCCACATATTCCACCGAACTGGAAGCGTCGGTCCCCGTTCCCCAGCCGCTGGAACTGTCTGAAAAATCATCCGCGGGCATCGGATTGAGCAAAGAATCAACGCCCGGAACAGCGCAGGCAAGCGTGGCAAGTGCCAGTACGACAAAAAAACCAAAAGCGCGTAAACCAAGTGATTTCATTTCATTCTCCTTTTTTTGTGAACGATATTTTCCAGAGTATCGCAAAGTTTGGTAAACAAAAGATGATCTTTACTTGTAATTTTCGATAAATAGTCTGCTTATTTATGAGTCAAGCGATAGCATCCACGCAACATGCGCAATGGGTACGTTAATCCCAGTTACTCGCGTTCTGCTTCCACGCGCATTGTGTCGCCGTTTGTGATCACAGAGATCCAGCCGCTGCGGTCTGTTCTCAACACTGAATATCCATCCAGCGCATCCAGCACCTCCTGCGCAGGCAGACCATTTTCATCGCCCGCGGCAACATCCAACACCACCAATTGCGGGTTCACATTCTGAACCACGTCAGGCGGATTGGAAGGAGCATAGCCTGAATCTGCGAGCAGCAACACATCCACCTTGCCGACCTTATTCCCAAATTCGAGTTCTTCAAGCGTGCCAGTACCGAGGCCGATGGGGAGCAGGGCGCTGAAATTTTTATATCGGATTAAGAGCACGCTTCCTTTCGGACCTGCGGCCTGGACCTCGATAAATGCGCCGCCACCCAGCTCGAGCTTTTGTCCTGCTTCCGCGCGGCTGACGGGGATTCCCTTATCGGCAAAGAATTTGTCCAGCGCTTGGGCTGAGAATGAGGCCTGGATATTTCCGCTCCACAAAACATTATCGGGCGGATACCGCTCCACCACACGCGGAAGCGCAGCTAACTGCTCCTCCTGCGTGGATGCGATGATGAGCCAATCCAGCTTGCGTGAAAAGAACGGCAGCCTTCTGCCGAGTTCATCGGAAAGATCGGATGTGCTCGCGCCGCCGTTGATAAGCACGTTCCTGCCTTCGGGTGTTTGAATCAGAATTGCATCGGCGGAGCCGACCTCAAGGAATGTAATGTGAAGCTGGCCGTCACCGGCGGTTGCGGTGGAGCGCCAGATGACAACGGTGCAGGCAAACATGATGGCGAGAGTCGCTGTCAGGGCGACGGTTCGAAGTGACGATGCCAGAGAGTTGAACCATTCTTTAATGCGCGGCCAGTTCAACGTCACAGAAAAGAGCGCGATGTAAAAGCCAGAAACGATCCAAAGCGAGGAATCCCCAAGAAAGATTGTCCCGTGCGGCACCTTATTAAATAATTCCACCATGCGAATTGTATATGCCGAAAAAGGCCACGCAAACCAGGCGATGAGTTGGCCGAGCGGTTGAAAGATCAGGCTGACGAAAACAGCCAGCCCGCCGATGATCATCACTGCGGGTTGTACCGGCAGGATGAAAGGATTGGCGACGAACGAAATAAGGGAGATGCGTTTGAAATGATAGGCCATGATCGGAATGGTGGTAAGCTGCGCGGCGAATGTCAGGATAACATAATCGTTGACGATTCTGGTGAGGGCACTGTTGTTACTTTTTGTAATTCTGGAAATCAGATTGCCTGTGAAATTTGAAAATGGTTCCGCGTAAAGGATAAGACCGAGTGTGGCGAAGAATGAAAGTTGAAAGCCCACATCCCAAAGGACGAGCGGGTTGATGATTGCCATGACAAGCGCAACCACAGCGAGCGCATTCATGCCCGCGTTGCGCCGGCCAAGCTGACGCGCCAGTAATGAGATACTTCCCATCAATGCGGCGCGTACCACTGCGGCATCGGCGCCGACGAGGAAAGTATAAAACGCAATTGCGAGAATGGCAAAGATTGCGCCGAGGCGTTCGCCGAATATGTTCTTGAACATGGAAAAGAATATGCCCGCGATGATGGCGATATTGAAGCCCGAGATCGCGATGATGTGCGCTGTGCCGGTGTTCTTGAATGCATCCTGCAAATCTTTGGTGAGGCCGGTATCCACGCCCAGCAAAATGCCCGCCAGCAAGGATGCTTCGGGGTCGTTGAACAGGCGGTAGGTGTTTTGGAGCATCCTGTCTTTTAGTTTATAGACAGCCGCTTTTATAGTGTTGCCGCCGTTGCCCGGCAGAGTCGTGATCTCGGACTTGGTCATATAGGAATAAACGCCGTCGCGCGCAAGATAATCACGATATGAAAATTCTTCATTTTCGGGCGGAGTCTTTAGATCGCCGCGCACCCGCACGCGCTGACCATATTCGTAGGTTTGATTCTGCGGAACGCGCACCAGCAATACCCCTGAGGCGGGCAGGTCGCCGGAGCCTGAATCCACGGCTTCCACGTTGAGACGCAGATTTGTGTAGGCATCGCGGTAGTCCGGCGGCTCGCTGAGCGTGCCAGTGACCAGCATCTCGTAATCGCGGTCGTTATAAAAGGCGATGTGGAACGCGTCAATGTTCGGCTGACGGAATTGATACCATGCTGCGCCGAAGTAGAGAAAGATTAAGGCGAAGGCGGAAAGCGGAAAGCGGAGAAGCAGGCTTGAGATTGGGTTGTTTGAAAATCGTGGAAGGCGGAGAAGGATGAAGACCAGTAAAAGCGCGATTGCGATGCCGAGCAAAAGATACACGGAAGGAGAAATCAAACTGGCAATGACAATGCCTGTAATAAAGGAAAGCGCTATCCACAGTAATGGCATGGCGGGAATTGTACATTAGATTTTCCCCATTTCCAAAATTATGTCATTGCGAGGGCTGATGGTTGAGTAGCCGCGCTCTTGTTCTTCACGGCGTATCGAAACCCAGTCCGCTAGGTCGGTCATTGGAAACTATCGGTAGTTCTTCAGAACAAGCCTTAGCCGATTTGGCGCGACTGAAAATGTTCATTCATTCCCGCCAACCGCACGAACAAGAAGAACTGGAGCAGATAGACCAGCGTTATGTCAATGCGCGCAAACCTGCCAAAGGCAAACACTTTGATATCGCTTATCGGATGCGGAATCTGTTCTTGGATCGCTGGAACTTATGGCCGCGTCTTACTTTTTATCGAACTTGGAGAGATGAATGGGGACATACAAAATTAGACGGAACCAACAATGGCTGCGAACGCTGTATTGGTTGGTGGGTCAAAGAGCATTATCGCTCGATGCGAGGCTGCAAACGCGAGCAATCTGCCCTCAATGTTAGCCGTTTGATTGTCTTTGCTGGCAATCACTTATCGCGCGGGTTGAATTTGAGCAGTCTGATTGCCTAATCTGCAACCAGACTGCCTCTCTTGCGTGGCTTCTTGCTTCTTACTCATCCTTTACCAAATTTGGGACGGTCACGCATATGCTCCTCCTTGATAATCACTGAGCCTTCCTATCAAGGATACACATGACCGTGTGGAAAAGCCAACTTTGGTGCGGCATGATTTATTCAGACAATGTTAAGGGGCATAGGTACGACATGATAAGACTCCACATGATCTATTCGTGGATGGTTGGCGGCTCAAACCGCCCAATTTTGTGATTACTGGGGTTCAGATTTGGAATTGCTGGCAGGGATAATCCGTCCGGGCAATTTTATTATCGCGTGCTATACTCACAAAAAAACTGATTTCATGAGGACCCAATGAAGAAAATAAAATCATCCATCCTCTTTATAGCTGCAATCCTTCTCTCTGCCTGTGAAATACCGGGCGCGGTATTATCCACTCCCATTCCACCATCCGCGGCAGCGACGCTGGCGCCGATAGTGGATATGTCCGGCTGTATTTCCCCCGAACCCACGCAAAACGATATTGACCGGGCGCTGGCTTATACGGATGAAATTTTCAGCGGGACCGAGTGGACGCGAAGCTACACCGTTGAATCAAGCCGCGTGTCTGTAACATTTAACAGCGACTCGCTGGGCGCAGTGGGGTTTGTCGAAGCGCTGATCTTCCCCTGCGGATACGGCGACTCCGATCTCGATACCTTTTTCAGCAATGAAAACTGGCAGATTGTCTTTGCAAATTATGAAAGTTATAAAGCCCTATCCGAATGTAAGTCGGGCGGCAGTTTGAGACTGTATCAATTCAACGCGGTTGAAGAGGGCGGTGATTATAAAATCAAATATTGGGCGCTTAATGATACAGATACGCGCGTAGTGGGGATGATGATCGTCTTCCCGGTCGAATCAGAATCGCTGATGGATGAGTATGCGTCCGCTCTTTTTCCTGATCTCACAAGTTGCAATTGACGTTATGCAGTCCAGTCTGTAGCGCGACATAAATGTCGCGCATTTTGCGAGACTGCGAAGCGTCTCGCGTTACCGCGTAAGGTGAGGTTGCAAACAATTTGTTCGCCTTACACGCAGGGGCGGCCCTTTATGATTATCCAGCAAGCGGCTTTCGATGGGCGGGTCGCCCCTACTGATACCACGATATAAGGAAACCCCATGTCCTCCCGTTACGATATTCTCTTTCAACCCATCAGGATCGGCCCCGTCACCGCGCCGAATCGATTCTATCAAGTGCCCCATTGCAATGGATTTGGTCATCTCATGCCAAAGGGACTGGCAGCCATGCGCGGCATGAAAGCCGAGGGTGGCTGGGGTGTGGTCTGCACCGAGGAAACGGAGATCCATTACACCAGTGATCTCTCGCCGTTCATCGAGGGCCGTATCTGGAGCGATGATGATATTCCCTCATTGCAGTTGATGACCGAAGCCGTCCATAAGCATGGCGCGCTGGCTGGCATTGAATTAACTTACAACAGTCACGACGCTTCGAATTTATATTCGCGCGCCTCTTCGTTCGGTCCGCACTCATCGGGCATCACCGGCGGCAGTGGATATGAACCCGGGCAGACTCGCGCCGCAACCAAAGATGACCTCAAGCAAGTCCGCAAGTGGCATCGCAACGCGGCCATCCGCGCAAAGAAGGCGGGCTTCGATATTGTCTACTGCTATGCCGCGCACAACATGACTCTCGCCTTTCATCTCATGTCTAAAGACAATGACCGCTCTGATGAATACGGCGGTTCGCTTGAAAACCGCACAAGATTTTTTCGTGAATTGATCGAAGATACAAAAGAAGCCGTTGGCGATACCTGCGCTGTCGCAGTCCGTTTTGCTGTGGATGAATTGCTCGGCGCAGACGGGATGCAATTCGACGGCGAAGCGCATGACATCGTCGCCATGCTCGCGGAGCTTCCCGATCTTTGGGACGTGAACATCAGCAATTGGGCAAACGACTCGCTCACTTCACGTTTTGGAAAAGAAGGCCATCAGGAAAAATATATTTCCTTTGTAAAGAAACTTACAACGAAACCCGTTGTAGGTGTTGGCAGATATACCTCACCCGACTCAATGGTCTCTGCCATCGAGCGCGGGGTCATGGACATGATCGGAGCGGCGCGCCCAAGCATCGCCGACCCGTTCCTGCCGGATAAAATAAAAGAAGGCCGTCACGAAGATATTCGCGAGTGCATTGGCTGTAATATTTGCGTCACGGGTGATACCCGTTTCGTTCCCATCCGCTGTACGCAAAACCCAACCATGGGTGAGGAATGGCGGCGCGGCTGGCATCCTGAAATCATCGCGCCAAAGAAATCAAACGATGAAATTCTTATCGTAGGCGCTGGGCCTGCCGGGCTTGAAGCCGCGCGCGCCCTCGGTCAGCGCGGATACCATGTCGTGCTCACCGACGCGAAGCGTGAAGCAGGCGGGCGCGTTGCGCTCGAATCAAATCTTCCCAACCTCAACGAGTGGCGGCGCGTCATAGATTGGCGTCTCACGCAAATTCAAAAAATCGAAAATATTTATTTTTATCCATCCAGCCCAATGACCGCCAAAGATATTCTCGAAGCGGGCGCGCCGCATGTCATCCTCGCAACTGGCGCAAAATGGCGAAACGACGGCGTGGGACGACACCTCGCGCGCCCCGTGCAGGGCAATGCAAATATCTTCACGCCCGACGATTTGATGAACAATAATTTACCTTCAGGAAAAATCGTCATCTACGATGATGACCATTACTACATGGGCGGCGTCCTTGCTGAACTTCTCGCGCAAAACGGTTGCGAAGTCACATTGATGACTCCCGCCCCGTCCATTTCTTATTGGACTCAATTCACCCTCGAACAGGAACGCATCCTCAAGCGCTTGCACAAACTGAATGTGACTCTTCTTGCGGATCATTGCATCGCATCTCTTTCCCCGACGACTGCCACAGTCACGAACATCATCACCTCCGCCGAATCGACTCTCGCCTGCGATGCGGTCGTCATGGTCACAGACAGGATTCCCAACGAAGCGCTTTATCACGAATTATTACCCGCGCTTGCGGAAGGAAAATTAAAATCATTGCGACGTATCGGAGATGCTGAAGCGCCCAACATCATTGCACAGGCCGTATTCAGTGGTCACCTCGCCGCGCGTGAATTTGATGAAGTGATTGATCCCGATGAAACGCCGTTCAAGGTGGAACGATGATCTCGTCATTGCGAGGGCGGTGCATTCCCGCCCGAAGCAATCTCCAAGTATGTAGGAGATTGCTTCGTCGCAAAAAGAAAGAGCGCTCCTCGCAATGACATCGTCCAAACTCATCCTCGTCACCGGCTCAACCGGATACATCGCCAGCCGATTGATTCCGCAATTATTGGATCGCAGATATCAAATCCGCGCGCTTGCAAGGCAGCCGCAAAGACTCAAGAACAAAAGCTGGTTCCCGCAAGTGGAAGTTATTCAGGGCGATGTGACCGAACCATCCACACTTGCGCCTGCATTTGAGGGTGTGCATACCGCCTATTACCTGATCCACAACATGGCCAGCGGACGCGGTTACACCGAACGCGAGTTGGAAGGCGCTCGCAACTTTGCGCGCGCAGCAGAAGCTGCCGGCGTGCAACACATCATTTACCTCGGCGGTCTCGCGGACGAGGAGCAGCATATCGCTCCGCATATGCGCTCGCGGATAGAAACTGGCGCGACTTTGCGGCAGGGGAAAGTTCCAGTCACAGAATTTCGCGCGGGAGTCATTGCCGGTTCTGGAAGCATTTCCTTTGAGATGATCCGCTTTATGACGGAACTGTTTCCCATCATCCCCGCGCCAGTCTGGGTGAAGAACAAATCCCAGCCCATTTCCACGCAAAATGTGATTGACTATCTTTTAGCCGCACTGGATAACTGGGATGGACACGGTCAGGTCTTCGAGATCGGCGGACCAAACGTCACAACGTATCAGGAACTGATGCTGTCTTACGCGCGCGCCCGCGGACTTAAACGCAGTTTCTTTTTACTGCCTTATGTGCCGGTCTGGTTCATGGCATTTGGCATTGGGCTGACAACGCCTGTGCCGCGCCCGATTGCGTATGCGCTGGTGGGAGGCCTGTCCAGTGACAGTGTGGTCATGCACAACGACGCGCGCAGAATCTATCCCGAAGTGAATCTCATTGATTTTGAATCAACCGTCAGGGAGGCGTTGACGCATTTGCATCCTCACAAGATCGAGCGGGTTTGGGATGACCGGGATGGTCAGACAAAGATTCTGAGACATGAAGGTTTTTTTATAGACCACCGCGAAATAAAAGCCGACACAACGCCTGAAAGAATGTTCGATGCTATCATAAAAATGGACGGGCGATTCGCCATTGAAACCATTGGAGATAATCAAATCCTTGCGCGTTTGAAAATGAAACTCCCCGGTGAAGGCTGGGTGGAGTGGAAGAAAGGCCGCGCATCAAACTACCTGGCGCAAACTGTATTCTTTACTCCGCACGGCCTCGGCGGATTTTTATTTTGGTATTTGCTGCATCCATTTTTTGTTCTACTCTTTCGCGGCTTGCTAAAAAGCATTGCGCAGAACTCGGTGGTAAAATAACTTCATCAATACATAAGATCAAAACGCGGCGAAGTTGGTGTGAATCCAACACTGTCCCGCAACTGTAAAGGTAGTCAATTAGTCAAATAGTCGAATAGTCTCGTGGTCGAAAGACCAGTAGACAAAGCGACTCCCAGACTACGTGACTAACTAAGTCAGGTCGCCCGCCTTTGATCGGTTCATCACACTCTCGTGGAAAGGAGGTGGATGGCGGCCTTAGTCGGATTGCCTCTCCAACCTCCCCAGTCATTGGCTGGGGATTTTGATTCTTGTACTGCGACATTTATGTCGCCCCATTCAACGCGACATGAATGTCGCGCTACAAAATATTCGGAGAATAAAATGTTACGTAAAACTTTCTTTTTGACCGTACTCCTCGCGCTGGTGATGACCGCCTGCGCGCCTCAAGCTGCCGTGGCGACTCAACCGTCAGCCGCAGCAACACTCATAGATGGGCTGGGCAGGTCTGTCGTCATGAATGAAGCGGCGCAGCACGTTGTCTCGCTGGCTCCATCCAACACTGAAATCCTGTATGCTGTCGGCGCAGGGGATCAAGTCATTGGCCGCGATGAATTTTCAGATTATCCCGAAGAGGCCAAAGCACTTCCAAGCGTGGGCGGCTCGATGGGCGAATACAGCGTCGAGACGATTGTGTCTTTGAAACCCGATCTCGTGCTCGCGGCAGAAATCAATTCGCCCGAACTCGTGAAGCAGCTCGAAGATTTGGGGCTGACCGTTTATTATTTGAAGAACCCTACAACGCTTGAGGAAATGTATGTCAACCTTGAGATCGTGGCGCAGTTGACCGGCGAAGACCCAACCAAGTTGACTGATTCGCTCAAGGCGCGCGTCACCGCAGTGGATGAAAAAATCATGCCGCTCAGCGCGCGGCCTTCGGTGTTCTATGAAATTGACGCAACCGATCCCGCCAAGCCATACACCTACGGACCCGGCACATTTGGCGATTTGCTTATCGCCCGCGCCGGTGGATTCAATATCGGCAATGAATTGACTGACCCGTATCCGCAGATCAGCCTGGAGCAAATTGTCGTTTCGAATCCGTCCATTATTTTGCTCGGTGATTCGATGTGGGGCGTGAGCGCCGAATCAGTCCTCGCCCGCCCGGGTTGGGAAACCATCGAAGCCGTGAAATCGAATCAGATATTCCCGATTGACGATAATCTCATCAGCCGCCCCGGTCCGCGTTTGGTGGATGGTCTCGAGCAATTGGCAAAGTTGCTGCACCCCGATTTGTTTCAATAAAAAAGTAAACAGGTAAATAAGTACACAGGTAAACAGGTTTACCCCACGTGTTTACTTGTGTACTTGTCTACATTTGTACATTCCCCCGCCATGCGTCGTAACCCTTTTTTTCTTTCCTTAATTACTTTATCCATCGCCTTCATCCTCAGCCTTGCGATCGGCTCTGTATTTATTTCCCCAAAGGAATTATGGGATATTTTACGCGGCGTGGGTGATGAGACTTTTGTATTCATCATCTGGCAGATTCGATTACCGCGCACAATTCTTATCGCATTGACAGGCGCGGCATTGAGCGGAAGCGGCGCGGCGTATCAAGGCTTGTTCCGCAACCCGCTAGCTGATCCGTTCTTGATCGGCGTTGCATCAGGCGCGGGGCTGGGCGCGGTCATCGCCATGTCCATCAAATGGCCGTACACATTTTGGGGTCTCATGGCAATTCCGATGGCGGCCTTCATCGCGGCATTATTAACAGTCTTCATCGTTTATTTTCTGGCACGAGTCGGGCAGACCATCCCGACCACAAATTTAATTCTCGCCGGTGTAGCCTTTTCATCCTTCGCCACATCGCTGACCTCCTTCCTCATGCTGCGCTCCACCAGCGAAGTCCGCCGCGCATTGGGATGGCTGCTCGGCGGTGCAAGTCAGGCAGGCTGGACGGCCATCCTCGCCATTCTCCCCTACCTCATCATCGGCCTCGGCATTCTCCTCATCAGCGGGCACGCACTCAACCTCTTACAATTCGGCGACGACCAGGCACAGCAATTGGGATTGAACGTCACGCGCATCAAAACCATTTTGTTGATCGCCGCTTCGCTGGCCACTGCCGCCGCTGTAGCATTTTCAGGCATCATCGGCTTTATCGGCCTGATCGTTCCGCATCTGATTCGGCTGTGGCTTGGTCCCGATTATCGGAGATTGCTTCCGCTGTCAATTCTCGGCGGCGCATCCGCGTTGTTGATCTCAGACATTCTCGCGCGCGTTGTCCTCGCTCCGCAGGAGATTCCCGTGGGCATTATCACGGCGCTGGTCGGCGCGCCTTTCTTCCTTTGGGTTTTGCGCCGTGCAAAGAATCAAGGATATTGGTAGCTTATGGATTTCATCATTCACAAAACAGACATGCAAAATGCGCCGAAGGCAAATGAGTTTTCGCGCAAGTTCATCGTGCGGTCAAGGATTGTGCTTGAAATCGAAAATGAACAACTCAAATATTTGGTTGTTGATGTTGAACCGTACGAAAGAGACATTCCCGCCGAAGATACAAACTACGGATTTTCAGAAACTGGTCCCACGGTGTTTTTTGCGGAATCCAACGGCTCCGCGAAACTCGCCGGGCGAATCAAAATGCTTGAATGGTGGAATCAATTTGCGTACATTGATGACATCGTTGTGAATCCCGAATTCCGCGGAAGTGGCCTTGGACGTACACTGCTCGAACATGGAATTCAATGGGCGCGTGAGAATAACTTTCCCGGCATCATGCTCGAAACACAGGATGATAACGTCCCGGCTTGTACTCTTTATCAAAATCACGGATTTATATTAAGCGGCTTTGACCGCAATGTTTATAAAGCGGTCCGACCAAATGCAAATGAAACCGCGTTGTATTGGTATTTGATTTTCTAAATATCTTAAACCTTCGTGCTCTTTGTGTCCTTTGTGGTTAAAGAATTTTTCCATGCTAAAAATCCAAAATCTCTCCGCCTCTTATAACGGACATCAAGTCCTGCACGATATTTCCTTCGATGTAAAAAACGGCGAAGTGCTCGCGCTGATCGGTCCCAACGGCGCGGGCAAATCCACGATCATCCGCGCCGCGAGTGGGGTGATCCCATCCACGGGGCACATCCGCACGAACGGCGATGACTTCCAATCGCTGACTCCGCTTCAACGCGCGCGCTATCTCGCTGTTGTCCCGCAGGCAATTTCGTTGCCGCCCGCCTTCACCGTTTGGGAAACCGTCTTAATGGGACGAACTCCGTATCTCGGTTTTCTCGGTCAGGCATCTTCTCATGATGAAGAACTCGCCCGCCAGGCCTTGAGCAGAGTCAACGCTCTGGCATTTTCCGACCGCCGCGTGGGAGAGTTATCCGGCGGCGAACGTCAACGTGTGTTGCTGGCGCGCGCGTTATGCCAATCTACACCGATTCTTTTGCTCGATGAACCCACCGCGCATTTGGATTTGCAATATCAAGTTGGTTTGTTGGAATTGGTTCACGATCTTGCTCATAATGAAAATCTCGCTATCTTGGTCGCATTGCATGACCTCAATCTCGCCTCCCATTACGCGGACAGAGTCGCGATGCTTGTCGGTGGTCACCTCAAAGCGATCGGTACCCCGCGCGAAGTATTGACTGCCGAATTGATTTCGGAAGCATATTGTCTGCCGGTGCAGGTTGTCGAGCATCCGTTTTTGAATGTGCCGCTGGTATTGCCGGATACGAATAAATAATTCGTTGGAGCGCGGACTTCAGTCCGCGTTTTGCTTTAAAGCTGCGGACTGAAGTCCGCGTTCAAAATCGTCATTTCAACAAATAGATGATCGAAACGATCACGCCGATGGTGATGACTGTCCAACGCAGGGTGGATGGCTTGACTTTGCCTGCGAGTTTCCCGCCGAGTGTGCCGCCCAGCAGCGCTCCAACAGCCATCACCAATGCCACAGGCCAAAGAACCTTGCCGGAGAAGAGGAAAAATATCGCAGCGGCGACATTGACCGAGAACGCCACAGCCTGTTTCAGGGCGTTAAGACGCGTGAGCGTGTCCTCCAGAGTTAATCCCAAAGCCGAGAGTACGATCACGCTCAATCCCGCGCCGAAATATCCGCCATAGATCGAAGCCAGCCCAACCGGCAGCCATGACAATTTTTCCAGCTTCGAGCCGTGACCTTCGCCCATGCGGCGAATCAGCCATGCGCGGACGGGGTCTTGAATGGCAAGCAGTCCGGAAGCAAGCAAAATCAAATATGGCACAAGGTCTTTGAAAAGTTTCTCACCCGTTTGCAAAAGTAAAAATCCGCCAAGCACGCCGCCGACGATGCTGGCCGGGATAATGATCCACAGCCGATTCTTTTGCCCTTGCAGGTCTTTCATTTGAGCGAGCGTGCCGCCGAAATAGCCGGGGCAAAGCGCCACGGTATTGGTTACATTCGCGGCGACAGCGGGAATACCTAAAAAGGTGAGCACGGGAAACGTGATGAGAGTTCCGCCGCCAGCCAGCGCGTTGATGGCTCCCGCAGCAAGGGCGGCCAAACCTGCAAATATAAAATCTATTATGCTGAGATCCATGTTGAATTCCTTGATTGATTTGGGATGAAACAGGGGCAAGTATAGCATCAATGGTTTTGACTGCGATTGCCTGTATAATTTTCAGCATGGCCACATACTTCATCACCGGCGGACTTGGTTTCCTCGGACAATATATTGTGCAGGCAATTCATGAACACGATCCGCAAAGTGAATTGAGAGTCTTAGTCCGCACTCAGCGTAAGATGATGCCCGGGCTTGAAAAACTGGATCGCGTGAAATGGGTTCAAGGAGAATTGACGCGTCCTGAGACTTTTGAAGAATACCTCAAAGGCGTGGATACAATCATCCACAACGCGGCGATGATCTCCTTCAAAAAAGCAGACGCGCAAAAAGTTTATGATGCGAACGTGATCGGCACTCACAATCTGGCGCAGGCGGCGCGCGAGGCGGGATGCAAAAATTTTATTTTCATCAGTTCCATTTCAGCCGTTGATTTTCGTCCACCACAAATCACAGATGAAACAATGATCCCCGATCTTGAATTCAAGCGCAAAGACGATATTTACGGTTATACAAAATTATTGAGCGAAAATGAATTGAAAGAAATGTCGGACGAAATGCGCGTTGTCATCCTTAATCCCAGCGTGATCCTCGGCCCCGGCTCGGAGCGTGTTGAAATGATAGTGAAGGCTGTTCGCAAAATGCCTTTCCTGCCGACGATGGATTACGTCAACGCGTTTGTGGATGTGCGCGATGTGGCGCGCGCAGTCACTCTTGCGCTGACGAAGGGTCGCAGCGGCGAAAGATATATTGTCTCGGCCCATAATGCGCGCATGGTCGAGTTTACGCGCGAAATCGTCAAACACATCAAAAAGAACCTGCGCGTTGTGGTGTTGTCGCCGTTTGGGTTGAGCCTCATGGATAAATTCATATCCCTGCTGGATTTTCTGCATCTCAACCCCGGCGTCCGCCGTCCATCCCAGATGAATATTGACAAGCCCTGCTCCCATGAAAAAATAAAACGTGAAATGGGCTGGGAACCGACTTTTACGCTGGAACAGTCCATTGCGGATTCGATTAAGTAACTCACCTTCCGCGGTTTTCTTCGAGAGCCTATTTTTTTGTTCGGACTGCGGACTTTAGTCCGCTTCTTGCCGAAAACGCGGACTAAAGTCCGCAATCCAACTTTTTTGCGTAAGGTGAGTAAGTAATCCAAATTGCCACCTTGAAAGAATATCTACTCTTTGAGTGTCGTGCCGAGTAAAACCACGGCGGAACAAAACGCCGTTCAAAGCCAAAGAAACAAAAGCGGCTTTCGTAGCGCGACATTTATGTCGCGCTACAGATTCTTGTTTCTTAGTAGCGCAGCGAAGCATCTCTACGTTAGTTTTGGAGACCCTTCGCTTTCGCTCAGGGTGACACGAAGGGAAGGAGGCAACTTGAGTAAATAATGTAGTTGCAAGGGCGATGTTTTCCCGCCCGAAGCAACCTCCTATTATTAAGAGACTGCTTCGGCCAAGAACAAGAGCGCCTCGCAGCGACATATTTTTTCTTGACTCTCCCCGCCCCGGCTCGTATAATCCCAGCCATTCAGAAGTAGTAAGTGATTGTCTCTCTGACAGAAAAGAAGGTCCCGGCTGTGAGCCTTCGCAGAAAAAAGTCGCTGAAGTCATCTGAATTAATTGCTGAAGAAAATTGATAATTACAAATTACCAATTACTAGACCAGCACGGGAATGCCCGTTACAGCGTGGACTGATGAATGTCAGTGCAAGAGCGTTCGATAGTCAGATAGTCTCGTAGTCGAATGGTCAGGTAGCCAAGCGACCACAAGACGAATTGACCAAGCGACTATTCGACGAATTGAGGTGGTACCGCGGAGCACACGCTTCGTCCTCTTATTGGACGAGCGTGTTTTTATTTGTTTGAAAGGAATATCCATGAAGATAAAACCTGTCATTCAATCTCAATATCTTGCTGCGCTTGCCATGTTCAAACAGGCGGTCAGCAAATGTCCACCGGAAGCATGGGATAACCCGCAAGACAAGGATAGATTCTGGTTTATCGCATATCATACGCTCCGATATGCCCACCAATATTTGAAGGCGCGCGACAAGGGCTATCCGCGTTGGGAACAGAGGCGCCATTCCCAACCGGGGATTCCCTTCTCGAAAGAGGAAATCCTCGAAAGGCTGGCTGTCGTCGAGCGGGATGTCCTTGAACAAATACCGATTATGAATCTCAATGAGAAAACCGGCGCAACCGGCAACCTCGCGAACAAACTGGAACTGCAAATTTATAATATCCGCCATATTCAACAGCATACCGGCGAACTTTACGAAAAACTGAGCGTCTACCCCGTCAAGCTTGGATGGGCATCGCAACGATACAAGGAGCAAGAATGACAAAACAAGAATTACCGAAAGCCTATGATTTCAAATCCACTGAACAGCGCATCTATGCCATGTGGGAAACGGGTGGATTCTTCAAGCCGCATAACGATCCCAACAAACCCGATTTCGATCCGAACGTCAAACCGTTCGTCATTTCGATTCCGCCGCCCAACGTGACCGGCGAACTGCACATCGGTCACGCCATGTTCGTCAGCGTGGAAGACCTGATGATCCGCTATCACCGCATGAAAGGCTTCTCCACTTTATGGGTTCCCGGTTCCGATCACGCGGGCATTGCTACGCAACTCATGGTGGAACGCGACCTTCTTAAAACTGAGGAAATTACCCGCGAAGAATTTGGCCGCGAAAAATTCGTTGAACGCACCTGGGAATGGAAGCGCAAATACGGCGGCATGATCTACAACCAGATTCGACGACTCGGCGCTTCCTGCGACTGGGACAGGGAACGCTTCACACTGGACGAGGGGCTGAGTCGGGCAGTTCGAGAGGCATTCGTTCGCCTCTATGAGAAAGGACTGATCTATCGCGGACCGCGTCTCATCAACTGGTCACCCGGCCTCAAGACTGCCGTGTCAGATTTGGAAGTGGAATACAACGAAGAACAAGCGACGTTATATTATTTCAAATATATGCTTGCGAATTCAGATGAGTACATACCGGTGGCAACCATCCGTCCCGAAACGATTCTCGGGGATACCGCTGTGGCAGTCCACCCTGAGGATGAACGCTTTAAGAAATTCATCGGGATGAAAGCCATCGTTCCGATACTTGGCCGCGAAATCCCCATCATTGCCGATGATTACGTCAGCATGGAATTTGGTACGGGCGCGTTGAAGATCACGCCCGGTCACGACCCGAACGATTACGCCATCGCACAGAGACACAACCTGCCGATCATCTCCATGCTCGATAAAGAGGCAAAGGTCAACGAGAACGGCGGCAAGTATCAAGGTCAGGACAGGATCGTCGCGCGCAAAAATATCTGGGCCGACATGCAAGCCGCAGGTCTCGTCATCAAGACCGAGCCGTACACCACCACCATTCCACGCTCACAGCGCGGCGGTGAAATTGTCGAGCCGATGATCTCCGAACAATGGTTCGTAAAAATGGAATCACTTGCGAACAAAGGACTCGACGCGGTTCGCAATGGTCAAATAAAAATTGTGCCGGAGCGTTTTGAAAAAGTTTATTACAACTGGCTCGACAATATCAAAGATTGGTGCATCAGCCGCCAGCTTTGGTGGGGACATCGCATCCCTGTTTGGTATTGCCCCGACCATCACATGACCGTGGCGCGTGAAGACCCGACCCAATGCGCCACCTGCGGCTCGAAGGAAATTCGTCAGGATGATGATGTGTTGGATACCTGGTTCTCTTCGGGCTTGTGGCCCTTCTCCACTTTGGGCTGGCCTGAGCAAACACCTGACCTGAAATATTTCTATCCCACTTCCTACATGGAAACGGGTTATGACATTTTGTTCTTCTGGGTCGCGCGCATGATCATGACTGGACTTGAATTTACGGAAGTCCCGCCGTTCCATACTGTGTATTTACATGGACTTGTCCGCGATGAACATGGACATAAAATGTCCAAGACCAAAGGCAATGTGATCGACCCGCTGATCGTCATGGATGAATTCGGCACAGACGCGCTGCGCTTCACGCTGTTGGTGGGTTCCACACCCGGAAATGATACAAACGTCGGCATCAAGAAAGTGGAAGCCAATCGCAACTTCGCAAATAAGATTTGGAACGCGGGAAGGTTTGTGATTAATGCAGTGGAAGGAATTAGGGATCAGGAATTAGGAATTAGCCCCCCTAATCCCCTAATTCCTAATTCCTATACTCTTGCTGACTCATGGATATGGGCTCGTCTCCAAACCCTCATCCGCGATGTGGAACGCCAGTTCCAGAACTTCCAGTACGGACAAGCTGGTCAGCAAATCTATGAATTCCTCTGGTCCGATTTCGCAGATTGGTACGTTGAGATCGCAAAAGGGCAGTTACAAAACGAAGTGACCAAAAAGCAGACAGTCGAAACCCTTGTGCGCGTGTTTGATATTTCGTTGCGCCTGCTGCATCCCTTCACGCCCTTTATCACCGAAGAAGTGTGGGGACACCTGCGAAACGCAACTCGTAACTCGCAACTCGCAACTTTGACTCAAGACTGGCCGACTGCGCTGATCGTTGCAAAATTCCCAGAGCCGCGTGACCCCGAAGGCTGGGAAGAATCCAAGATCGCGGATTTCACACTTATTCAAGAAGTGGTACGAACCATACGAAATCTGCGTGCAGAGAAAAACGTGAGTCCTGCAAAGCGTATCCCTGCTATTATTGCCAGTGGAGTTAGAACAGCGCTAGCAAAAGAGACTTCAAGTATTATCGCTTCATTAGCTGGTATTGATCCATCCCAATTCACTATTTCACCTACGGCAACTAAACCTAACGATTCGATTGCGCTAGTCGCCGGATCATGGGATATATACATTCCGTTGGTTGGCATGTTAGATTTTGCTGATGAAAAAAAACGCCTTGAGAAGGAATTGACCGAAGCTCAATCGCACATTGATCGGTTGGAAAAACTTCTATCCAGCGACTTTGCCAACAAAGCTCCCGCGCCCGTTGTCGCCAAAGAGCGTGAGAAACTTGCAGGCTATAAGGAAACTGCCGAGAAGATCAAGTCACAGTTGAAGTAATTCGTAGGGGCGGCGTTATGCCGCTCCTATTTTTTTACAACAATCTCTCTATCGTACATTTGAACCGCAAAGCCCGCAAAGTGCGCTAAGAAAACCTTTAAATCTTTGCGTTCTTCGCGCTCTTAGCGGTAAAAATAACGGCATGTACGGTAGAGAAACAACAATCAAAAGGTATGATATATAAACACCTTTGAGGTTCCCATGGACAAAACAAACAACCACATGGAATTTACAATCCGCCGTATCGAGCCGTCTGACGCCGAAGGGGTACATAAAATTTTCTCAGGCCCAAATGCCATCCGTGGCACGCTTCAACTTCCATTTCCCTCAGTTGAACTTTGGCGCAAGCGCCTGTCTGATCCAGTGGACGGGTCTTTTCAATTGCTGGCTTGTGTTGAAAATGAAGCTGTGGGACAGTTAGGCCTGTTCACATTCCCAAACAATCCCCGCCGCAAACATGTGGGGCAAATTGGCATGGCCATACGCGATGACTGGCAGAGAAAAGGCGCTGGCACCGCGCTCATGCAAGCCGCCGTTGACCTGGCCGATAAATGGCTGAATCTATCCCGTCTTGAGTTGGAAGTGTACACCGACAACGAAGCCGCAGTTCGGCTGTATAAAAAATTTGGATTTATCGTCGAAGGCACGCACCACCGGTTCGCTTATCGCGATGGTCAGTTTGTGGATGTGTACGCAATGGCGCGCCTGCGGGAAAATCCTGTTTAGTTAAATTCATCCTGTTCAACAAACTCTTAAACAATTAATAAACCTGAGATATAATCCCAACACAACTTAATAACCTTCGGGGCAGGGTGCAATTCCCGATCGGTGGTAAAGCCCACGAGCCTCTTTAGGCAGTGACAATTTCCTCTTTGGGAAATGGGTACCGCATAAAGCAGGCATGACTCGGTGTAATTCCGAGGCCGACAGTATAGTCTGGATAGAAGAAGGTAAACA